>CADCWP010000060.1 GCA_902806425.1 uncultured Truepera sp.
GGGGGCGTGGCCCTCTCGCGGCTACGGAAGCTTGAACTCGTCGAGGACCTCGAGCGCGTTCCTGCAAAACGGGGGAAGCTGCGGGCGCGACACCCTCACTAAACAGACCACGGCTCGCTAAACCACCTCGAGCCCGTTTAGCCCTGGAAGCTCGGGAAACGGCGCGTGCGGCTCACGCTGATACCAAAACGCCGTCGATGCGATATCGTCTTGCAGCGGCAGATAGCGCATCTTCTCCTCTAAGGGTTTGCGCCAACCGAGCGCTTGGATAGTTACTTTAAGGTCGTCCTGAAAACGAATCGGGTCCATGACGTGCCAGCGGTACATGCCGAAACGTTGCTGGCTAGCGTAAAGCCCGTCAGGTTTGATGACCTGCGGCAGACCCAAGTAAGGCGTCGAATAGACCCCATACTCGCCTTTGGGGTGCTCGAAATTCCAGGCCCCGCCGAAATAGTCCTCGGTGCCGGTGCCGCAGATCGTCGGGAAGTCGCCGTCACCGTCCATGTAAAACTTCACTTCCCCCTCGCCCCACCAGCCGCGGTTGTTCACGCCCCAGGCCAAGTAGGTGCCGACGTAGTGGCCTTGTCCCTGAACGCCCTCCAGCAGCGTATGGACCTCTTTATAGAGCAGCGGATTCGAGCGCCGCCACTGAGCGTGGAAATACGCCCGGTCTTCGGGCACCTCGGTCAGGGTGTAGTCGAACTGGTAGTAAAATCCCCTAAGCTCGTCGGGGCTCAGGTTCTCCAAGGTGATGCGCGCGTGCTGCCGGAACGGCATCTCCCAGTAGCTGTTAAAGCCCCCGGCGGGGTTGACTGCCACCGGAAGCGAGGCGATGTTGCAGCGTTCACCCCAACCGTTACAAAACAGGTCGCCGACCGGCACCTCAACTGAGGGCGTCTCTTCATGGTCCCAGTAAAAGCGCAGGACCAGGCTGCGCCAGGCCGACGGATGGCAGGTCAGCCACAAGTGTTGGAGTGCTCCGGGTCCGGTGACGTCGGCCAGAGTCACGGTACTGCTGCCGGGGACATTGATGCTCGGTGAGACCTTCCACCCCTGCCCCAGCTCACGGGCTGGAACCGCTCCTGTACCCTCTGTGGCTTTGCCTCCCTCGCCCTTAGCACCCGTGAAGTTCTCCGCGCTGATGGAGCGGGTCTCGGCGTTCGAGAGCCGCGCGAGGTTGCCTAGATGCATCCCCAAGCCGTTAAAGTCGGCGTTCATGAATCTCCCCTCATAACGTCGCCACAGAGAAAGACCTCGAGCCCCAGCGTTTGAAACATGGCGGCTTTGGTCGCCAGCGCCCGCCGCGCTTCAGCAGCGCTGGGCGCGTAGGCGACTTGGATATGGTTAGCCTTGTGCTTACTCATCAGCCCATCGCGCGACACGCCGTAGAGAACGGCGTGCATGATGGGCCACTGAGAGTCGGTGAGCCCCCAGCGCCGGTTTGTTTCCGCGTCTGGCAACGCGACGGCGCGACCTAAGCCGAGGTCGGCTTTGAGGCGCTGATCTTCAATGTACACACGGCTCCAGACGATCTCGCCGGGTTTGCTGACCCCTTTAAGAGTACCGCCACCTTTTGGAAAAAACATCGGCACCTGGCGCTCGCTGGTGGCACCCGCGTAGCCGCCGCCGAAGTGCGAAGCGGGCGCGGCCCCGGAGATCATCAGCGTCCAGACAAAGGTGCTGACGCTCTCACCATGAAAGACCTCGCCCCAGCGGATGTCGTGGAGAGTTGTGCTGGGTTCGATTCCCAGGGCCAGCCACACCTGGTTCGTGACAAGCGCGTCGACGGCGGCGCACTCGTCGACCTCGTTAAAGTGCGGCAGCGCCAGACCAGCGTAGAGTTCCGACCCGGTCTCGGCGTGATAGGCGGGCGGGCGCTCGGGGTTGTTTAAAAGCCCTTCGACCAAATCCGAGGCGGGGGCCATGTCATTAAGACCCTGTTGGTACTGGATACCGATAGCGTTACAGCCGAAGCGCTCAGCAATCCGCAGCGCGGCGATGTACATTTTGAACTGCCCGTGGAGCTGCGCGTCGGTAAGTTCTGTAGCTTCGTCGCTGCCCGTTTTGAAGGTCATGCCTGCGGCCTCGAGCCAGCTCCTTACCCCGTCGGCCTCTTCGCCCGTCACGCGCTCCATTTCGGCTAAGAGGGCAGATTGGCTCAGCCGCTCCTTATAGATGCCGAGCGCGTTTAGCAGCTCGTCGTCGATGATGGCGTTGTACATTCCCATACAGCCTTCGTCGAACACGCCAATGATGGCCTTGTCATCCTTAAGCTGCCGGGCAAGGGCCTGACCGAGTTCGGCGGTCTCGCCTGAGGGCGCAGCGAGCGGTTTGACGTGCGTTTGGTCGTGCTCTAGTGCGCCTGTTTGTAACCAGGTCCGCAGGCCCGATAAAAAGAAGTCATCGGTGAAGTCCTCGCTCCAGAGTGTGCTGTAGGGGATTCCAGCCTTGGTCAGCGAGCCGTTTAAGTTGAGCAGCCCAACCAGACCAGGGTACTGCCCGCTCCAGTTGGCAACCGTCAGGATTGGCGCTTTGTGGTCGCGCAAACCCGCCAGCACATGATGGCTATATTGCCAGACAGCTTCGGCGACGACCACCGGAACGTCTTTGGGAAGGCGCTTGAACACGTCCATGCCCATGCGCTGCGAGCTGATGAACCCGTGTTGCTCGCCCGGGTCGTAAGGATGAGCGCGCGTTAAAGTCACGCCCTCGGCGGCAAAGGCCGTGGTGAGCTTTTCCTCCATCGCTCGCTGCGCGGGCCAACAGGT
Source organism: uncultured Truepera sp. (assembly GCA_902806425.1). Classification (GTDB taxonomy): domain Bacteria; phylum Deinococcota; class Deinococci; order Deinococcales; family Trueperaceae; genus Truepera. Next base: position 2,769 of record CADCWP010000060.1, read on the forward strand.
CCGGTTGGCCGACAGGCGCAGGTCGCCGCTAGCGACGAGATACGCGTGGGGGATAGGGAGGGTTAAAGGAAGCGCTGTCATCTAGGCGACCCCGGCGTCAAAGTCATCGTCCCACTTCACGCCGACCTGAGGGATAGCGGCGACCAGGCGGCGCGTGTAATCGTGTTCGGGGTGCGTCAGCACGCGGTCCGCCGCGCCTGCCTCGACAACCTTGCCGCGGTGCATGATGGCGACCTGATCGCTGATGTAGTAGGCCGTCGATAAGTCGTGAGTGACGTAGACGAAGCTAATGCCCAGAGTGTCTCTGAGTTCCGCGAAAAGGTTAACAACCGTCATCCGCAGGGAGGCGTCGAGCGCGCTGACCGGTTCGTCGGCGACAATGAGTTTAGGCTTCGGGATAAGTGCCCGGGCGACGCTGAGGCGCTGAAGTTGACCACCGGAGAAGGCGTTTTGGTATTTGCCCTCGACCTCTGAAAGTTCAAGCCCCACCGTCTTGAGCGCTTCGGCCACGAGGGCTTCTGCTTGGCGGCGGGACGCACCCGTGAGATTTTGCGCTGTCTCAAAAAGCGCGTCTGTAACTGGGCGTACCGGGTTGAACGTGTCGTAAGGATTCTGAAAGATCGGCTGAACATCCCGCATAAACGCCTGCCGCGCAGCCCGCCCCCGCATCCGACCGACCTCGTAGTCACCGACCCGGATCGTCCCCAGCGTGGGCTGCAAAAGCCCGAGGATCAGCCGGGCCAGGGTCGTTTTGCCGCTGCCTGACTCGCCTACTAAACTTAAGACGGTAGGCTTGTCGGCCACATTTAGGCTCACATCGTCAACCGCCCTGACCGTTTCACCCCAAGGGCCGCCTGAGCGAAAGGTTTTGGTCACGGCGGCGATCTCGAGCGACCCGCTCACGCTCTTGCCCTCGGTGTAGCGGCAGGCTGGGCACTATCTGGCTCTGGGTAGAGGTGACAGGCAACAAAATGTCGGGGTTTGACCTCTATTAGTGGCGGGTCGACCCTTTTGCAATGCTCCATCACCGCCGGGCAGCGCGGATGAAACCGGCACCCGGGCGGCGGCGCGGCTAGATTCGGCGGGCTCCCGGTGATGCTCTCCCGCTTTTCCTCGTCGCCAAGCCGCGGTAACGAGGCGATAAGGCGCTGCGTGTAGGGGTGGAGCGGCTTCTTAAACAACGCTTCGGTGGGTGCGGTCTCGGCGACGCTGCCCGCGTACATCACCACGGTCCGGTCGCTGACCTGATAGTGAATCCCCATGTCGTGTGAGACCATCAAAACGGTCATCCCGAACTCCCGCTGAAGCGTCCGGATAAGTTTCAAGACGGAGCGCTGTACGACCACGTCGAGGCCGGTCGTCGGTTCGTCGGCGAGCACGAGCTGCGGGTGCAAAAAGGTCGCCATAGCGATGACGACCCGCTGCCGCATCCCGCCGGAGAGTTGGTGCGGGTACGAGCGCAACACCCGCTCTGGTAAACCCACGCGCTCGACAAACGAGCGGATGCGGGCGTCCGTGTCGGCGCGGCTTAAGTGGGCGTGGGCCGCGACCACCCAGCCAAACTGCTTCCCGATCCGGACGACTGGGTTAAGGACTGACATCGACGACTGCGGAATATACGAGATGTTTTTCCACCGTACCCGGCTCATCTCGCGGGCGTTCGTAACGGCTATCCGTTGCCCTTTGAGATGCAGTGCCACGTCACCTTGTTCGATCTTTAGAGGTGGTCGCAGAAGGCCGCTGAGCACCTTGAGGAGCGTGCTCTTGCCACAACCGGACTCACCCGCGACGCCGACGATCTCGTTTGGGACGAGGCTGAAGTTCACGTTTGTAAGCGCTTTTACCGGGGAAAGACCGCGCCGCGTGTAGGTGGCGCTCAGCCCTTCTATGGTGAGTAGTTCAGGCATGTTGCCCACCCTGCGTTCTTGAAAACCCGCTCGAGCACAAAAAGAGCGTAATAAAGAGAACGATGGTTGCTAAAGCGGGCGGCACGATCCACCACCAGAGACCCAAAAACATCGCCTGATACTGCAAGGCCCAGTAGATCATGGTGCCGAGCGTCGGGTAGTTGAGGTTTGAGACGCCGATGACCGCGAGGCCGGTCTCGAGCGAAATTGCCACCAAGACGGTGTTAGTCAGGTTGGCCGCGGCCCACGGTAAGAGATGCGGGACAATCTCGCGCACGATGATCTTAGCCGTGCCTTGGCCGGAAAAGCGCGCCACGTCGATAAACTGCCGTTCGCGTAAGCTGAGGACCATAGCCCGCACTTGGCGGGCGGGCCAAGGCCAGTTAAAAGCGATCAAAATGATGACGAGCGCCGTGACCGACGCGGCGCCTTTAAAGACGGCGGCGAACAAAATCAGAATTGGCAGCGTTGGGATGGCGATGAGCGCGTCGATGAGCACGCCGAGCACCTTATCGGTGATCCCGCCGACAAACCCGATCAGCGCGCCCATAAACACGCCGATAATAGTGGTCACGACCGCGACGCCGAGACCGATGAGCAGCGAGTTGCCGATAGACGCCGCGAGGAGCCAAAAGACCGATTGACCTAGCGAGGTGGTGCCGAGCGGATGGGCCGCGCTCGGCGGCAGGTCGCGGGGAAGGCGGTTCCACACCGCCGGGTCGACCGGCGCAAAACGCGGCAACACAAACCCGATCACCAAGAACAGGGCGAGAATACTTAGACCCGCGACGAGTTGTGGGTTGGCATGGCGTCCGCGTAGACGCCAAACACGGGCGAGCAAGCTCTCGGCGCTACTCCGGGTGGGCGTCGCCAAGGTTTCGCTGTTCATGCGTACCTCACGCGTGGGTCAAGGAGCGGGTAGAAAAGGTCGAGAAGCAGTCCAGCGGTCGCCACGGCCACGACCGAGAGCGCGGCGATACCCACGAGCAGATTGTAGTCACCGTTGGCGGCGGCGGTGTAGAGCAGCGTGCCGAGCCCCGGGTAGGCGAAAAGTACCTCGGTCAGGAGCGCCCCACTAAAGACGCTCCCGAGCGACATGGCGAGCTGCGTCACCTGCGGCAGCATAGCGTTTCGCAGCACAAAGCGGCCCAAGATGGTGCGGCGGCGCAGCCCCATCGTCTCGGCGAACACGACGTAATCCTCACGTTTAAGCCCCTCGGCAAGCGCTTTCATGCTCAAGAACCACCAGCCGTAACTTACGAGCACGATGGACAGCGCCGGTAGCAGGGCGTTTTGCAGCGCGGAGAGCAAAAACTCAAGCGAGAAACCGGGCTCGAGTCCAATCGCCACCCCACCGATGCCGATGGGAAACGTGGGGAACAAGTACGACACCATCAAGATGAGAGCCAGCCCCAGGATGTAGTAAGGCACTGGGTAGATGGCAACAGCTATAGCCTCCATGACACGCCACCCGGCACCCCGCTCAAAGTACCCGGCGAACAGACCCATGAGATTGCCGAGTACCCAAGCGATAAGGCTCGATACCACCAGCAGCCCCACCGTCCACGGCAGCGCCTCTAAGATGAGCTGTGACACCGGCGTCGGGAAGACCGAGAACGACGGGCCGAAGTCACCAGTTAAAGCGCGTCTCCAGAAACCACCGTACTGCTCGAGCAGAGTGCCCTGGAGGCCAAAGCTCTCGAGTAGGTTCTCCCGCATAGCTTCGGCGGCGTCGGGGTCTAGAAACGAGCCCTGCGAGTACGCTTGGCTGATGATCGCCTCGGCGGCGCTGACCGGTGTAAAGCGCGGCACGAAAAAGACGATGGTGACGCCTATAAAGATGATGAGCAAGTAGCTCAGCAGCCGGGTTGAAATGTACCTTAGCACCATGCGCTAAACATTCCCTTAGCGCCCGCTTGTCTGGTTGGTCGGCTCGATGTGAGGCAAGATGAACTTAAAGCCCGACCACCACCACACCGGGTTGTCGTAGTGGTTTTCGCTGCTGGGCCAGTTCGTCCAGTAGGTAGTATCGACTGGGACGAACTTCGAGGTGCCGACCATAGGGATGTAGGGCATTTCCTTGACGAAGACCTTGAGCGCCTCACGGCCTAGCTCGATAACCTGCGGGTCGGTTGGGAGCAGCCCTTCCATCTGTTCGGCTAGGCGGCTCACCTCGTCATTCTCCCAGCGAATCTGGTTTGCCGCGGGGGCCTCGCCGGTCGGGGCGATGTAGCGCTTATGAAATCCGTTGACGAAGCTCCAGATGTCTGGAATCTGACCACAGCCGGGCCAGTACGACCCGACGTCGTAGTTGCCAGTCGGCCACATTGTCCAGAACTGCCCGGATTCAACAGCCTGCACATTGACCTCTACACCGAAGTTGCGCCACTGGTCGGCGACTGCGAACGCCAGGCGGCTCGACTGAATCTCAAAGTTCGAGGGGGCAACCAGGGTGATCGTCCACGGCGAGCCGCCCGGTAGCAGCCAGCGTCCGTCTTGCTGGGTGAAGCCGACGCTCTCCAAAAGTTTAGTAGCCTGGGTCGGGTCAAACTTCCACCAGCCAATGCCGAACAGCTCTTTGGCCTCAGCTGGGTCGGTCGGAACTTCGCGTCCCTGCGACGCCAAAACCGCCGCCATCCGCTGGGCGGCCTCCGGGTCGAAAGGCTTATACCCGTCTTCGAGCGCGAAATCTCGCAGCCACGGCTCCAAGGCCCCGAAGTAGTCGTCTCTAAAGACGTTGATCGGTGGGATGTGTAGCGGCGACATCCTGAGCATCCCACTAAAGGTCGCCATCGAAACCTCTTCTATGTTGGTCGCTAAGGTAAGCGCCCAGCGCACCTCTTTAAGGTTGTAGGGTTCGCGTTGCAAGTTAAACGTCATGCCGCGTTCGCAGGGGTCGTCCATCCAGGCGAAGGGGAACTCTGGGTCGAACGTCTGGGCGTTTGGGTTTCTTGCCCGCAGTACATCCCACGATTCAGGTGTGATGTCGGTGAATACGTCGAGTTGGTGCTGCACCCCGGCCAGCACCCGCCGCTCCTCCGGCCCGTAGGCGACAAACAGCACATAGCGCGGTTTGGGCTCGCCGACAACCTGACCGACCGTGCTCTGCTGCCAGTCGTCGCGTCGCTTCCACAAAAACCAGTAGCCGCTCGGGTCGACCGACTCGAGTGTGTACGGCCCGACTCCCACCGGGGGGTAAAAGTCGAACGTGGCCGCGTCTTGTCCTTCCCAAATATGTTTCGGTATGGGTCGAAAGCCGTTGCCGTAGACCACCACGCCGAGCTGGTTCTGTAACTTGGCGTAGGGCCGGGTGAGCGTGAGCCTGACCGTGTAGTCGTCCTTAGCGACCGCCTCTTTGACGAAATCACTCCAGAAGCCGTAGCCTGGAAGCTCTTCGTTTGTCGTAAGCATGTCGAAGGTAAACACTACATCCTCTGCGGTAAAGGGCTCCCCGTCGCTCCAGGTGACGCCCTGCCGCAGCTTAATCTGCCAAGTCGTGTAGGTGTCGTCAAGCGGCTCGGGCGGGGCCGCAGCCAGCACGTTAAACCACTCCCCGGTCACGGTGTTGATGTCCCACAGGCTGTCGAGCGCCAGGTTATGCAGTCCCTGATGAAGCGTAGTACCCGCCTGATACGGGTTGAACACTGTTGGGTTCGATATACGCCCGGACAAGTTGTCAACGATGAGCAATTCTTCACGGGGAACATTCGGCAGGCGGATCGCTTGGGCTATGGCGACGTTACCGACGAGCAGGACGACGCAGCTTAACCAAACCGTTCTTAACAACCTTTGCATTGTGACCCTCTTTCTCTAGGCGTGAGACGAAGAACCTAAAGCGGCCTAACGCTCCTCCTCTCCTGGTTTTGAACTAACCACTGATGTTTCGGCGAGGCCGTATCGAGGGCCAGAAGCTGGAAAGTGGGGCGGCGCACATGACGCTCGCCGGATGAGTTCAGGCTTTAGGGCGTAGTGGACTGCTTCGCGTCGGCCTGCTAGACGCTCGAACAAGAGCCCCGCGGCCAGCGTGCCGATCTGCCCGGTTGGCTGCGCGACGACCGTAAGAGGCGGCTCCACATAGCGAGCCCAGCGGACGTCATCAAAGGAGATGAGCGAAACGTCTTGGGGTACCCGCAGCGCGCGTTCGCGTAGCGCTGACAACGCCCCGG
>CADCWP010000061.1:0-6921 GCA_902806425.1 uncultured Truepera sp.
TCACCACGCTCGCCGAGGGTAAGCCCTTCGTCGTCTCCTCAAACCCCGCCGACGGTGCCACCGACGTGCCCTTAACGGTGGCAATTGACACCGAGATCAACACCTCCGGTGGCGTAGCCGAAGCCTCGTTGACCCCGGAGTCGGTCTACCTCGTCAACCTCTCGGACGACTCCCGCGTCCCTGGCAACGCTGGTACCACAGGCGGTGGGGACAGCATCACCTTTACGCCGAGCCAGCGCCTGGAGCCGAGCACCAGCTACCAGTTCAACGTCACCAGCGCGGTATATGACCTGAGCGGCGACGCCTTCGCCCCCTACACTGCCACCTTTACCACTACCAGCGACCGCAGCAGCGGCGAGCCGCCCACCACCATCAAGAAGGTTCCGCAACCTACCGCTGCCGGGGAGCGCCACTCCTCGCTCACCTTTGGGCCGGACGGTCTCCTCTACGCAGCCACCGCCGACGGGCGCATCCTGCGCTACCCGGTCGCCACCAACGGCAGCCTGGGTACCCCCCAGACCATCACCTCAATCCTCGACGCCGAGGGAGAGCCGCGCCTGACCATCGGCCTCACCTTTGACCCCACCTCGACGCCCGACAACCTCATCCTCTGGGTGACGCACACCGTGCTCGGAGTATTCGACGGCGGTGTCGGTAACGGCGTCGATGCGCCCTGGTCGGGCAAGCTGACCCGCCTCAGTGGACCCAACCTCGAGACTGTGCAGGATGTCGTGGTAGGCCTGCCGCGCTCGAGCAAAGACCATGTCACCAACTCGGTTGCCTTCAACCCGGCTGAACCTGGCGTCATCTACTTCATCCAGGGCAGCAACACGGCGATGGGCGCGCCCGACTCCTCGTGGCTCTGGCAGCCCGAACGCGTCCTCTCCGGTGCGGTGCTCCGCCTCGACACCAACTTGCTCGGCTCCCTGCCGCTGAACGTCCAAACCGAGGACGGCGGCAGCTACGACCCTTACGCTTCCAACGCTCCCCTGACGGTCTACGCCAGCGGCACCCGCAACTCGTATGACCTGGTGTGGCACTCGAACGGCAACCTCTACGTCCCGGCGAACGGCTCGCGGTACGGCGGCGTCGTGCCGCGCTATGACCCCGTCCCCGGCACCTGCGAAAACCGCATTGATGGCCGCCCCTACACCGGCCCCGTCCTCGACAGCCCCAGCGACGTGCCGGACGCTGAGTATCTGACCGCTAATGGTAAGACCGACGGTTGGCAAATCGATCAAACGCTCCACGACTATCTCTTTAAGATCGAAGAGGGTGGCTACTACGGCACCCCTAACCCCGCTCGTTGCGAGTGGATTCTCAACGGCGGAGGCGTGGGGCTACCCGGACGTCCGACCACCGAGGTGGAGCAATACCCCGACACCGTCGCGCCCGACCCCAACTACCGCGGTCCCGCTGGCGACTTCGGCGAGGGCATCTCGCCAAACGGTGCCATCGAGTATAAGGGTAACGCCTTCCCCGCTCTTAAGGGACGACTGCTCGTGACGCGCTACAGCCGCTACGACGACGTGGTGGGCGTTACCTTGGGGGCTGATGGCAACGAGACCGCGCAGACACCCATCGTGCTGACGGACCCTAACTTCCTCGACCCCCTCGACATCGCCGAATCGCCGACCACCGGCTACCTCTACGTCTCGCTGTTCAACGAGTTGGGCGGGGCGAGGGCACCTAAAGCTGGCATCACCCTCCTGCGCCCACAGCAGTAGCTCGTCTCGGCCTCACGGTTAGACCAGCGCCCCTTACCGGGGCGCTTTTTTGTTTCTGGTATATCCCTAACGCCGCCACAGACGCGCCGCTTCCGGAACACCCAACCGTGCACAAAGGACTAGATAGAACACCACACCCCCGCCACCCCCGAGGAGCAGCGTCCCAACTGCGCCCCACCAACCTTCCGGCAGAGGCAACGCGCCTACCAATCCCCAAGTCGGGACGACCCCCAAAAGCGCCGCCAGCCACACCCGCCCAAAATCCCGCGCGAGTTCCCTCAGACTTAGGTGCTCGCGCCGCCCCACCAGATAGAGAAGCGCGCCCAACTGCGCCCAGCCGACCATTACCGTTGCCCATGACAGCCCCGCCACACCCAGCCGCGCCAGCAGAATATAAAGGGGCACGTTCAGGGCGACCGCGCAGACGCTGACGAGGACCGGCACGCGGACGCTGCGCCGGACGTAAAAGGTGCGTAGCAGCAGGGTGCTGAGGCCCACTGGAAAGACGGCTAGGCCCAAGGGGGTGAGTGCGGAGACGGAGAGCGCCAGCGTCGTCCCGTCCATCCCGCCTCCACCCAGAAGCGGCAGCCAGGTGAACACGCCCACAACCGCAGGCTCCGCGTAGAACGTCAGCAGCAGGCCCGCCGGTACGGTGAGAAAGGCGATCAGCCGCAAGCCCGTCAGGAGCGTTGTGCGAAACTCTCTAGGGCTCCCGATCTGCGCCGCCAGCCGTGAGTAAAAGGCCAGCGCCGGGGAGATGCTAAACAGCCCCAGCGCCAGACCTAAAAAAAGGTCGGCGTTGCTAAAAGCGGTGACGCTGCCCGCCGGGAGCCCGGTCAACAGGCGGCTCGAGACCACGTTCAAAAACTGCCGCGCCCCGGTCGTAAAGGTAAAGGGCACCATCAACACGAGCACACTTCTAAGCTGCGGGTGCCACCACACCCCTAAGCGCGGCAACAATCCCGCCCGCGCGAGCGGCGGAAGCTGAAACACAAGCTGCGCGACGCCGCCCAGCACGAACGCGACCGCCAGCATGGGTGCCTGCTGCGGGTAGAGGAGCATCAGCGCGGTCGTCACTACGTTGAGAACCACCGGAGCCCACGCCGGGGCGAAAAAACGTTCTTCGGCGTTTAAGATACCCATCGCTAAGGCGGCAAACGAAATCGCCCCCAAAAAGGGAAACACCGCCCGCGTCAGGGTGATGGTGAGCGCTCTGTCGACCGTGCTGTTTTCTGCCAGCAAAAACCCGACGACAACCGGCGCAGCCCACACCGCTACCCCCAGCAGGAACGCGTTGACGACCAAGAGCAGGCTGAAAAGGGCGCTCGAGAGCCGCTTCGCCTCACGCGGCGGCAGCGTCTTGTAGGCCGGAATAAACGAATTGGTCAGCGCCCCCTCGGCGAGAAGTTCGCGGAACAGGTTCGGCAACCGCACCGCCACGTTAAAGGCGTCGGTTACGCCCGAGTCGAAAAGCTGCACGAGAAGCGAGTTCCGCAAAAGTCCGGTGACGCGGCTTGCGAGCGTTCCGAGCATCAGCGTCAGCGCGCCGCGCGTGCTGCTGCGGGGTGCAGCGTCAGGACTAAACGAACGCTTCAAGGCATCAGTATGACACGCGCGGTTCAGCTGGCTTTTGGATCAAACCTCGGTTTAATCAACCGGGCAGAAAATACAGCCACAAGCGCCGTTTTATCAAACGTTCATCGCCATACGCATAAGCGAAAGTGCAAAGCGCTACATAAATTTTGGACATCAGCCTAATTTATTATTGACACTTTACAGTTTAGGCACTATTCTTAGGGCAGTTCCGCTTCAGGCGGGCGCGAGGAGGTTTTCAGACATGGTTAGAGTAGGCGTCTCCCCCCCAGCCCCTGCGGCATCTTTCAAGGTGTCATCCGAGGTAGCGAGGTGAAGCTTATTACCGCGGTGATCCGGCCCGAGATGCTGACCCCGGTTAAAGAGGCGCTCTTCGCCGTCGGCGTGACGGGCATTACCATCACGCGGGTGAGCGGGCACGGCGGCGAGAGGGAGGTGCTCGAGCAGGTCCGGGGCACGGGGTACCTGATCGAGTTTCACGAGAAAGTTCAGCTTTCTATCGCCGTGAGCGACGAGTTCGTTGACGCCACATTGGACGCCATCGTCAAGGCAGCCCGCACCGGCGAGGTCGGCGACGGCAAAATTTTCGTGCAGCCTATCGAACGGGCGGTTCGCATCCGCACCGGCGAAGAGGACCGGGCCGCTGTGACCCCGGTAGCTAAAGTCAAGGAGCGCGTATGAAGCTGAAATTGCTAAGGACCCTTGTCGCCTCCCTAGGTGTGGCATTCCTGGGTGTAGCCTCCGCCCAAAACCTGAACGCAGGTGACACCGCCTGGATGCTGACCTCCTCGGCCCTAGTGCTCCTCATGACCCCCGGGCTGGCCTTTTTCTACGGTGGTCTGGCGCGCGGTAAAGCAGTCTTAAACACCATGCTGATGAGCTTTATCGCTATGGGCATCGTCGGGGTGCTATGGGTACTTGTCAGCTACTCACTGGCCTTTGGTGAGGGCGACCATAGATTCAGTGCCTACGTCGGCGGTCTCAGTGCGGTCGGGCTAAACGGCCTCATAGGCGGGGTCAGCGGCACCATCCCTACGCTCGTGTTCGTGATGTTCCAAGCGATGTTCGCTATTATCACCCCGGCGCTCATTAGCGGCGCGGTCGTCGACCGGATGAAGTTCTCGTCCTACGTCCTCTTTATCACACTCTGGAGCGTGCTGATCTACGCCCCGCTGGCACCCTGGGTCTGGTCGGCGGACGGCTGGCCCTTTAACCTGGGCGCGCTCGACTTCGCGGGCGGCACCGTCGTGCATATGTCGGCGGGTTTTTCGGCGCTCGTCGCCGCCTGGGTGCTGGGGCCGCGTTTAACGAGCAGCCGCCGCAACGCGCTGCCACACAACATCCCCTTCGTACTGCTGGGTGCCGGTCTCTTGTGGTTCGGCTGGTTCGGCTTTAACGCTGGCTCAGCGCTCGCCGCCAATCAGACTGCCGCGCTGGCCTTTTTAACGACCAACACTGCCGCCGCCGCCGCCATGATCGTTTGGGTTTTGTGCGAGGTTATCCGTGGGAACAAGGCGACCGCCGTAGGTGCTGCAACAGGCGCGGTCGTCGGTCTGGTCACCATCACCCCAGCTGCCGCCTTTGTGTCGCCGCTCGCAGCTATCGCCGTGGGCGCTATCGGCGCGCTGTGCGCGTTCGGTGTGGTGCAGCTAAAAAACCGTATCGGTATCGACGACGCGCTCGACGTTTTCGCTTGCCACGGGGTTGGTGGGACGGTCGGGGCCGTCCTAACGGGCGTCTTCGCCTTTACGACCGGCAGCGGCGTCGCTACCGGTCAGCAGATCGTAATTCAGCTCATCAGCGTCGGCGCGACCTTGGCGTTCGTGTCTATCGGGACGGTCGTCCTGCTTAAACTCATCGACGCCACCCTCGGCCTCCGCATCAGTGCGCGGGACGAGACCGTCGGGATCGACCTCGCCTCGCACCAGGAAGAGGGGTACAGCGACGGTGGCGCGGCCATCAGTTCGCCCGTCATCATGCCTGCGGGTGACTAAACGATCTTCTCAATATAAGGCGCGGGAGACTCCCGCGCTTTTTTGTTGTCCAAGACGAGGCGGAGGAGGAGGCTCGAGCGCCCCTTCACCGTCCCGCCGAGCACACCGCCTCGCAACGTAAGCGCCTCTTCCCCACTCAAGAGTTCTGCCGCCTGCCCGCCCTCGGCTGCGAACGAAACCGTCACCGGCTCCTCGGAAACGTTCAACACCCCGATCAACCTTTCGCCCTCGGCCTCACGGGCAAACGCGTAGAGTGAACCCGCCGCAGCGAGCGTTTTGAACGACCCGCTTCGCAGCGCCGGGTGCCGGTGCCGCAGCGCTACGAGCGTCTTGATGTAACGCCGCAATCCCTCATTCCACCCCGCCGGATCGTCCCACGGCATGGCCTGACGGCACGCCGGATCGTGCCGACCCGAGAGTCCCAACTCATCACCGTAGTAAAGGCAGGGCGCGCCGGGAAACGTCAGCAGTAAAAACAGCGACAAGCGCAGGGCCGTCTCGTCGCCGCCGACTATCGTGAGCGCCCGCGGGGTGTCGTGGCTGCTGAGGAGGTTGAGTTGTACGCCCGTCACCTCCGGACGATGCCGTCTCAGCAAGGTCTCGACCTCACGGGCGAACGCGGGCGCGTCTAGAGGCGTGATGTGCTGGAGGCCGCAGCGCCGAATCTCGTTCCCCTCCAGGGTCCTCGCCGCCGAGAAGCCGAACGCCGCCCGGGTAAAGGGATAGTTCATCACCGCGTCGAACTGGTCTCCCTGAAGCCAGCGGTCCGCGTCGTCCCAGATTTCACCGACGATGTAGCACGCCGAGTTGACGGCGCGGCAGCGACGACGAAACTCCCGCCAGAAGGCGGCGTCGTCGATCTCGTTGGGTACGTCGAGGCGCCAGCCGTCGATACCGAACTCGAGCCAATAGGTGCCGACGTTCCACAAAAACTCGCGCACCGCCTCGGTATCAGTATTGAATTTCGGCAAAGCGGGCAGGTTCCACCACGCCGAATACCCCAAAGTGCCGTGGTCGTGGTAGGCGTAAAGGGGAAACGAACGGACGTGAAACCAGTCCAGATAGGCGCTCTGCGGGCCGTTCTCCAAGATGTCGTGAAACTGAAAAAAGCCCCGGCTGGCGTGGTTGAACACGCCGTCCAGCACGACCTTCATACCGCGCGCGTGAGCTGCGTCCAAAAGTCTTCTAAGCGCCTCGTTCCCGCCCAACATCGGGTCAACTTTGTAATAGTCGTGGGTGTGGTAGCGGTGATTCGAGCCTGATTGAAAGATTGGGTTGAAGTAGAGCGCGGTGACGCCCACGTCTTGCAGGTAGTCGAGCCGTTCGACGACGCCTAAGAGGTCGCCTCCCTTATACCCGTGCGTGGTCGGCGGCGTGTCCCAAAGCTCCAAATAGCCCGCTTTGGGTACGCGCACACTTTTGGCGAAACGGTCGGGGAAAATCTGGTAGAAAACGGCGTCTTTTACCCAAGCAGGGGTATCCATGCTCGACAGCATATAGCAGGCGGCGGCGGGTTTAAGCCGCACACGTGTTCTCAAAAACAGACCCTGCGCCCGTGCACTTCGTTTACGGACCCGCAGAACGCGGGGACGTGACGGTTACGCCGC
>CADCWP010000061.1:6936-8808 GCA_902806425.1 uncultured Truepera sp.
GTTTTTTTGGTAACGGGGTGACTATGGGTACACGCAGGGTAAACGAACTCGACTTGCTTAGATTTATCGCGGCTATTTCCGTGACGCTGTTTCACCTCGCCTTTCGTGGCTTCGCGGCGGACGACCTCTCGAGGCTGCCGTACCCGCTCCTGGCCCCGGTAGCCAAATATGGTTTTCTCGGCGTCGAACTCTTCTTCATGATTAGCGGCTTTGTCATCCTGATGACGGCCTCTAGGGGCGACCTTAGACATTTTGTCATCTCACGGCTGACGCGGCTTTATCCTATCTTTTGGGTATGCTGCACGCTCACCTTTATCGTGACGCTGATTCTGGGCGGTGAGCACTTTTCCGCTTCCTTCGGTCAATATCTCGTCAACCTGACGATGCTGAGCGGCTTTACGGATGTAGCGCCGCTCGACGGCGCGTACTGGTCTCTGTTTGTAGAGCTGAAGTTCTACTTTTTGGTCGCGCTCGTGGTGCTGTTCAGGCAGCTAGAGAGAACACAGCTGCTGCTCGCGGCCTGGTTGGGCGTCTCGATGTTCCTGAATATCTTTCCAAACAAGGTGCTCAGCCTGGTGCTCACCGCGGACTTCGCACCGCTTTTCGTCGGTGGGGCGGTCTGCTACTTAATCTACGCCAAGGGGGCTTCGGCGGTGCGGTTGGCCCTCTTGGGCGTCGCTTGGGCTGCCGCCGTCCATCACGCTCTGGGGGCCGTCCCCGGTTTTGAGCAGAAGTACCGTATAGACCTCAGTGAGTACGTCATCGCGGGGACCCTATCGGTCATGTTCGTAATCTTTTTGTCCATCGCCCTGAACCGGACCGGCGGGTTGGCGAAGACCAACTGGGTGGCGCTCGGCGCACTTACCTATCCGCTCTACCTCATCCATCAGAACATCGGGTACATGATCTTTAACTACAGCTACCCCGCGCTCAACCCCCACGTCTTGATGTGGGGAACCATCGCCCTGATGCTCGTCTGCGCGCATCTGCTTCACCGGTTTGTCGAGCAGAGGTATTCGGGGCGCTTCAAGAGGTTTTTGGAGGTCACCTCTGAGAGGCTGAACTCGTTTGTCTGGACGCCGCATACCCCCGCGCACCCGGTCCCAACGCACCGTCACATGCTATCCTCTAGCGCGTGGCCCTCCCGCCAGCCAACTCGGTCCACGCCCAGACGCGCGCCGCGTGGCGGGCGTGGTTGGAAACGCATCACACGCAAACTGAGGGTATATGGCTCATCTCCTACAAAAAGGGGCGCGGCGCGGCGCTGAGCTACGACGAGATGGTTGAAGAGGCGCTCGCGTTCGGGTGGGTCGACAGCAAACCGGGCAAGCTCGACGATGCGCGCACGATGCTCTACTTCGCGCCGCGTAAAGCGGGCAGCGGCTGGTCGAGACCTAACAAAGATCGGGTCGAGCGGCTTATAGCCAGCGGGCGGATGACCGCTTCGGGGCTCGCCAAGGTCGAGGTGGCCAAGAAGGACGGGTCGTGGAGCGTCCTTGACGCGGTGGAGCGGCTCGAGCTGCCGGACGATCTCATCACCGCGCTAGACGATCACGGCAGCGCCAGAGAAAACTTCGAGGCGTTTCCCCGCTCCGTCAAGCGGGGCATCCTGGAGTGGATCGTGAACGCCAAAAGGCCGGAAACGCGGGCTAAGCGCATTTTGGAGACGGCAACCCTAGCCGTCAAAAACGAGCGGGCGAACCAGTGGCGCGGCAAGTCCGAGTAACTTTGTTAATGACCTTGCTCCAGCATAACCTCCAGCTTTATAAAAAAGGAGACCTCATCCATGGCAATGAATGGAAAAGTTGCTCTCGTAACCGGAGCAAGTCGTGGCGTTGGTAAGGGAATTGCCCTGGGATTAGGCGAGGCCGG
>CADCWP010000062.1 GCA_902806425.1 uncultured Truepera sp.
CTCACGGGCCGAGTCGCCTGGTCACTTGCCCGAGCCACGACCTCAGTTCTTGGTAATGAAACGTCCCACGCTTAAATAAAGTCATGAAGTGCGCATATGCGTCGTCGGGATCAGTCTCGATATACGAGCCGTTGAGCCGTAGAAATGTGTCGGTCACGAAAAAGGCGGCGCGCCTGTTGCCATCGACGAACGGGTGGTTGTTCGCCAGACTCTCCATTAGTGCCGCTGCCTCGTCAAGCAGTCCCTCGTAGTAGCCGAGCTGGGGACGCATTAGGGCGGCTTCTAAAGCACCTATATCCCTTACTCCTGCCGGTCCCCCGAACGTCTGGATAAGCAGTTCGTGGATCGCTAACACCTCTTGTAGCGTGGGGAACTCCCGCACTACTCAGCTAACAGCTCACCTAAGCGCCGGTTCTTCTCGATGCTGGCGCGCAGATGGGCCATGACGTGCTCTCTGGGTGAGGCGTTGTTGCGGCGCTCCATATACTCGCGCATCGCATCTTCCATCACTGCTTGGAACTGTCTGCCCTCTTCTTTAGCTACCTGCCGCATCGCCTCGAGCAGCTCTGAATCGGCTTGGCTCGCGTACTTCTGGCGTGTCGTCATAACCGTATCTTAGCTTGTTCAAACGCCAATATCAAGATTCATCTTGACAAAAGTAGATGGTTGTTCACAATTGGTCTATAATGAACGCCATGACACTCGATCCCTTGCTGTCGCGCATCACCGTGGATCCAGATGTCAGTCACGGCAAGCCGAGCATCCGGGGTTTGCGCTATCCAGTCAAGCTGATCCAAGAACTTCTCAGCAGCGGCATGAGCGTCGATGAGGTACTAGAGGACTACGACGACCTTGAGCGCGAAGACATCCACGCTGCCTTGCTCTACGCGGCCAAGCTCAGCCAGGTCAAAAGCACTCGGAAGTTTGCGTAAGGGAGATTCTGTGGCCGACCTCGCTTCAACCTCTGACCCCCTCGAGCTGCGCCGCCTTACCCAGGCCGAGTTCCAAGGCCTCGCCCAGCTCCCCCCCGAGGTCACCTGGTTCGCCAACATCCGTAACGCCAACACGCGCCGGGCGTATGAACGGGACGTGCGCGACTTCAGCCTTTACATTGGCATCCAGCAGGTCGAAGAGTACCGGCTCGTCACCCGCGCCCACATCATCGCCTGGCGCAAAGATTTAGAGGGCAGGAGCCTCTCCCCCTCCACCATCCGGCGCAAGCTCTCGGCCCTCTCGTCGCTGTTCGACAGCCTCTGCGAAGCCAACGCTGTGACCCACAACCCGGTCTCAGGGGTAACCCGTCCTAACGAGGGCGCTAATGAAGGTCACACTCCGGCGCTGAGTGACGCCCAAGCCAGAGCGTTACTCGAGGCCCCACCCGAGGGAACCTTGAAGGGCAAACGGGACCGGGCGATCCTGGCGACGCTCCTGTACCATGGCATTCGGCGCGAAGAGCTGACCAAGCTACGCGTCAGGGACGTCCACCAGAGGCAGGGCGTCGTCCACTTCCGCATTCAGGGCAAGGGCGGCAAGACGCGCTTTGTCCCGGCGGCGGCCAGGGCTCTAAGACTCATACAGAGCTACCTCGAGGCGGCGGGGCACTTAGAGGACCGGGATGGCGCGCTCTTCCGGCCTGTCAGGAACAACGTCACGGGCGAGATGGCTAAGCACCTGCATCCCGACTCGGTGTTGAAGTCCATCGTTAAGCCGTATGCCAAACAGGTGGGCATCGACGCCGACGTGGACGGAGTGTGCGTCCACGCCATGCGGGCGACCGCGGCGACGAACGCTCTTATGCATCAGGCGGACATCGCCAAGGTGCAGGAGTGGTTGGGGCACGCTAACATCTCCACAACGAGACTCTATGACCGACGGCACATGAAGCCCGAGGACAGCCCGACCTTCAAGGTGTCGTACTGAAGTTGGTTTGAGAACTGCCGAGCAGCGCAGCGCTGATAATGAACCGCTAAGGAACTACGAAACACGGTGGATACGGCATACTTTCTAAACGCTGGTTTGGACGTGTTTGAAGAGGTCGGCGAACGATTCTCTGAGTTTGAGCTGCCCGTACTCTAACTCCCGACCCTCCTCTTCCTTGACCCACTGCCAACGCTCCCCTTCTCTTCGGCGATAGTACTCGAGCACCCGAACCCTCGCCTCTGGAAGGGGTTCGAGCTTGAGCCTCAACACTGTGCCGTTTTGAAGCGTCCGCTGCACCATGCGAGTGTTGCTGAAGAGGTCGTCTTGAAACACCGACACGCCTAAGCCTAAGCGACCCGGCGGTCGCGCCCTCACCCTTAACCGCCGACCAGAGCAGGCGTCACCGCAAGTCTTGTTATTCTGAGGCTAGTGGCCCGCACGCCTACCCTAACGTTCGACCGAGGCACCCTCATCCTGCACCCGCCCCCGAGAGGCAAGGTGTGGATGGATTTCGCCACCTGGGACGACCGCATCGAGAAGTTCCGTATCCCAGCTCTGCAATACCGCGGGCTCGTTGAAGCGCTTAAGGGCTCGGGCACAGAAGTGAATGATAAGGCCAAGGATTTCGCCGTCCAACCTTTTGAGAAGGTTGGGGACCGTGAACCCTTGAAACACCAGGCCGAGGCGCTCACCGCGTGGATTAGGGGCAACCGGCGCGGCACGGTCGAGCTGCCCACCGGTTCGGGCAAAACGTATCTGGCGCAGATGGCTATGCGCGCTACCCCCAGGGACACACTGATATTGGTTCCTACGCTCGTCCTGATGCACCAGTGGTATGCCGAGCTGAAGCAGAATTTTTTCGGCGTCGAAGTCGGGCTTTTGGGTGGCGGCTCTTCGGACCGCACCCCCATCCTTATCGCCACCTACGACAGCGCTGCCATCCACGCCGAAGCCTTAGGCAACCGCTACGGTCTGCTGGTGTTCGATGAGTGCCACCACCTGCCCTCGGGCTTCTACAAGAGCATTGCCGAGTATTCACTGGCTCCCTACCGACTAGGGCTCACCGCCACACTAGAGCGCAGCGACGATAAGCATAAGGAGCTGGACACGCTGGTCGGCCCCCTCGTCTACAGTAAGAAGCCGGAGCAGCTAGCGGGCGGGGCGCTGGCCGAGCACCGCATCCAGCAGATCAGGGTTGAACTCTCGGCACAAGAGCGTGGACGCTATGACGAGCTCAGAGCTGTTAGGGACAGCTTCCTGAGCGAGAACAACATCTACCTGGGGACACTTAAGGGCTGGCAGCGCTTCGTGATGGCGAGCGCGCGCTCGAAAGAGGGTCGCGCCGCCATGCTCGCGCACCGGGAGGCGAGGGCACTGGCGTTCGGGACCGACGCCAAGCTGCGGGTGCTGAAAGAGTTGCTCGTTCAACACGCTACCGACAGACTGCTCATCTTTACCGACGACAACGCCATGGTGTACCGGGTGTCGCACGCGCTGCTAGTCCCCGCCATCACGCACCAAACCAAGGTCAAAGAGCGCGACGAGACGCTGCAACGGTTCCGGCAAGGGGTATACGCCCGGGTCGTCACCTCGAGAGTGCTCAACGAAGGCATCGACGTGCCGGAGGCGAACGTAGCTATCGTCTTGTCAGGTACCGGCTCGATGCGCGAACACGTGCAGAGGCTAGGTCGAATCCTTCGTAAAGGTGAAGGCAAGCTGGCGTTGCTCTACGAAGTCGTCGCTGCGGACACGTCTGAGGAGGGAACCTCGAGGCGCAGGCGGGGTGAGCACCGGGACACGAAACCACATCCCAGCAGCCGTCCACGCCTGGACAGCAAGCCGCTGTTCGACGCCATTGAGGATGACGCTGCGCCACTTTCATTCGAGGACCTCTAGTGCTGACGTCGGACCTGCTGCTCCACCGCTATAACGGCGAAGAGATCGTCCCGACCCGGCTGCCCATCAACCAAAAGCATCTGGCTCTCACCGATGAGGTCATGGCCGTTTTCAGGCTGTGTCAGGGCAAGAAGCGGCTCGAGCTCGACGAGCAGCTCTCAGTCCTCGAGGGTACCGAGACTGACTACCGGGTCAAGCGCGGGTTAGCGCACCTGCTTACCACGGGTTTTTGCACCTTCGAAACGGTAAGCCCACTCGAGCCTGTGGCTTTGAGGGAGAAGGTGTTCAGCCTTTCTTCTACCCGGGTGCCAGGTGATGAAACAACCGTAACTACTATTGACGAAGTTGCACAGAGCTTGAGCCAAGAGCTGGGTCGTGAGGTCACGCCTGAACAAGTCAGCAAAGGTCTCTACGCCGACCTGGCCGAGAACCAGGTTCTCGTTGGTTTTGAAGCGCCGCAAGCTGAGACGTTGCTACACCGCTACAACTTGGCGCAGGTGCAGGGCGTGCTTTACCGCGCCTCGGAGCTCGTCATTACCGCCCACCGCAACGACCCCGGCGAGTACAAGTTGCTCTTCCGTTACCTCAAGTTGTTTGGCTTGATGACCTTTATTGAGGGCGACGCCGACCACGGCTACACGATTACCATCGACGGACCCGCTAGTCTGTTCGGGGCCAGTACCCGCTACGGCGTGGATCTGGCGAAGTTCTTGCCCGCCTTGTTGCACGTCAGCCGCTGGGAGATGGCCTCTTCTTTGACACCACGCATCCTGCCTGACGGCCGCGAGACGCCCAACCGCTTCACCCTGGACTCGAGCTGCGGCCTTGTCTCTCACTACAAGAAGGGCAACGTCTTCGACAGCATCATCGAGGAGTCGTTCGCCGCAGGCTGGGCCAAGACCAAGACCGAGTGGCGGCTCGAGCGTGAAGTCGAGCTCGTGCCACTTCCAGGCAGTGTGATGGTTCCCGACTTCCGGCTCGTGCATCCAGATGGTAAGACCTACGTCCTGGAGATCGTCGGTTACTGGCGGCCCGAGTACCTCAAGAAGAAGTTCGCCCAGGTAGCTCGCTCAGGTAGGGACGACATTATCTTGCTCGTATCGGACCGACTCAACTTGGAGAACGCTGGCGTCAAGGTGCATGAGACGCCCGCAAAAGTGGTGTGGTTCAAGGGCAAGGTCAATCCCAAGGACGTGCTGGCGGTTCTGGACACGTCTTCGGTGGCAGGTCACGCCTAAAGCTGCATGGTAGCTCAGCTACACTAGCCTATGCCCTTCACAATAGACCGATTCGAAGACAACGACCTGGTGGTCTTAGAGACCGATGACCGTGAGTCACTAGACGTTCCGCGCGCTCACGTTCCTCCCGAAGCCAGAGAGGGCGACGTGCTGGTCGAGCTGCCCAAGAACGAATTGGACGGCGAGGTGCGTTACGCCGTGAACTTCGACCTGACCAAGCAGCGTAAAGCCGAGGTAGCGCAACTCCGTGCTTCACTCCCGACCCTCAGCGATGAAGGCGATATCGAGCTGTGAGGGTACTCGTGGGATTCATAATGCTCGTGGCGCTCCTCTGCGGCTGTCAGGGAGTAGCGCAGACCGCTTCGGGGTCACTCGAGCTGCACTTCATCGACGTCGGCCAGGGCGACGCCGTCCTGGTCCGGAGCCCAACCGGGCAGAATGTCCTGATCGACGGTGGCCGTTCCGACGACGAGGCCAGAGCCTACCTGCAAGCTTCAGGCGTGCAGACGCTCGACCTGGTCATCGCCACCCACGCCGACGCCGACCACATCGGCGGCTTAGAGGAGGTGGTGCGCACCTACCGTCCGCGCCTCTTCATGGACAACACTCTGGATCACGACACCCAGACCTACCGTGGCCTGCTGGAGGCAGTGCGGGACGTGGGCGCTCAGGTGGTGCCGCCGACGGCGCGGCGGATCGGCTTAGGCGACGCCTCGCTCCAGGTCCTGCCGCCGCCGTTAGCGGACGGGCTCGACAGCAACAACAACAGCGTGGGGGTGATCGTCTCGTACGGCGACTTCGACGCGGCGCTCACCGGCGACGCTGAACAGCCTGAGTTTAACTGGTGGCTTTCTAACGTCCCTGAACTCCTATACCCGGTACACGTCTATAAGGCGGCGCACCACGGCTCACCCAACGGCGACAGCACCGAGAGTATGGCGACTTTCGATCCGGAGACGGTGGTGATCTCGGTGGGGCTGGACAACTCGTACGGACATCCCTCTCCCGAGGCGTTGGCACTCTACGACAGTGTAGGAGCGCGGGTGTTCCGTACCGACCTGAACGGCACGGTGGTCGTCACGGCTGAGGCCGACGGGACGTACCGGGTCGATGCCAAGGCTCCCTCTACAGAAAGCGCTGTGCCGGATGCGAGTGACAAAGCAAGCGAGGATGAGGCAAGCGTACCCGCGGCCCCCTCGATTCTTGACCCGAGTGGCCCCGACCGGGACTGTGGGGACTTCTCCACGCAGGCTGAGGCGCAGGCATTCTTCGAGGCGTCAGGACCTACCGACCCGCACCGACTCGACAGCGACGGCGACGGGGTGGTGTGCGAGTCGCTGCCGTAAAATACTCCGGTAACACTTGGTCAGGTTTGTGGCAGAAACAAGAACGTTTGATTGACGGCCTTGTCCTATAAAACGGTCATCGAAAGCAGAACGGCTTATGAATGACGATTAAGATAGGGGCCATATCAAAGCGCGAGGGGTGGTATGTCCTATCAGCTTGAAGGTGCCGAAACCCTCTCCGGGGGCGTGAAGCGCATTGCAAAAGAGGAACTTGACAGCGCCGTGAAGGGGCTGCGGGACCACGCCGCAGGTAGAGACGAAGCAATTCACGACGCCCGCAAAAGGTTTAAAAAGCTTAGGGCGGTGCTCCGCTTGGTCAGGAAAGACCTTGGCGGGAAGGAGTACCGAGAGGCCAACGTGCTCTTGCGCGACGCCGGGCGGGACCTTTCGGGATTGCGCGACGCCGAGGTCCTAGTTGCAACACTTGATACATTAGCGGAGCACTTTGACAGCGCGGTGTACCAGAAAACCTTTAAGGCGGTGCGCATGACGCTGGTGGCGCGTCAACAGCTTGCGGCAGCACGAGCTGACGAGCTGACGAGGGAGGTGGCTGAAAGGGTCGCCACGCTTCAGGAGCAGATCACGCGCTGGCCTGTCGGAGACGATTGGGGTTCGGTAGGACCCAATTTGAGGTACGGGTATGAGGGTGGCCTGAAGGCTTTCAAGAACGCGTACCGGTACCCGTCGGATGACAGTTTTCACGAGTGGCGAAAGCGCGTGAAGGATCTTTGGTACCACCTGCGCATCCTCAACCCCCTCTGGCCGGGGGTCATGGACGGACTCGCAGCTCAGGCGGGCAAGCTGGCGGACCTTCTCGGCGAGGAGCACGACGTGGCGGTGCTTTCGAAGACGCTCGCGGACGATCTCACGGCGTTTGGCGACGCCGCGGAAGTAAAGACGCTGCTTGAACCTATCGAAAGGTACCGACAAAGCCTGCGTGTAGAAGCCCGGCTGCTCGGACAGCGGCTCTACGCGGAAACGCCGAAACAGTTTGCTAGGCGCTTCCAAACTTACTGGCGAACTTGGCGGGCGGAGGTAGAGGCATCGGAGCAGCGGTCTGCGCGGGTGTGAGAGTGAAGCTTGGCTTTTAACAGATGGGCACTCAAGTTGAACGCTCTCGCCAGCTCGAGAAGGGCTCTCTAGAAAGACGCCCGCTGTAGTAGCGTGGGTCGTCACTCACTTCTTGCCCCAGCCACTCTGGGCGCTCGAAGGTTTCCGCCTCGTGCCTTAGTTCGATCTCGGCGAGTACCAGGCCTGCGTTGTCCGCGTGGAACTCGTCGACCTCCCAGACGTGAGCGCCGAGCGGCACTCTGTAGCGCGTCTTCTCGACGAGCGAGCCGTCGCAGAGGGTCGCGAGCATGTCCTCAGCGTCACCTACAGGGATGCTGTACTCGAACTCGGGCCGGGTCACGCCTACGCGCGCCCCCTTGATCGTCAGCCAGGCGCTTCTGTCCGAAAGGCGCACGCGCACGGTGCGGAACTCGCTATTCAGCAAGTACCCCTGACGATAAGGCTGGCCCTCGCCGCCGCTGCGCCAAGTGTCGGAACGGACCAAGAACTTCCTCTCAACTTCGTGTGCCACGGTTCGATACTAGCGGAAGAGGGGCAGCTCGAGGTGTCCCATGCGGCACAGACCTACTCGAGCGCTCAGGCGAGAGATGGCTCCCGCGTCACCTATTCCCCACTCCGAACGCCTGACCTAGAACCACCTCCGCTTGTCGACCACGTTCATTAGCGATTCTCCGGTGGCGAACCGGCGGCAGTTCTCCAACAAGACGCCGTAGCGGCGATTGTCCAGATAGGGGCCGCTGTCGGCCACGTGCGGCGTGAGCAACACCCCCGGCGTGGTCCACAGAGGATGGTCGGTAGGCAGCGGTTCAGTCTCAAACACGTCGAGCCCGGCCCCAGCAATCTCACCCGCTTCCAGGGCCGCGACGAGATCGTCCAGCTTCACCGTCATGCCGCGCCCGATGTTGATCAAGAAGGCCTTCCGCTTCATCCGCCTAAGCCGCGCGGCGTTCATCATCCCTTCCGTCTCCGGGGTGTGAGGCACGGTCATGATCACGAAGTCGGCGTGGGGCAGCAGCTCGTCCAGAGCCTCCGGCTTGTGCAGCTCAGCGACCCCTTCAGGCTTCTCCTCTTGTCTGACGTCAACACCCACTACCCGCATACCAAAACCTGCGCAGTGCCGCGCCGTCTCCCCACCAATGCCGCCCACCCCGATGATGAGCGCGGTGGCCTTAGGTAGATGCACCGTACCGACAGCGTTTTCCTTTGGCGTCCAAGTGCGGTTGAGCTGCCGCGGCAGATAATGCTGGAAGCCTCTGGCGAACGCCAGGACGAAGGCCATGATGTGGGCGCTTATATGGTCGCTATAGATGC
>CADCWP010000063.1:0-4209 GCA_902806425.1 uncultured Truepera sp.
GATGGACGAGGGCCAGGAGCGGGTGAGGGCTGCTTATCGCGACAATTACGCGCGGCTTGCCAAGGTCAAAGCCAGATACGACCCGGACAACCGCTTCCACATCAACCAAAACATTAAACCAGCAGGTTGAGGTGGTTGGCCGCTAGATCAGGAAGCGTGCTGCTCAGGGCCTTGCGCGTAGATTTGTCACCTACGTCCCAGAACCTCCGTGTTCGACAAGCGAGTTTAAAGAATCACCGCTTTTCCGCGCCCTTAACCTCTAACGCTGTGGGTCAACAGCCGCTGAGTCTGCTCGTCCGACTGCCCCTCGCACCAGCGGTCGAGCGCTTGTCGGAATAGACTTTTTTCGTCGGCCGAGGCGATGGCGAACAGCGTCATAGAGGACCGGAATTTCAGATCATCCGGCGAGCCGAACACTTCACGCAGCGAGGTGGCGCGGCTCCCCAAGACCGTTTCGGTACAGAGAGCGAGGCGCGGGCCGAGCAGCGCGTGGTCCAGATAGGCCCGCGCCTCGCCCAGGGAGCCGATCCCATAGAACTGCGCGGTGGCAGAATGGCCCAAGCCGCGCAGTTGCGGGAATATAAACCACATCCAGTGGCTTCGCTTTCTGCCTGCCTTTAGCTCTGCAAGCGCCGTGTTAAACACGGGCGTTTGCGCGGTGACGAAGCGCTCCAGAGCGAACGGGTCAGCAGTCGACATGTCGGGCGTCCTTTCTACGCGGGCCGTGATCTGTCACACGCGTCAGCTTGTGACCTTTACGACCTCCATCATGAGCTGCTGGAGGCGCGGAATCATCTCGGCAGGGTTAGGGTGCAAGCCCTCGGCTAACAGTTCGTTCTCGAACAGCTGTTCGATCAGTACCAGCAGCAGCGGATCCTTGTCGTTCGCCTTGAGGCGTTCGCCCAGACGCTTCACGAGGTCGCTCTTGGGGTTTAGCTCGAGAATCTTCTTCGGCACCTCGACGTCACGACCCATGAGGCGCTGGGCCCGGAAAAAGCTCGAGGTCCCGCCCACCGGATTGACCAGGCGCGCCGCGCCCCCCTTCAGCACCTTGCTCTCGCGGACGTCCTCCACCCGGTCGCCGAGAACCTGTTTCACGAACGCCGTGAGCGAGATAAAAGCCTCGTCCTTGGGCAGCTCGAGCTCAGCTTCGCCAGTCGCTGGCAGTTCGAGCTCAGCGTCGTCGATGTTTTTCAGCAGCCTGCCGTCGTAGTCAGTCAGGCCCATCAGCATAAAGGTGTCCATCGGGTCGGTGAGGTAGAGGACTTCGAGATCGTGCTCGCGGAAATACTCGAGGTGCGAACTCCGCGCGACTACCTCTACGTCGTCGCCCAGCACGTAGTAGATGTCTTTTTGCTCAGGGTTGGTGCGCGCCACGTACTCTCTCAGCGAGGTCATGTCCTCACCTTCAGTTCGGCTCGAGGGGAAACGCAGCAGGTCCAGAAACCTTTCGGTGTTGTCGCGGTCACTGGCGATACCCTCTTTCAGAAATGACCCGAACTCGCGGTAGAACGTCCGGTAGCTGTCGGGTTCGTCTGCGGCCATGCGCTCCAGCTCGCTCGTCACGCGTCCCACGACAGCCTTGCGAATCCGCCCTACCGCCGGAGTAGCCTGGACCATCTCTCTCGAGACGTTGAGGGGCAGGTCCTCGGAGTCCACCACCCCTTCAATAAACCGCAAGTAGGGGGGCAGCAGGTCGCGGAAAGTACCGTCGATCAGTACCTTCCGTGCGTACAACTTGAGACCGTAGTCGTCAGCACTTCTGAACAGCTTGTAGTCACGCCTCGACGGGATGTAGAGGAGCGCGTAGAACTGGATAGGCATGTCAGCCGTGAAGTGAAGCGTATGCAGCGGGTCCTGAAAGTCGAGGGTGAGCTGCTGGTAGAAGGTCTTGTACTTGTCCGCTTCGACATCCCGCGGCGACTCGCGCCACAGCGCGGTGCGCGCGTTGGCCTGCTTCCAGTCGCCGTCCTCTTTCAGATAGATGGGGAAGGCGATGAAATCCGAATGCTCTTTGACGATCCCCCGCAGCCTGTAGGTCTCGGCGAACTCTTTAGCGTCCTCTTTAAATTTGATCTCAATCGTGGTGCCACGTTCGGCTTTGACGGCCGGGCCGACCTCGTAAGACCCTTGACCGTCCGAGCGCCAGTAGGCCGCCTCGGCGGCGGGGTCATGCGAACGCGAGGTGACGGTGACCTCGTCTGCGACCATGAACACCGAGTAAAACCCGACCCCGAACTGCCCGATGACGTCACGCGTCGTCTGGGTGTCACCACCGTTAAGCTCCTTCAGGGTCTCGATAAAGCGTTTTGCGCCCGAATGCGCGATGGTGCCCAGGTAGGTCTGCATCTCTTCGGCGCTCAAGCCGATGCCCGTGTCGCGGACCGTCAGGGTCCGAGCCTCGGGGTCGCCCTCGAGCCAGATCCCGAGTTCGGCCCCGCGGTCGACCACCGCCTGACTCTTCAGGCTCTCCAGCTTGAAGCGGTTGAGCGCGTCGGACGCGTTGGAGATCAGCTCGCGCAGAAAGATCTCTTTTTCGGTGTAGAGCGAGTGAACGAGGATGTCCAGGACCTGCCGGATTTCGGCTTTGAACTCGCTGCGTTGGGGTTGAGCGAGGGTTTCCGTCATGGCTTTCACCTCACAGATGAGTAGGAATGATCAGCCCGTGAACGGGGCTGTGAACGCTCCGATTTTACGTCGCCGGTTTGTTATAGGGAGTTTCTTGAACTTGGAGTTGGTAACGAAATTTTGTTTCCCCGAGGTATGCGTCAGCCATTACGCACACGGTTTATGCAGACCCCAGAGTTGTCATAAGTGGTGGTGTAGAGCAATCCGCCACGCTACTGGCGCCTTACCTTTAATGGGTCGTCGCTTGTTTGCGCCCTGCGTTGTAGTGTTTCGGTCACGAGGTCGATGGCCTTCTCACGCAGCCAACCGATCAGAAAAAGGTCGCTAAGCTTTACCGCATAGACAAGGCCTAGTGGCTCGAAAATGCCTGACCCCGGAAAGTATTTAGGTTCGAGTG
This sequence comes from uncultured Truepera sp., assembly GCA_902806425.1. Lineage (GTDB taxonomy): Bacteria > Deinococcota > Deinococci > Deinococcales > Trueperaceae > Truepera. The sequence continues at coordinate 3,026 of CADCWP010000063.1, forward strand.
CCAGCGGCTGATAACGCTCGCCGAGCGCCTCCCGGGACCGCACGTAGCCACCGTCGAGGAACTTGTAGCGTTTCTCATAGCCGAAGACCAGCACCCGCAGAACTCCCAAAAGACAGCTGTGATGTTCCTGGTAAAAACGCTCCAGAAAGGCCTCGAGCAGTGGTTGGTCGTCCAGTTCATTTAGAACCGCCCTGGTGTCGTAGCCGCTCACGTGAAGGAGTGTCCAGTCGTCCCACAGATAGACCATAATTTCTTCAGCGAGACGCGAGGGATGCTCCCCTTTCTCCGTTGCGACTCCTTCAAGGGTGTAAACGACCTCAGCTTGCGACCGCTTTGCACACACCAGACCGTGCGCTGTGTCTTGGAAGACGGTGCTGGCGAGTTTGCTGCCTTCTGTAGCAGCGTAGTGCCATGCCTGTGGGGATTGCGGCACAAGCGGTGATAGGAACAAAAGTGCAACGAGCATCACCGTGAGCATCCCTTAACTTAGCATTCGGTGGCGCAGACATCTTCGGTTATAGCCGTTTGCAAACTTTCGCAGCGGACAGGGGTTGAACTCTACTGGCCTAGGTAGTGGCATTGCTGTTTATGCAAGGTGCTGTGAAACCTTGTCATAAAAGAAGTGTTATGGATCGAGGCCGAGTTCACAGTTGCAGATACACGCTTGATTCTAGTCAAACGCTTGAACCGACCGGGTGACCCTCCCTCAAACCTCGTCACGCTGCATGACTTATCCCACCATGAGGGGACCCCTAAGCCTGGGCCAGTGCGGCTGTGAGTTCAGGCGTTTGTAGTGTACCCATTCCGAGCGCTTGCTCCAACACCTGTTGCGGCGTCCGGTAGCCGAGTGCGCCGTGAGGCCGCTGCTCGTTGTACTCCCGCCGCCACTTCTCACTAAGCACGCGAGCTTCGAGGGTGGAGGTGAAGGCTTCCAGGTTCAAGAGTTCATCCCGAAAACGGCTATTGAAACTTTCGCAGTAGCCGTTCTGCCAGGGCGAGCCGGGGTCGATGAAGAGCGTTTTGATGCTGGCGGTAGCGAGAAACTGCCGTGTTGCCCGAGCAATGAACTCAGGTCCGTTGTCGCAGCGGACGAAGCCCGGTGGCCCGTGCAGGGTGATGAGGCGCTCGAGTTCAGCTACGACGCCACGACTCGTCAGCGTGCGCTCGACCTTGATGCTAAGGCA
>CADCWP010000063.1:4219-8745 GCA_902806425.1 uncultured Truepera sp.
CTAAGGCAGGAACGAGAAAACTCGTCGATGACGCTCAGGAACTTCAAGCGCCCGCCGTTCAGGGTGTTATCCATCAGGAAGTCAATCGCCCAGACGTGATGGGCGTGTTCCGGTTTACGCCGATGACAGGCGTTCTCGCCGTTGCCTAGACGGGTTCGTTTGTGCGTCTGGGTCGGCACCTTGAGTCCTTCAGCCCGCCATAGCCGCTGCACCCGTTTGCGGTTAACGAGCCAGTGCTCCGCTTTGAGTCTGGCGGTGATGCGCCGGTAGCCGTAACGGGGGTGAAGCTCAGCGAGCTCATGGAGGCGTTTGACCAGCACCTTGTCCTTCTCTACTCGAAGAGGTTCGTACTGCTGCGTACTTCTGGGCTGCCCGAGCACCCGGCACGCACGACGCTCACTCACGCCCAGCCCACTGCGAACGTGGGTTACGGCGTCGCGCTGCTGGCTGGGCGTCAGAACTTTGTTTTCAGCGCCTCTTTGAGGATGTCGTTATCCAACTCCTTCTCCGCCAGCAGCTTCTTAAGCCGGGCGTTCTCCTTCTCCAACTCCTTGAGCTGCTTAGCGTCGCTTTTCTCCATCCCGCCGTACTTCTTACGCCACCGGTAGAAGCTCCACTCGCTGATGCCCAGCGTGCGGCACGCTTCAGCCGCCGTCTTTCCCTGATTGGTTGATCTCTCCACGTTGCGGAGTATGTCGATGATCTGCTCGGGGCTGTGAGTCTTTCGCATGGCCATTCCTTCCAGCCTGGCTCACATTCCGCTTGGCTTAGGCTTCTGGGGTCACGTCAACCAGCTACCAGCTACTTTCGCAAGACGTCAACTATATACTCGAGCCGTGCTGCTCAATCCTAGGTGCATCCTTGTCTGCACTGTGCTACTACTTGTTATACAGTTCGCCTTGGCTACCCAGGAGGTCGCCACGCCTAGGGTCAAGGTTTTGTTCGAGCACCCTGCCGAGCAAGCCTACGCGGTGCGTGTCGCTGCTACCGCTGAAGCCGCTTTGGACAAGTTGATCCCACTGTTTGGCTTTGAGCCGCCGCCGATAACGCTGCGGCTTGAGGATACTACCGACCTTTACAACGCCTTTGCCCCACCGTTGCCGCGCGCGAGTGTCAGCCTACGGCGACTTTTTCCTATCGAGAGGTCATTTAGCTACCGCGCTGAGGACGATCTGGAGCTGCTGCTCATCCACGAGCTGACGCATATCATGCAGTTTTCCTATCTCGGCGGGCGCGGCAACGGGCTCAAGCTCGGGCTGGTTGGCGAAAACATCGCCAAGGTACCGCCTGCCTGGCTTTTGGAGGGGCTCGCCGTCTGGACCGAGTCCGAATTTACGGCGGGGGGTCGCAGAGATGACGCCTTGACGCAGGGCATCTTGGAGAGCGCGGCTCTCTCCGGAAACTGGCCTAGTCTTGCTGACGTGAGCCTATCGGACTACGGGAGCCTGCCGACCTACGACAGTTGGCCCGGAGGCGTGGCCCAATACCTGTTCGGCGTGGGCTTTACCGCACACCTCATCCAGTCACACGGCTTCGAGGCCATCGAAAAATCATTGGCGCAACACAACGCTTCAGGGTTTTTGAGCCCGTTCGCAACGTCATGGCAAGTCGCAGTCGGGACGGATTTGCAAATGGAGTGGCAAGCGTGGCAAAGGAGTATGACAGCTGCGGCAGAGGCTCGAGCTCAGGCTGCGAAAAAGACCCGGCGAAGCGGGTGGGTCAGAACTGACAGTGGTTGGTATACCCGCGCGCCCGCGCTGAGCCCGGATGGGTCGCGGCTGGCCTGGACGGGTTGGCCCGCCGCCATCATGCTCGCGGATGTTCATGGAGACGAGCTGCGAAACACGCGCCCGCTTCTGACCAGCCACTCGCCAGGGACGCTCGAGTGGCTGGACGGCCACACGCTCCTCTACGCTCGTCCTGTCGCTCGACCCGCGCACACCTACTCCGAGCTTTTTACCCTCGATACGCGCAGCGGACGAGAAACGCAGTTGACCACTGGTGCTAGGGCCAAACTGCCTGCTCCTCTGCCCGGGGGCTGCATCCTCTACGTTACCGATGACGGGACGCGCTCAAGCCTGACTCGTTTTTGCCCGCGCGACGACACCAGCACAACACGCTACCGCACCGCAGCGGGGACGCACCTTGTGGGTTTGGCGACGAGTCGGGCGGGGCAGGTGGCGCTGAGCGTGTGGCGGCGTGGATTTGTCGATGTGGCGCTACTAGAGGGTAAACAGCTGCGCTGGTTGACTCAGGACCGTGCACAAGACCTCGAACCGAGTTGGCGGGGTGAGGGCACACTGCTCTTCCGCGCCGACAGGGTGGCTGAGGGTGCATTTGAGCTCTACGCGCTGAAGCTGGCGCATCCCGACACCCTCTTGCAGCTGACACAGACGGTCGGCGGGAGCTTTACGCCAGAAGCGGGGAGGCGTGGTGTGTGGTTCGCCGCACTTGGCAGGCAGGGCTACGATGTCGCCTGGTTGCCAGGGGTGCGGGTCGTGCGCTCGAGTCAGCTCGGCTTTCAGCGCCTCCCCCGTAAGGTACCTACGACAAGGCAACCCTTCCCTGTGCGACCGTACAGTCCGCTGGTGAGCCTGGCTCCCTACGGCTGGCTGCCGACCGCCGGCTGGGTGGGTGTGGCACCCCTCGGGGGCTTTGTCGAAGCGTCGATGTTGGCCCAAGATGACAGCTCCGACCACGCGCTGCGCGCCACACTAGGTTATGACACGGCGCTTAAACCGCTGCTCGGCTTCTACAGTTTCGCCCGCTACAACTATGGGGGCGGCGGAGTGCCGCTGCGAGCGACTCCGAGGCCGCTGCGTTTTTCGCTCCAAGCAGGAAGCTGGCCGTTTAGCCCGCACCTGAGCGACGAGCGGGGCACAGTTGTTGGAGTCAAAGGTAGTGCTACAGCGCGACTGCCGCAGGACAGGCAGGTGCTTTGGTTCAACCTTGAGACCAGTCTCATTCACCTGCTGGGGCAACCCTCGGGTGTGCTGCTCGACGCTCGCGCCGAAAGTGCTCTTTCGGCACAACAAGTTGACGCTTGGAAATACCGCACCGAGGGCTGGCGTGCTGCCGCGACCGGGGTGCTGAGCGCGACAGGTGCGGCTCCGTCGCTGGGGGCGTGGCTGGACGCCAGCCACACTCAACCGGTTGGGGCGTTGGGGCAGCTCGAGTTCGGCCTGCGGGCCGGTTACCGTCCGCCCTGGCCTATCCCGATTACGCTCGATAGCGATTTCGCGGCGCTGGCGAGCGTCGGCCTGACCCACAGTCTGCCCGTGCAGTGGCGCTTTGGGGATGGCCTCTACGCGCTTGAACGGGTGACGCTTGAGCCTCGCGTGCGAGCTTGGGCCGCGGACGCGCTCTATCTTGGCGGCGACCTCACCGTCTCACTCGACACCGTTCTCAACTACGTCGCCTCCCTAAGTTTCAGTGGCACGCTAGGTTATGCCGAAGGGTTGTGGACTCGCGTGGGAGTACGCCTGCCCCTTGAGCTGCAATGAGCAAAAGACATAGACTATGGCTCAAACATCAACATTAGGTACTGCCAGAGCGTTTCCGGACAATAAAGTACCCTCGTATATGTCCACAAAACCTTCGTTTAATAGACACTATGGGAATAGGAGAAGCCATCGCGTTTTTCGGGTGTAAACATGTCCTGAAACCCGTCTCTTTATCTATGTCCGGTTAACCCGGCTGTCTTAAGTTTTCGGACGCCATCGCTACCCTTGTTGGGTGATCCCAGCTTCAAGCGCCTTGCGAAAATCATGGTGGTGGCGGCCTGCGAAGACCCCGCCCGATCTGCAGTAACACCGCCTTCATTGCGCTAGCTTCTGAACCGTGTCGAGATCGGCAAGAGAGAGTGAAATAACACCATCAGCTCCCTCCTCAACATGCACAGTTAATCCCATCAGGTCGCCCCCCGTGCCCGTGACATAATCGCCGCCCTTGTTAGGCAAAAGCGCAAAGCTCCAACCCGTGTTGCGGAGCCAGAGAGCGCCCTCCTCGAGCACAAGCCGCCACCCTTTAGCATAGTTACCTAAAAAAGGCTCTATGGCTTCGGTATTCAACGTCGTTACTACGTCCTCTTTCAACTGGGCGCGATCGGAGAGCTTTGCCTCGTAGCCTGAGCGGATCTCCTCTAAGCTTTCGTCCCCATAACCAAAGTACTCGTCAATCGCTGCGAAGAGCACCGCCGTTGCAAAGTAACTGTTGGTGAGGACCACCACGGCCATATCTGCGTCCGGCACGAGCATCATCTCGGAGCGATAACCAGTTACACCACCGGCATGATGTATAAGCCTGTGGCCTCGATATTCCGTGACGCCCCAGCCCAATGCGTAGCCGAGCCCTTCACCCGGATAAAACGGGTTGTCCGGCGTTTTAGTTTGCACGGTATGGGTACGCTGGACATGCTCAGACGAGGCGACGCGTGTGCCGTTCAGAGCGACGCCGTTATGTAGCTGGGTGGCCACGTACCGTGCCATGTCGAGGACGCTAGCGACCACGCCTCCTGCTGGCGCTAT
>CADCWP010000064.1 GCA_902806425.1 uncultured Truepera sp.
GTAGGCTCTACCTCGGCCGTTTGCCGCCGGGCGTAAACCACAAGCACTGTACTTACTACGTGTCATTGCAGCGGGAAGCCAAAACGTACCTAAAAGCGTTGCGTGAGTAGTCCACGTGTAGTGGTAATGAGGCGGAGCTTGCGGTGAGCCGCTAACTTCTAAAACCTGAACGCATAACTGCTCCGGATAAGCACGGGAGGCACACCAAAGTCGTTTTTTAAGGCTGCGCCTAACTCGAGGCCCAGCGCCCCCGGCCCGAGGGCGGTGCCGACGGCCACGTTGGCGCGGTAAGGGGGGGCAGTGCGGCGGTAGGGTTCGGCGGAGACCTCGGCGCGGTACGAAAATCCTCCTACTTCGCCCCCGGCGGAGGCTCGCACACCGGGCCGGATACCCGCCTCGCTGCGCCCGAGCAGCACCGCGCCGGTCAGAGACGGCAGGCCGCGGCGGTTGAGCTGATATTCCGCGCCCCCGGCTACGAAACCACGCCCACTCCCCGGTCCGGTGCTGGCCTCGAGCAGCGCCACCCCGTTATCGCTCTCAACGATGCGTCGCCCCTGCAAACGGCTCTCGAACCCCACCCCGACGCCTGTGCCGGAAAGGTAGCTCAGGGACGGGGTCGCCTCTAAGATCAGCGTTCGCCCGAGCCGTTGGGTGGCCCCGAGGGCGAGGTAGGCGTTTACACCATCCCCCGTAAAAAAAGGGCGGCTCCCCAAAGCGTAAGCGGCGGTCGGGGCGAACGCGCCGGGGTTGCGGTTGGAGAGGCTCAGCGAAGCGTCAAGGCCTGTGGCGGCGAGCGCCCCCGCACCCTCTACGCCCAACGCGAAGGCACCGGCGGTATCTACGTCGGCGCGTCCGGTCAGCGAAAACGTGCCGAGCGGCCCGAACGACGTCCGGCTCCGAACGGCGGCTCCGGCCTCGAGCGGCCCTGCGACGCCGCCCGCAAGCCTCACGTCGAGGGTGGTCGGTCCGGCGTTTAGGTCGCGGAGCTGCACCGCGGGCTCGAGCGCCTCGTCGTAGGAGAGCGCAAAACCCACCGTCTGCGCGCGCGCCGTCCCGAAAAACGCGGCAAGAACCGTTCCTGTGACCCAGAGATACCGAATTGTCCGTAAATGCGTCATAGTAAGGACACTATAGCGCTCGGGGCGCTGCGAACCGCTGGCGCTACGGAAACCGTAGACCGGGACGAACGTACAGGTGACGTTGGGACGTGGGGTGGTAGATTCTGAGAGGTAGGCGCTTGGTAGGTGCAGGCTGCGACTGCCTTTTGGACGGGCCTGTAGTCCCGCCGGTCCGCGCAGCTGTGTAGAGCGCTCAGGCTCCACCGCGCTACCCAACAAAAGGAGAACTGTGAACATCCTTGGCCACATGACCGTCTTGCCCGACGTGCCAAAACGCGTCGCGCGCCTTAGCGACCTCTCGAACAACCTCTACTGGACCTGGCGGCCCGACGCGCGCCGGGTATTCCGGCGTTTGGACCGCGAGCTGTGGGAGCGCGTCGGTCACAGCCCGGTGGCGCTCCTGCGCGACATCACGCAGGAGAAGCTCGAGGAGGCCGCCGCCGATCCCGATTATCTAGCTGTCTACGACGAGGTTATCGCTGCTTTCGACGCCTACTTAGGCCGCCAAAAAAGTTGGTTTAGTAACACTCCCTCGGGCAAACCGGACGACGTCTACGCCTACTTCTGTATGGAGTACGGCTGGCACGAGGCCGTCGCGCTCTATTCCGGGGGCCTGGGCGTGTTGGCCGGGGACCACACCAAAGCGGCGTCCGACCTAGGCGTGCCGCTCGTCGCCGTCGGTCCTTGGTTTCCGGAGGGCTACTTTCACCAGCGGGTCGCGCAGTCGGGGGACCAAGAAGCGTTTTACGAGCGCCTCCGCCCGAGCGACATGCCCTTTACGCCTGTTAAAGACGATGCGGGAGGCGAGATTAAGGTCAGCGTCAGCCTGCAAGGGCGCGACGTTTACCTGCGGGCGTGGAGGCTGGCGGTCGGAACCGTTTCGGTATACCTGCTCGACACCGACGTGCCGGAAAACGCTCCCGAAGACCGGGGGCTGCTCTCGAGGCTCTACGGGGGTGACCAGCGCACCCGCATCGCGCAAGAGATCGTTTTGGGGATCGGCGGCGTGCGGATGTTGCGCGCCCTGAACATCACCCCGACGGCGTGGCACATGAACGAAGGCCACAGCGCCTTTATGCCCCTAGAGCGTTGCCGTGAACTCGTCGAGTCCGGGGTGCCGTTCGCCGAAGCGCGTGAGGTCGTCGCGGCGGGTACGGCGTTTACCGTCCACACGCCGGTCGCGGCGGGGAACGACAGCTTCCCGTTCGACCTCATCAACCAGTTTTTCGGCGGCTTCTGGGGCTCCCTAGGGCTCAGCCAGGGCGAGTTTCACGAACTGGGCCGTCACGACCACGGCTGGGGGCCGGTGTTCAGTATGCCCGCACTGGCGCTGCGCTTTTCGACGGGGCGCAACGGCGTCGCCAAACTCCACGGCGAAACGTCCCGCGACATCTGGCGCGACCTCTGGCCCGAGGTGCCGACCGACGAGGTACCCATCACGCACATCACCAACGGCGTCCACGAAGCCACCTGGGTCGCGCCGGAGATTCACGAGCTGGTGGGGACGGTGCTGCCGGAGGGCTGGCAGGAGCGCTTCGACGACGCTGAGATGTGGGCGGGTGTCAGGGAACTGGGCGGTGCCGACCTCTGGCGCGTGCGGCAGGAGCTCAACCAGCAGAGCATCGAGTTTTTCCGCAGCCGCTTGGCCCGTCAGCGCGCCCGTTACGGGGCTTCGCCGACGGCGCTCCGCGAGGTCGAAACGCTCTTTGACAAAGACGCCCTCACGATTGGCTTCGCGCGGCGCTTTGCAACCTATAAACGCGCGACTCTGATCTTCCGCGACCTCGAGCGCTTGGCGCGTATTTTGGGGGACGCCGACAGGCCCGTACAACTCGTTTTCGCCGGTAAGGCGCACCCCGCCGACGCACCGGGGCAGGCGCTCATCTCGAACATCCAGAGGCTCTCGCAAGAGGCGCGCTTCGCGGGCAAAATCTTGTTTATCGAGGACTACGACATGGCGGTCGGGCGGGCGATGACGCGCGGCGTCGACGTCTGGCTGAACAACCCGCGCCGCCCTCTCGAGGCGTCCGGTACAAGCGGCCAAAAGGCCGCTATGAACGGCATCCTAAACCTCTCCATCCTGGACGGCTGGTGGCCCGAGGGCTTTGACGGCGACAACGGCTGGGCTATCGGCTCGGGGGTCAACATGGCCGCTGACGACGCTGCCGACGACGCCGACGCGGACGCGCTCTACGACCTCTTAGAGCGTGAGGTGGTGCCGCTCTACTACGAGCGCGACGCCTCTGGTGTCCCACAGCGGTGGTTAGAGCGGTCGAAAAACGCCATCGCCACGATTAGTCCGGCCTTTAACGCTCGCCGGATGGTCCGCGACTACGTCGAGATGTTCTACGCGCCCGCTTCTGAGCGCGCCCGGACGCTCGAAGCCGACAAGTACGCCGGGGCTCACCGGTTAGCCGAGTGGCGCGGGCGGGTGCACGGGGGGTGGCACGGCGTCTATGTAAGCGCCAAGCCGCTCCCCGCGCGCTCGGCGCGCATCGGTGAAACCTTGGAGATCGAGGCGGTCGTGCAGCCGCGCGACTTTAGCAAAGATGAGCTGTGCGTCGAGTTGGTCTACAGCTTGGCGTCGGATAAGCTCGAGCACAAACTGCATACGGTAAGAATGGCGTGTGCCTCACAAGGCGGCGACGGCAGCTGCTTGTACCGCGCGAGCTTCTCACCCGCGGTGAGCGGAGAACTCGCCTACGGCGTCCGGGTCTACCCGACGCATAACGCGCTGGTCAGCCCCTTTGACGCGCACGCCGTCCGCTGGGCTTAGATGTCCCGGCAGTTCCCAAAAGAGCAGGCGAACCTGCTCTTTTTTGGTTTCGGTCGCTGGCGTTCTGCTATCACTATGTACGTTGCAGTTTACGGATGGCGCGGCGATGATGGGTTTGAGAGAGCGCTTCTAAAACGCACCGTGTACGGCGCTACCTGCTGCGTGAGGTAGCAGCGGTTGACGGTCTGGCTGTAACGACGGTAACGGCGTGTCGGGTGTGAGGTGCCGCCCTGTGGCCCCCGCTGACGGTACGTTAAGGTGGCAGAGGAGGTCTCCATGAAGCTACGGCTCACCCGACTAAGCGCAGTTACAGCGCTGCTCACCCTGCTCGTGGCTTGTGCCACGCCGGTCCCCGGTCCTGAAGTACCGAACGCGCCCGCCCTGCCCGACCTCACCCCCGGCGTGTGGACCGCCTTTTCACCCGGTGGCGAGACGCTCTGCTCGGACGGGTCGCCCTACAGCCACCACGTCTATCCCGGCACCGTCAACAAGGTCGTGATCGACTTCGAGGGGGGTGGGGCCTGTTGGAACGGCGCGACGTGTGGTGAGAGCAGCCGCAGGTATCAACCCAATATCGCCAGCTCGCATTCCACCTATCGTGAGGGTACCCCTTCCGGACTCTATGACAAAGCCAACCCGGAAAACCCGGTCGGCGACTGGTATCACGTCTTTATAAGCTACTGCACCGCAGATATCCATTTGGGAGACAGCGTTCAGACCTACGACACCGCCGACGGCGAGCCCACAGTCAACCATAACGGTCAGAACAACGTAGACGCGGTTTTAAGCTGGGTGGAGCGCGAGTTCAGCGCGCCCGAAGCGGTGCTGGTAACGGGGTGCAGCGCGGGTGCCTACGGCGCGGCGCTCTACACACACAGGATTGCTGAGGCCTACCCCAACGCCGACGTGACCGAACTCGGCGACTGCGGCGCGGGCATCATCCCTGAGGCATTTGTCACGGGTGAGGACGGGCTCAGCCGCTGGAACGTGGGGGCGGTGCTGCCGGGAGGTGTAGACATCTCCGGAGGTGTTCCCGCTACCTTCCTGGCCGACGCCTACGTCGCCATCGGTCGGGCGTACCCGGAGGTGACGCTGGCACAGTACAACAGCCTCCTCGACCGCACGCAGATCGGCTTTTACGCGTTGCAGCTCGGGCTCGACCCGGAAGACCCGGAGGCCCTGCAAACCGCCGCGAACGAGTGGGTGCCGGGTCTCGCCGCGTCGCTCGGACAGATTCAGGTGGGGTTGCAGTCGGGGTTCTCGAGCTACACCTCACTCTTAGACGAAGACGACGATCCCCAAAACGGCACCGCGCACTGCGTCATCACCCGTCCCGAGTTCTACACGCTCTCAACGGGTGGCGTGCCCTTTGTAGATTGGCTGAACGCGCTCCTGAGCGATGCTGCGCCGCCCGCTCCAGTCGTGCCTCCCGGACTCCCCGGTTAGAGCGTCACGTCCGTCAGCCACACCAGCTCTTCCTGAGCGCTGATGGCCCGCGCGGGCGTCCGGTCGAAGTCGGGGGTCTCGGTGGGGGAGAGGGTCGCGCTGAGCGCGTCTCTTTTTCCCTCGCCCTGCACCAAAAAGGCTATCGTCCGGCTGCGGCTGAGCCTCCTCGCGGTTAGGCTCAGCCGTGTCCCTTTTCCGGGGGGCCGCACGACCGTCGTCAAGCCCTCGTCGAAAACCGCCCCGGTGCCGGGAAACAAACTCGCGGTGTGCGCGTCGTCGCCTAAACCTAAAAAGGTGAGGTCGAAGGGCGCGTCGGCCAAAGTCTGCTGGAGCGTGTCCGCGTAGGTGTGGGCTGCACCTTCGGGATCGCCCGCCCCATAGAGCCAAGGGTAGACCTGTTCGCTGGGAATGGGGAGGGCGTCCAGAAGCGCCCTTTTAGCCGCGCCGTAGTTGCTGTCCGGGTGCTCGTGCGGCACGAAGCGCTCGTCGCCCCAGAAGACGTGGGTGTGCTCCCAGAAGGGCGCGTCGGCGTGTCCCTCTATAAGCCACGCGTACATCTTCAGCGGCGTGCTGCCGCCGGACAAAACGACCACGAAGCGTCCCCGCTCCCGTATGCTCTCCTCCGCCTTTTCGAGCAGCAGCGCCCCGGCTGCCTCTGCAACGTTGTCAACGGTTTTAATCACCGATACGCTCCTCTTTGGACTCACCTTGACCCGGCCCGCCGCGTGACAAAAAGAGCGCCAAGCTCAGCAGCGCGACGCCGCCCGCGTAGGCCAGCAGGTCGAGGCTGGCCCGGAGTTCGATGCTGGCGACGAAGTCGAAAAAGCGGATGATCAGGACCAGCAAGATGGCCTTGCCGAGCTTGTCCTTAAGACCGTCCAAATCGCCGACCTCGAGTGCGCTCCCTAGAGGTTTGTCGTCGGCGCGCTCCAGGCGGCTGATAAAAAGCTCGTAGAGTCCCAGCGACACGATGATTAGAATCGCGCACAAGAGCCCCGCGTCGACCGCCTGCAAAACCTCGGAGATGCCGTCCGCGGTGCTTTTGCTGGTGATGCCCACAATCACGTCGTACACCGACAGAAAGGCGAAGTACGCGGCCCCGACCAGCAGCGCCAGGACCGGCACGACGATAAGCCAGCGGGCTCCCACCAACACCCTTTCCAACGCTTTTTCCAACCCAACTCCCTCCCGGCCCTTTGTTAAACTCTCCCATGACCCTATCACGACCTGACGCAGCCGCGCTGATGGAATCTTGGACCGAATCCGAAAGCCTTCGCAAGCACATGCTCGCGGTCGAGTCTGCGACCGCTGCTTACGCTAGAGAACTCGGTGGGGACGAAACCGCGTGGCGCGTCGCGGCGATTTTGCACGACTTCGATTATGAAAAATATCCCACTCCAGACGAGCACGGTCACCCTTACGTCGGCGTCCGATACCTGCGCGAAGCAGGTTACCCGGAAGAGATTTTAGACGCCATCATGGGTCACGCCGACTACACCAGCACACCCCGCAAAACGCCGCTCGCCAAAGCGCTCTACGCCTGCGACGAGCTAACCGGCCTCATCACGGCGGCGACGCTCGTGCGGCCCGACAAAGACGTGCGAAATCTGGAGGTCAAGAGCCTTAAAAAGAAGTTCAAGGACAAGGCGTTCGCGCGCGGCGTCAACCGTGAGGACGTGGTGCGCGGGGCGGACGAGCTGGGCGTCGAGCTGTGGGCGCACGTGGCGTTCGTTTTGGCGGCGATGCAGGGCGACGCGGAAAAACTCGGATTGGACGGTAGTACGGCGGCGTGAAGCTCGTCATGCTGTACGGCCCGCCCGCCGTGGGCAAATTAAGCGTCGCGCAGGCGTTGGCGGCACGTACGGGCTTTCGGGTGCTCCACAACCATCTGCTTATCAACTTGAGTCACGCGCTGTTCGGTTGGGGTGAGGCATCTCGAGACTTCGCCCGTCGTCTACGGGAGATAAGTCTGGACGCTGCTCGCGCCGAAAACCTGCCCGGGGTCATCCTGACGTTTGTCTACGCCCGTGACCGTGACGCTTATATTCTCGGCCTCTGCGATAGGGCCGAGGCACGCGGCGACGACGTCTGCTTGGTTCACCTCACCTGTGAACCGGCGACGCTCGAGACCCGCGTCACCGAGCCGTCGCGCGGCGCGTTTGACAAACTCACGACCATTACCGGGTTGAGGGAGAAGCTGGCGACGCTCGACGCACCTTTTGAACGGCTGCGCGGGCGTGAAAGCTTGAGCCTTGGGACCGATGGGCAAACTCCTGAGATGGTCGCCGAAGCCATTCGAGCACACTTCAAGGTCTAGCACGCGCACGCCTAAGAATAAAGAACGCTTGACCGCCTACAGCGCCTTGTTCTACCAGTGTTGGTTGCTCCATAAACGAACCAGTCCAAGAACGCATAGCTATACCAGGTGTTTAAGGCAGAAGAGGATAGCCGCAAGAGTACAGTAGGTGAGGTAATGGGCGGCTTTGCGCTCGTACCTGACCACCAGCACGCGGTAGTTATCCATCCAGGCGTTGAGCCGTTCGATCTTATAGCGTTCCTTGCTGACCGGGTAGAGCTTAGGGTGTGGTCCTTTCTGTCTACGCTTGCCACGCCGTTTGCGCTCCGGAATGGAGGCTTTGATGCCCCGCTTTCTCAAGTCACGGCGTAGCGAGGCAGCATCAAAGGCGCGGTCCATCGCTATTTCGAGAATGCGCGTTTTGGCGCGACCACCGCCTAGCCGGGGTACCCGTACCTTAGCCAGCACGTCCCGCGCGAGTTGTGATTCATGGGTGTTGGCTGCTTCGAGCAGAAAAGCTACGGGCAGCCCCTGCGCTTCGCTCACTACCATCAAGGTTGAGCCGTTACCACGCAGGCTACGGCCTATTGCGTTGCCCCCCTTTTGGCAGGCACGAAGCTTCCGTCGAGACTTCCCTGGCTAAGGTCAATCCCCCCCTTGGCTTCAAGTTCAGCCAGCAGCAGCCGCCAGATACCGTCGAGAACTTCTGCCTCACTCCACTTGTTCAGCCAGTGATAGACGGTGCTTTTGGCGGCATAGCTCTCGGTTCGAGGGATGTCCTTGTACCGCACGCCCGTTTTTAACCGGTACACCAGGCTGTTCAGCACTTGCCGATCATGCTCACGTCGCCTGCCCGTTCGTGGCTGGGGCGGCAATAGCGGGGCAATCACCTGCCACTGCTCGTCACTCAGTCTCAGATCATCCATTCACGCAGGTTAGACCTGCTCTGCATAAACTTCAGTTCTTGGACTAGTTCTAGGTCGTGTCGGCGTTGGCTACTACTGGGACACCAACCCCGGAATGATCCGCCAAGCCTCACACGCGCTGGCACAAGTTCTCGCCGACAGCTCCCCTTGAGCAACCCGTTGTTATGAGTTGAGCGCAA
>CADCWP010000065.1 GCA_902806425.1 uncultured Truepera sp.
CTCTCGAGCGCCTGTCCTTTAGCCGTCAGGCTGTACTCAACTCGCACCGGCGTCTCGGGGATAACTTGGCGCACGACGATTCCGGCAGCCTCGAGTTCTTTAAGCCGCTCCGAGAGCATCTTGTCGCTGATCTCAGGAATAGCTTTTTTGAGGTCGTGAAAGCGCACTGGCCCGCCCAAGAGCAGCTGAATGACAGCCCCACTCCAGCGCTTGCCGATAAGTTCGACGGCGGTATGGAAGCGCGGGCAGAGTTGGGCGCTATCAGCAGCTGATTTCATAAAGCCATCTTAGCACAAGGTATTAGCTTACCTATAGTTACCTACTTGACAAAACGTAGTTAAATTACTATAGTAACTTACAAAAGGTTAGTAAATCTAGCCTGTTAAAGCTTTCCAAGGAGTGATTCATGGCAGATACAGGGCTCTTCATACTGCGATTGGTAGTTGGTCTTCTTATGGCTGGGCATGGCGCGCAAAAGCTGTTCGGCATGTTTGGCGGTCATGGCCTCAAGGGGACGAGCGGCTGGCTCGGTTCGGTGGGTCTGCGTCCCAGCGGGCTCTGGGCGCTGCTAGCGGGTCTCAGCGAGTTCGGTGGGGGCGTGCTCGTGGCGCTGGGTCTGCTGACCCCGCTGGGTGCGGTGGGTGTCGCTGCCTCCATGCTGATGGCTATCTCTATAGCGCACCGGGGCAAACTCTGGGTCACCGAAGGCGGCATGGAGTACAACCTGGTGCTTATCGCCGTTGCCGCTGCACTCGTCTTTACCGGCCCCGGACGGTTCTCGCTCGACGCTGCGCTCGGTGTGAGCGTCCCACTTTCCCTCACGACAGCCGCCGCCATGCTTGCGCTGCTGACAGTCCTTCTTGCGCTCGGTACGCGTATTCAGGCTCCGGCACAGACCTCGAGCGATTGACCGGGCACGCCTCACCTACCTGAATCCTCGTTAGAAAAGAGACCTAATCATGTCGGCTCAACTAACCCCCCCAGTTAAACCCACTTCCAAACGACCTTTTGAAATCGGACTTACCTCGTTCGCCGATCTCACCCCCGACGCTGCTACGGGTCAGACCATCAGTCCGGAGAGACGGCTGCGGGACCTTCTCGAGGAGATAGAACTGGCCGACCAGGTGGGGCTCGATGTGTTCGGCTTAGGCGAGCATCACCGCGCCGACTTCGTGGCCTCCGCGCCCGCCGTGGTGCTGGCCGCCGCCGCCACGCGCACCAAAAACATCCGCCTGACGAGCGCCGTCACGGTCCTTAGTTCCGATGACCCGGTGCGGGTGTTCCAGAACTTCGCCACGCTCGACCTACTCTCCGGTGGTCGCGCCGAGATCATGGCGGGGCGCGGCTCATTTACGGAGTCGTTTCCGCTTTTCGGCTACGACCTGCGGGATTACGACACGCTTTTTGAGGAAAAGTTGGCGCTGCTTCTAGAACTGCGCCGCAGCGAGCACGTCACCTGGTCGGGGCGGCACCGCCCGAGCCTCGACGGCTTAGGCGTCTACCCGCGCCCGGTGCAGGAAGAACTGCCCGTCTGGATCGCCGTCGGCGGCACACCCGAATCGGTCGTGCGGGCGGGCCGCTTAGGGTTGCCGCTCGCGCTTGCTATCATCGGCGGGATGCCGGAACGGTTCACCCCGTTTGTCGACCTCTACCGCGACGTGGCGGCGCGCTCGGGTCACGCGGAGCTTCCGGTCAGCGTCAACACGCACGCGTATCTGGCCGACACCACGCAGCAGGCCGCCGACGAGTTCTATCCGTCTTACGCCCTCCAGATGAACCGTATCGGCCTCGAGCGCGGCTGGTCAGGGATGTCGCGGCCCCAGTTCGACGCCCTGCGCTCACCACGTGGCGCGCTCGCCGTTGGGACGCCTGAGGAGGTGACGGAAAAGATTCTCTTCCAGCACGACCTGTTCGGGCATGGGCGGTTTCTCGCGCAATTTAGCGTCGGCACCCTGCCGCACAAGAGCGTCATGCACGCCATCAAGCTTTTGGGTACTAAGGTCGCGCCGGTCGTCCGTGAAGAGATCGCCCGCCGCACCGAGAGCCAACCGGTAGCTAACCTCTAAGCTGGTGACGGGTCTGAGGGTACAAAAAAGGGGATACGCCACAGGGCGTATCCCAAATGGGTAGGTGCTACTCTTCGCCGCCCATGAACATGCTCAGGTAGTAGAGCAGGTAGGCGACGGACGACGCGGCGGCGGCGACGTAGGTCAGGGCGGCGGCGTTCAGCACCTGGCGCGAGCCCCCCACATCCCCCTGTGTGGCGATGCCGAGCGCTTCCATCTGCACGAGGGCGCGGCGGCTGGCGTCGAACTCGACCGGCAGCGTGACAAGCTGAAACACCACGGCGGCGGCGAAGAGGACGATACCGAGCTGTACCAAACCGAACGCGCCGAGCATAGCCCCGACGACCACGATGATCGGCCCGAAGTTGCCACCGATACCGGCGACCGGCACGAGCGCCGAGCGCCACGCCAGAGGCGCGTACGCCTTGGCGTGCTGAACCGCGTGACCGACCTCGTGCGCGGCGACAGCGGCCCCGGCCACGCTGGCGCGGTTGTAGTTGTCTTCGGACAAGCGCACCACGCGGGCGCGTGGGTCGTAGTGGTCGCTGAGCTGGCCCGGTACGGCCTCGACACGGACGTTGTGCAAGCCGTTGGCGTCCAGAATAGCCCGAGCGGTCTGAGCCCCGGTGAGCCTCGAGGTGTTCTCGACTTTGCTCCAGCGGCTGTAGGTGCGGCGGAGCCAAACCTGCACGAGCAGGGTTACGGCTAGGGTGACGATAAAGAGGATCATCAGGGTCCTTTCAAAGAGTGTGGGGTAATGTCGACGAACGGCTGCGGTGGTCTGGGGCGAAGGCTTACATAAGCGCCGTCCTGACCGGCGCGTATGCGCGGCCCACGACCAGCCGAATTGTAAATATAGAAACCAGGGCTGCTAAGTCAGCGGTATAGGACGAAAAAAACCCGAAGTGGGACACGGTTGCTCCTCTTCAGGTCTTGCTCTCTAGGCTCGGTACCGAGTGACTCGGTTGTGAGGTCACTGTATTGACGATACCGGGCACCCGTTTTACGGCGGGTGGCTACTCCCCTGGTCCTTCTATACTACCTGAAGGGGATAAGCCTGGGATTAGAGCGTGATACAAGGTTTACTTCAGCCCAAACTTCTTACCTGCTGCGACCTTAGTGTCGGGACACGAAGCGGTCTCGAGCTTCTCTACGCAGCTCTACTCTGCGCGTTGTGGTCCACCTCCGTCCTCGCCCAAACGTCCCTCCCGGCTTACCGCGACGACCGCAGTACCCCCGGTTTCAGTCTTACGCTCTTACGCTCGCTCTACAGCAGGTATCATTTGGTCGTCTACAAGTTCAGTTCTACAAATGACGCCCAGAACGTACTTTGAGTAGTGATACCTGCGGAGAAATGTAGCCACTAAACGTTTAAGTGCTCTACAACGCCGTCAACGCCGGGAGTACGCCCGCGCCTACAGCTATTGGCGCGGCCCGCTTATCCGGGGTTTGTGCGGGGTTATGCGGATACGGCCTCCGTGCGCTTGGTGACCAGGCATGTTACGGGTGAGGGCGCGGCGGGCAGCATCTTCTACCAGTGTCTTTTACACTGTGCCGGTGCGGCTCGAGACCCTCCACACGGGCGGTTTGGAAGAGGTCTTCGTTGGCTGCTACATCCTGCGCCTCGTGCAACTCGCCGTTCAAGAACCGCCTTTCGTGCCGCTCGGCGGCGTCGGGAGCAGGCTGCGGTCTGCCCAGGCTGCGACCTCGCCGAAGCTACCCCGGCGCGGCTCTGCGCGAGCAACCCGTAATCCGGACGAGCTGGACACTGCTCGAGCTTGCATCACCACGGCCCGTCAGACCACCCAGCCACGGCGACAGTGACGCCTCGGCGCTACACTTACCGTATGACCCACGCGCGTTCGGCTGGCCCCGCGGTAGTTCTTTTCGACGGGGTGTGTACCCTCTGTAATGGAGCTGTAAAGTTCATCATCGACCACGACCCGGACGCTTATTTTGCGTTCGCGCCGCTTCAGTCGGAAACCGGGGCGGCGCTCCTCGGGCCGGAGCAGCACGAGCTGAGCAGCATCGTCTTGCTCGAGGACGGCCAGCGTTTTACGCGTTCGACCGCCGCACTCCGCGTCGCTCGCAGGTTGCGCGGCGTCTGGCCGCTGTACGCCCTTATCTTGGTGCCGAGACCCCTGAGAGACCACGTGTACACCTGGGTCGCCGCGAACCGCTACCGCTGGTTCGGCACGGTTGACGCGTGCCGCCTTCCAACCCCCGAACTCAAGCAGCGCTTTTTAGAGGTTAGAGCGCGCCCCTCAGCGCCCTAAACATCACCTCAATAGGCGCGGGCTGACCCGTCCACCTTTCAAACGCCTCGGCTCCCTGATAGACGAGCATCGGCAGGCCGTTTTGCGTCCTCAAACCCGCCGCTTCAGCGGCTACGAGCAGCGGCGTCTTGACCGGGCGGTAGATGATGTCGACGACCATCTCGCGGGGTAAAAACCCGTGTGGCAAGGGCAGTTGACCGGCACCGTGCGTCTCGTGCCCCGCCGAGGTCGTGTTGACTAGAAGCGACGCCCGCTGCACCGCGCGCCCGAGGTCGAAGGGTCGGATGGCGGCGACGTGCCCGTAGCGCTCTAGGGACCGCGCCAGCGCCTCCGCCCTGCTCTGCGTCCGGTTGGCGATCCCGAGCGTTGCCCCGACGCGCAGAAGCGCTAAGCCCACCGCTCGAGCCGACCCCCCGGCACCCAGCATCACCACGTCGCGGCTTTCGGGGTCGTAGCCCGAGTCCTCGCGCAGCGCCCGCAAAAAGCCGGTGAGGTCGGTGTTGTGGCCGGTCAGCTCGCCGCCCCGGTTAAGGATGGTGTTGACCGCGCCCACGCTCTGCGCTTCTGGGGTGAGGTTGTCTATGAGGGGGATGACCGCGAGCTTGTGCGGGATGGTGACGTTCGCGCCGTACACGTTTCCCTCACGGAGCCGCGCGACGACCTCCGGCAACTCGTCCTGAGTGACGCTGAGCGCTTCGTAGCGGGCGTCGAGGCCGAGTTCCCCAAAGGCGGCGTTGTGCATCACCGGGCTGAGGCTGTGACCGGCGCTGCCGCTCAGCAGATAGGCGTGTTTGGTCTCCATGTCTCAGGCCGAAACCGCCGCCAGGTTTCTCTCGGCGGTCTCCAGGGTGCGCCTCACGTCGTCGTCGGTCACCTCGTAGTGCGTGACCAGCCGAACCGTCCGCGGCCCCAGCGCCCCAACCCGGACCCCGGCAGCTTCCATACGCTGGGCGAACCCACCTGCGTCGGTAACGTCCAGATACACCATGTTGGTCTGAACGGCGGCGAGGTTGACCTCTACTCCCGGCAGCCGCGCCAGCCCTTCAGCCAGCGTGCGCGCCCGCGCGTGGTCTTCGCCTAAACGCTCCGTCATCGTCTCGACGGCGACAAGCCCCGCCGCGGCGACGACCCCGGCCTGCCGCATCCCGCCGCCCAACATCTTGCGGTAGCGGTGCGCCTCGCGGATAAACTCACGTGAGCCCAGCAGCACCGTCCCGACCGGCGCGGCCAAACCTTTTGATAAGCAGAGCGACACCGAATCGAAGGGGGCGCAGAACTCGGCAAGGGTCGTACCCAGCGAGGCGACAGCGTTAAAGCCCCTGGCCCCGTCGAGGTGCAGCGGCAACCCCTCTTCGCGGGCGAGCTGGCCGACTTCCCGGCAGCGCTCCAAGGGGACGACCGTTCCCCCCGCCTTGTTGTGGGTATTCTCCAGAACGATCAGCCCGGTCGGTGCCTGGTGGACGCTGCGGTGAACCGCGGCGCGGATGTCCGCGACTTCCGGCACGCCTAGGGGCGCGGGGACGGCCCTCGGCAACGCCCCGCTGATCACCGCCATGCTGCCGAGCTCGTATTCGTAGACGTGCGCGCCCTCGGGGATAATGACCTCTTCGCCGCGCCGCGTGTGGACGGCGATAGCGACCTGATTGCTCATGGTGCCGCTCGGCATAAGCAGCCCGGCCTCGAAACCGGCGCGCTCGGCAAGAGCGTCCTGCAAGCGGTTGACGGTCGGGTCTTCAGCGTACACGTCGTCGCCGACTTCGGCCCCTTCCATCGCGCGGCGCATGGTGGGGGTTGGCTTCGTCACGGTGTCGGAGCGTAAGTCAATAGTCTTAAGCATGGGCTACTATACGCCGGTGACGGTCTCTGCGCCCCTCGTGAGGTTGCGTTTTAACTTTGTCGGCGATAGGCCCCTCACCTTCAGAAAGCCGCTCAGGGTCGTTGAGGCGTTCCATATCGCGGGGGTTGTACCGGCACTCGAGGCGGTGCAGCGGGCCAGCAAAGCGGGATTCTATGCCGCAGGCTACGTCGCCTACGAGGCGGCCCCGGCGTTCGACACGGCCCTCACGACCCACGCCCCTACCGGGCAGCCGCTCTTATGGTTCGGGATCTTCGGGCGGGCCGAGACACCTGAACAGACCAGCCTCACGGCGGCACCTCTGGAGAACTGGACGCTCGACACCTCCGAGGCCGACTACCAAAAGGCCATCGCTACGGTCCGCGAGAACATTGCGGCGGGCGCGACCTATCAGACCAACTACACGGTTCGGCTGAGGAGTCCGGACACCCACTCAGACCCCCACGCGCTCTACGAAACGCTGTGGCGGCGTCACCGCCCGCCCTACTCGAGCTTTCTGGACACTGGCGATATCAAAATCGTCTCCCTCTCCCCCGAACTGTTTTTCGCCACCGAGGGCAGACACATCACCACCCGCCCCATGAAGGGTACCGCGCCGCGCGGCCGCTTCTCCGAGGAGGACGAGAAGCTTAAAGAGGCCCTGAAGGGGAGCCCCAAAGAACGCGCCGAAAACGTGATGATCGTTGACCTTTTGCGCAGCGACCTCGGCAAGCTCGCGGTCTCCGGCACTGTCGCGGTGCCCGAACTGCTGACGCTCGAGACTCACCCCACTTTCCACACCCTGACCTCGACGGTCACGGCCACGCTGCCTCCTGAAACGGGCTTGCCCGACCTTTTCCGGGCGCTCTTCCCCTGCGGCTCGGTCACGGGCGCACCCAAGGTCAGTACCATGAAGCTGATTCGGGACCTCGAGCCTACCCCTAGAGGCGTCTACTGCGGCGCTATCGGCTACGTTAAACCGGGTGGTAAGGCCATCTTCAGCGTCCCCATTCGCACGCTCGTGTTTTCTCAATACGGCGCGGAGTACGGCGTTGGGAGCGGCGTCACCTGGGATTCGCGGGCGGAGGCTGAGTACAGGGAGCTGGCGGTAAAGGCGGCCCTCGTCACCGCCGCACCGCAACCCGACTTCAGCCTGCTGGAAACCCTTCTATGGGACGGGTGGCAGTATGCGCGGCTAGACCGTCACCTGGGGAGGGCGGGGGAGTCCGCGGCATTTTTCGGATTCCCGTTAAACCGTGACCTGTTGGAGCGACATCTTAGGGCGCACGGACTCGAGCACCCTGGTACACCCCGCCGCGTTCGGGCGCTCGTCTCAAAGGGCGGTCACGTTCAGGTCGAGAGCAGCCCTTTCAAAGCATCGCGCAAACCGCTCTCCACCGCGCTAGCCAAAGAACCCGTAGACAGCCGGGATGTGTTTCTCTTTCACAAGACGACGCACCGCCGCGTCTACGACCAGCGCCGCCGGGACGCGCCGGAGGCGGACGACGTGCTGCTATGGAATGAACGCGGGGAGCTGACCGAGTTCACGATTGGGAACCTCGTTTTAGAGCTTGACCATGAGTTGCTAACGCCGCCGCGCGAGGCCGGGTTGTTGGCTGGTGTACTGCGGCAGGAGGGGCTCGAGACTGGCCTCATCAGAGAACGGACGCTCTATCTAGCAGATTTGGCAAAGGCGACGCGCGTGTGGCGCATCAACAGCTTGCGCGGCTGGCAGGAGGTCATAGGCGTTCAGACTGCTGCTGCAATGATGCGGTTCTAGAGGGTTACATGAAGGAGGTAATGATGGACATCAGCGAGCTACAAAGAGCCGTCCGGCGGGGCATCGCAAAGTCCAAAGCGCCGTACCGCTCCGGAACTGAAGTCGTCTTGGCTATGACCGAAGAGCTGGGCGAAGTTGCCACCGAGGTCGCGCTTTTGGAAAAGGTTGGCAGCAAAGCCGCGTGGCAAAAGGAGCCCGACGTAAAGCGTCTTGCCGAAGAGATGACGCACCTGCTTAACAACACCTTTGCCCTCGCCAACCACTTTGGAATCGACCTGGCCGAAGTTTATCGCGCTAAAATCGGCGACTCGGGCTAGCAAAGAGCGTTACACGATCACTGTCACCCCACGCTGGGCAAACCCGCCCATCGCCGCCAACTCCGCCCCAGCCTCCGCCAACGTGACCGTCTTATGGATCAGCTTTTGCGGGCTGAGCGCGCCGGAGACGATCATCTCAAGCATCCGCGGGTAGGCGTGCGCGGGCATCCCGTGAGAGCCCAAAATTTCTAGCTCTTTAGAGATCACCTCGCCGAGCGGCAGCGGCACCGGCTTGCCCTCGCCGATGAGCAGGCCGACCTGCACGTGCCGCCCTTTTTTTCGCAAGCACCGCACCGAGTTGCGGCTGGTCGCGGCGCTCCCAAGCGCGTCCACCGAAACATGTGGCCCACCACCGGTCAGCTCCTGAATCTCCCGTACCGGACTCTCCGAGTTGAGCGTGTGCTCCGCGCCGAGCGAACGGGCAAACGCCAGCTTCTCCG
>CADCWP010000066.1 GCA_902806425.1 uncultured Truepera sp.
GCTCAAACACTATAGGCGTTGTTTCTCTCGCTTCGACAAGCTCGCTCGCAATTATCTCAGCTTCCTTCACTTCGCTTCGGCTCTCATCTGGTTACGCTGATATGTCAACAGAACCTAGCCTACTCGGCGGCTTGGAAAGCGGCGTTTGGCGTCTGAACCGTGTGGGAGCTGTTTGTTTAGCAGCAGCGGCTCCAAAGCTGACCGACCGCAGTTTTCGCCTTAGTGATGTGCGTGATAGAGGGTCCAATTTCAACTGAATTCAGCTTGAACCAGGGTGACACCTGTTGTGACCAGCCCTATAGCAGACGCCAACGGCCGGACGAAAAGTATAGTCGCGTAAAGGGACGAAAAATCGGACGTGTTAGACTCTCCCAGGAGGCCCCAAGCGTGAGTGTGCTGGTCGTGGGCGCGAGCGGCAAAACCGGAGGGCGCGTGGTCGCGCAGCTTTTGGCCCGGGGGACGGAAGTCCGGGCGATGGTGCGGCGGCGGGAGGCGGCGGCCACGCTCGAGGGGCTCGGTGCCCAGAGCGTCGTTGCCGACCTGAGCTACGACGTGTCGTACGCGCTGGGTGGTTGCGAAGCGGTCATCTTTACGGCGGGTGCCGAACTCGCGGGTGACCCCGAAGCCGTACACTACCGCGGCGCCGTGCGGCTCATCGAAGCGGCGGAGCTTCAGGGGATTGACCGTTTCATCCTGGTTTCGTCTCTGGGGACAAGCTACGCCGAACGGCTGCCGGAGCCGCTGCGCCCCTATCTAGAGGCCAAGCGCAAAGCCGAAGCGGCGCTGGGGGCGAGCACGCTAGCCTACACCATCGTCAAACCGGGCAACCTCACCGACGACGCCGGAACGGGACGCCTCGAGCTTGCCGCTACCCTGGAGCGCGTCGGCACCATCCCCCGCGACGACGTCGCCGCGATCATTACCGAACTGCTGCTGAGAGACCTCGGCCTGAGAAAATCCTTCGAGGTCGTGAGTGGCGACATCCCACTCGCCGACGCGCTCGCCACCCTGTAATGATTGGCAAAGAGAGTGTTTGATAAACCAGTGTTTAGCAAAAACCAACTCGACCGCTACAGCCGTCAGCTGATCCTGCCCGGTGTGGGCGCGGCGGGGCAGCGCAAGCTCTTGGAGGCTAAGGTCTTGGTCGTCGGTGCGGGCGGCCTCGGTTCGCCGCTGCTCCTGTACTTGGCCGCAGCGGGTGTCGGTACGCTCGGCGTCGTCGACGATGACGCCGTGGAGCTGTCCAACTTGCAGCGGCAGATTCTTCACGGCACAAGGACCTTGGGACAAGCGAAGGTCGTTTCGGCGGAGGCGCGCGTCGGTGACCTCAACCCGGAGGTTGGGGTAGAGCCCCTTAAAAGGCGGCTAGATGCTGAGAACGCACTTCCCCTACTGGCACCCTTTGACCTCATCATCGACGGCTCCGACAACCTGCCGACGCGCTACCTCGTCTCCGACGCCTGCGTGCTGCTGAACAAACCCTTTCTGTACGGGGCGATGTCGCAATTTGAGGGACAGCTGTCGCTGCTTCACGCCCGGGCTGAGGACGTGCCTGGGCCGTGTTACCGCTGCCTCTACCCGGAGCCGCCGCCCGCGAACACCGTCCTGAGCTGCGCCGAAGGGGGTGTGTTCGGTGCGCTGCCCGGAGTTATCGGCAGCCTGATGGCGGTCGAGGCAATCAAACACCTCGTCGGTCTGGGCGAAACGTCGCACAAACTAACCCACTACGACGCGCTCACCGGGGGCTTTCGCAGCGTCAAGCTCAGGCGCAACCCTCAGTGTCCAAGCTGTGGCGAGCACCCCGGCATCCGGAGCCTCGAAGACACAGACTACGGGGCGTTCTGCGGCGTCGGCTAGTGGGCTCGAGCGGGACGAGCGCGACCTGAAGGGTGTAGGGTTTGCCTTTTTCTCGACTCTCGAGGGACCGCTCAAAAAGTTCGTTCAAGGTCCTCTGTAACTCCCTTGCCTCCTCGCCGGTAAGCCGGGCGGTCGCGTCCCGGTAGAGCACGACGGGGGACACGAAATTCTCGAGTACGAGGTTCAGTACAGGGTTCTCGAGAGTGTCGGCTGCAAAGTTCGTCCAGACGGTGCCGTCCTCACCACGGTACATGCTCTGCCCGTCCCAGCCATTCTCACGGTAAGCGCGTGCAAGACGCTGCATCAACTCGTGCAAAAATGGCTCGAGTTGCGCGCTGAGCCGCTCTTCTAAACTCGCATAGGGCGTTCTGTCGAAAGGGATAAAGAAGGCGTCGGCAACCGAGCGGTAGTGCTTGATGGGGCGGCCTGAGCGCTTCTCCTCGCGCGTAACGTACAGCAGCCCTGCTCTCAAAAACGTCTTCACTCGGTAGAAGGTGGCGCTCACGCTGTATCCAAGCTCCGTCGCCGCCTGCGACACCGTTCTCTCACGTGCCAAAAACGGTTTGAAGAACTCTTTACTTGCGGGGTGGGTCAAGAGCGTGCTTGTACGGAGTCGTGAACTTCGTGAGCCTTAACGGGCGGTCTACTTGAATTTTCCCCTGACATTTTGACTAGCCTAGCACACACCCTTAGAGGCGTGACCAACCCAGGAATGCAACGTCATGTCAGGCGAACCGAGAGCATCTACTACGCCGCGCAGATGCTCTTTTGGCTTTCCGTCTCTCTGCCGCTTGCCCTCGCGGTCCTCTTCATTCAGTCGAGAGGGCTGGACCTCCTCCAGATAGGGCTCTTGCTAGGCGTCTACGCCGCGACGGTTGTTCTACTCGAGGTGCCCTCGGGCGGACTCGCCGACGCTATCGGGCGCAAGCGCGTCACGCTCCTGGCCTATGTGTTTTTGTTAGCTTCGAGTTTCGTCTTCCTCTTTGCCTTTTCCTTTCCCGCGTTTCTGGCATTTTACGTTCTGAACGGTATCGGGCGCGCGTTTGCCTCCGGAGCGCTGCAAGCTTGGTTTATTGACTGCCTGCAAGCTGCTGATCCAAAGATCGACATCCAACCACCCCTCGCTAGGGCGGGAACCTTTGAACTGCTTGCTCTAACCGCGGGCACGCTTCTCGGCAGCTATCTTCCTACCCTTTTCGGCTATTTGCCGGAGGACGGGACGGCAGTCCTTACACCGCTCGCGGTGCCCATCGTCTTCTCCCTTTTCGTCAAAATCGCACTGCTCGTCTTTGTCGCCCTGTTTGTTGAGGATAACCGGGTTACAGACAGCACCGACACAGGCGTCCGGAGGCTGGCGGCGGTTGCTCGGAGCGCCTTCCAGCTCAGCCGCCGTAACCCTACTCTGAGGCTACTTTTCGGTGCGACCTTGGCCTCTGGTTTTGGACTGGCCGGGATTGAGACCTTCTGGCAGCCCCGCTTTGAAGCGCTGCTGGGGGGCAGCGAAGGGAACACCATTATCTTCGGCGTTATTACGGCGGGTAGCTTCCTGATCGGCGCGCTGGGTAACATGACCTCGGTTCCTTTGGGCCGCCTTTTTGGGAAACGCTATGGGCTCCTCTCGGCGGCCTTTCAGGGATTGCAGGGTGTTTCGCTCGTTCTCCTCGCGTTTCAGGAGAGCACCCTGCCCGCCGCCGCCCTCTTCTGGCTCGTCTATCTCACTATGGCGGTCAAGGGCTCCCCGAGCATGACGCTCTTCAACCTCGAGGTTCCCTCAGCGCAACGCGCCTCAATGCTCTCCGTAGCCTCGCTCATCTCCTACGCGGGGTTCTTTGTAGGGAGCGTCACTCTCGGCGACGTCGCCGAGCGCGCGGGCATTTCAGCCGCTTGGCTCCGCGCCGGAGGCGTCACGGTGGTTTCACTCCTACTTTATCTTAGGGTGGACGCGCGCGCACGTTTACAAACGCCCGCCTCACGACCGCGCTGAGACCCACGCGCAGCATGGTAGCGTAAAGTCAGCCCCCTACGGGGTTTTTTAGAGGTGAACGGTGTACAAAATCTTACTGATCCCCGGCGACGGCATCGGGCTCGAGGTCATCCCCGCCGCCGAACGGCTTTTGCAAGCGACCGGCTTAGCGCTCGAGCTGAGCTACGCCGACGCAGGCTGGGAAACCTTCCAAAAAACAGGGAACAGTGTTCCCGAGGGGACGCTCGAGCGGGTCAAAGCGGCGGACGCGACCCTCGCCGGAGCCTTTACCAGCCCCAGCGGCAGCCAAAAGGTGCCGGGGTTTAAGGGGGCGATTCGCCATCTGCGCCGCACTTTAGACCTGTTCGCCAACCTTCGCCCCGCCAAATCGCGGCCGATTCCGGGTTCGCTGCAAAACGTCGACATGCTGATGGTGCGTGAAAACACGCAAGGGCTCTACGTCGAGCAAGAGAGGCGTTACGGGGACGTAGCTATCGCCGACGCGGTGATCACCAAAGGGGCGAGTGAACGCGTCGCCCGGGTGGCGCTCTCCGAGGCGCGGCGTCGGCGGGGAGAACTTGCCGTCGTCCACAAAGCGAACGTCTTGCCGCTGACGACGGGGCTGTTTCTC
This sequence comes from uncultured Truepera sp., assembly GCA_902806425.1. Classification (GTDB taxonomy): domain Bacteria; phylum Deinococcota; class Deinococci; order Deinococcales; family Trueperaceae; genus Truepera. Next base: position 4,452 of record CADCWP010000066.1, read on the forward strand.
GAGTCGGCTATAGGCGTCTCCAAGGACTTTCCCGATGTCCGCGTCTACGACCTCATCGTCGACGCCGCCGCCATGAAGCTCGTACGCGACCCGCAGAGCTTCGATGTGCTGGTAACGACAAACCTTTTCGGCGATATTTTGTCGGACCTGATGGCGGGGCTTGTAGGCGGCTTGGGCCTCGCGCCGAGCGCCAACCTGGGCGAGCACCACGCCATCTTCGAGCCCGTTCACGGCAGCGCTCCGGACATCGCCGGGCGCGGCGTCGCCAACCCGGCGGCGACCTTTTTAACCGCGGCGATGATGCTCAACCATCTGGGTGAAGAGGAGGTCGCCCGCAAGATCGACCAGGCAGTTGACCAAGTGCTTATGGAAGGTCCCCGCACCGGCGACTTAGGTGGAAAGGCGACGACGCGGGAGTTTGCGGACGCTGTCATAGAGGCGCTGAATCACCTTTAGTTGGCGGCCGACGTTGCTAGCTAGTGTAAAGGCGCTCTCCAGTAGCTAAGCGCACACCCTCGACGTTGACAAGTGGAAGGACCTTTAACCACCCAAGTGCATAAATTCCAGCTTCAAAGGCGCAGTTAAAGTGGAACGACCAAACGTGGTCTACGAGGGCGGCTGCTGACGAAGATTGAGACTAAACCAGAGAAGTACACTGCCGAGGCCGAAGTGCGAGTGACCTATAAAGACGGCGCTCAGGTGCTCAAGATCTGGCGCAGCATCACCAAACGTCACGCCTTTCTTAAGGCCAGAGAACACTACCGGAACGTTGCGCGGGCCGACTTCGCGGACGGCGAGCCCTAGTGGCACCTTGTGCAATTACGACAAACTGACGTCTAAGACGGTGTATTCGGACTGCGTGCGGCCCATTTTGAAGCTTACGCGGTCACCACTGCGTTTACCGAGCAGTACGCGGCCCAAGGGCGACTCGTCAGAGATACGGTTGTCCAGGATATCGGCCTCGTGGGTACCGACCAGCTGATAGGTGACCTGTTGGCCGCTGGCGTCCTCGAGCACCAAACTTGCGCCCAGGCGGGCAATCTCAGCCTCCCCGGCCTTGGCCTCGACGACGACGGCGCGGTGAATGATCTCCTCTAGGTCGGCGATGCGCGCTTCGTTGGCACTCTGCTCCATGCGCGCCTCGTCGTAGGCGGCGCTTTCGCGCAGGTCTCCGTCGGCGATAGCGGTCCCCATGTTGTCCGAAATCTGCTGCCGTTTGACCTCGACCAAGTACCTGAGTTCTTCTTTAATCTTTTCAAAACCCTGCGGGGTGAGTTGCACCGGCTTTTTGGTCATCTAAAACCCTTTCGTCAGGCCCTTGCCCTAGCGTCAAGTATAAGCCCGTAGGTGAGGCCCGAACAGTCTTAAAGCAGCGCGCGGAACAGCGTGCAGGTGCGGGCGTGTTATACAATACGCGCCAGCAGCCGTTTTAAGGAGGGCAGTATGACGCGTGAAGTTCAGCTGACGAAAGAGGGACGGGAGCGTCTGGAAGCCAACCTGAAAGAAGAGAGGCGACGCCTTGACGAGGCGACCGGCATCTTGCAGGAGCTGACCGTTTCCTCCGACGATTACGAGGATTCCGGCCTGGAGGACGCCGGACAAGAAAAAGCGCGGCTCGAGGCCCGCGTCGACGACCTAGAGGATCAGCTCCGGCGGGCCGTCGTAATCGAAGACCACGCCCGCACCCAAGTCGACTTGGGCTCGGTGGTGACGCTGCAAAGCGGCGATGAAGAGCTTCAGGTGCAGCTCGTCTCACCCATAGAGGCTGAGATCGTCGGCGAGGACATCCCCCACATCTCGGACGCCTCACCTCTGGGTAAAGCCCTTTTGGGTCGCGCGGTAGGCGAGACGTTTGAGGTTACGACGGGTCGCCGCGACGCCCAATACACGGTTGTAAGTATCCGCTAGCCGAACTTTAAGAGTGTGCCCTGTAGACTGGGGTATGGAGCCGAAGGCCGAACAAAAATCCTTAGCCGAGCAGCGCGAGCAGCGTCTGCGAAACCTCGCGTCGTTGCAAGAGCGCGGTTTTGAGCCCTACCCGTATGCTTACCGCGCCACCCACACCGCCGCCGCGCTGCACGCCTTACACCCTAAAGAAAAGCTCACCCCCGGCGAGCACTTTGGCGAGCCTGTAAGGGTCGCCGGACGGACCATGCTGCTGCGCGGCATGGGTAAAGCGAGCTTTGCAACGCTGCAAGACGCCTCCGGGCAGATCCAGGCGTACTTTCAAAGGGACGCGTTGGAGAGCTACAACGCGCTCAAAAAAGTTGACTTGGGTGATTGGTTGGAGGTCTCCGGCCCGCTTTTTGTTACCCAGACCGGCGAGCTGACAGTGCAGGTTACCGACTTCCGGCCTCTCGTTAAATCGCTGCGCCCGCTTCCCGACAAGTATCACGGCATGACCGACAAAGAGGCGCGCTACCGCCAGCGTTACCTCGACCTTATGGTCTCGCCGGAGGTCAAGCGGGCGTTTACCCTGCGCTCCCGCGCGGTGTCGTTTATCCGGCGCTACTTGGACAATTTAGGCTTTTTAGAGGTCGAGACGCCCGTGTTGCAAAGTGTGCCGGGGGGGGCCGAAGCGCGTCCTTTTGTAACGCATCACAACGCACTAGACCACGACTTTCATCTGCGAATCTCGCTCGAGCTCTACCTTAAGCGCCTGATCGTCGGCGGCTTCGACGCGGTCTACGAGATCGGTCGCAACTTCCGCAACGAGGGCGTAGATTACAAGCACAACCCCGAGTACACGATGCTGGAGCTTTACTGGGCGGGCCGCGACTACCTGGACATCCTGGCGCTCGTCGAGGAGATGTACAGCAAGCTTATCTTTGAACTGACGGGTTCGACCAAACTCACGTACCAGGGTGTGACGCTCGACTTCACCCCGCCTTGGCCCCGCGTGGACTACACGACCGAGCTGAAAGGGCGCGCCGGGATGGATTTCGACCTTTTAGACGAGCCGAAGCTGCGGGCGTGGGTCGCCGAGCACCATGCGCCTAAAGATGCGGACGGCGAGGCTTTAGCAGACCGGCCCATCGGCGAGGTGTATGACAAGCTCCACGGCATCTACCTCGAGCCTCAGCTGGAGCAGCCGACGTTTGTGATGGACTATCCGCTCGCTATCAGCCCCCTTGCCAAAGCCCACCGCTCGCGTCCCGGCCTCGTCGAGCGCTTCGAGCCCGTCTGTATGGGCATGGAACTTGGTAACGCCTTTAGCGAACTCAACGATCCTATCGACCAGCGCGCACGCTTCGAGGCGCAGGGGGCGCTGCGTGAGGCTGGGGACGACGAGGCGCACCGGCTTGACGAGGACTTCCTGGCCGCCCTCGAGTACGGGATGCCGCCGACTGGTGGTTTAGGGCTCGGCATCGACCGCCTGGCGATGCTTTTAGCCGACGCGCCGAGCATTCGGGACGTAATCTTGTTTCCGCTGTTGAAGCCGGAGTAGAGATGAACCGAAAACGTTTAACTTGAAGCAGGTGTCAAAGATCATCGACCGTGATCGGCCTTGGCTGCTTTCCATCAATATCTTTAACACCGTATTCCTGTGCAACTGCCGCAGCCACGAGAGTTTGACCCGACTTCCGCAGCACATCAGGGTCACTCGCCAGTGAGGTTACAACCCGCCCGATGAAGTGCGGCGATTCCGAGTTGGATAAATCAAAGTGCTGAGCCGCTTTCATGACGCTCTCTGTGCGAACCAAGCCAGGATAGAGACTGACGACAGCTACGTCATACTCGCGCAACTCGTAAGCCATACACGCTGCCATTCGGTCATCAGCAGCTTTGGCAGTTCCGTAGGCGACACCCTTGTCGTCGCGCCCCGCCGCAAAAAATGAGATGTTGACGATTAAGCCCGAGCGTTGCGAGATCATGATTGGTGCGGCGAGCACACTGGCAGCATAGTGCGCTCTCACACCCGCCTGAAACGATTTGTCCCAACGCGAGATGGGCGCGGTCCAAAACCCTTTCTCGCTCCAGAACTCCGTGCCGTCGTTGAAAAGTTCGTAGCCACCCCACACATTGTTGACGAGAACATCTAACCTACCGTGCTCGGTTTGGATACGCTGAAACACGGCCTTCACTTCTTCATCGTTCAGGTGGTCACAGCGTATGGGGATACCTTCGCCGCCTAGTTCGGACACCTCTTCCGCTGTTTGGTAGATAGTTCCGGGCAACCCGACTGCCGCCTTGCCTTCTTCTGTGGTTCTGCCTGTGATATAAACGGT
>CADCWP010000067.1 GCA_902806425.1 uncultured Truepera sp.
TTCGTTGCAGTCAACCCCACGACCCATCCAATCCATCACCTCATCGATCCGATCATGCACAAGCTTTTCTGCTAAAGAAGCGCTCAACAACCGCCTCACGCGCCACTTGAAGGAGTTGACCGGGCGGACGCCCGCCCAAATCCTGCATACCGGCTCGAGCGGCTAGGTGTCGTTTTCGTTCAAGACGCTCTACACCCGGCCATCTTAGGGTGGTTCTGTAGCAGCCGCAGTCTAAAGCGGCCTGAGGAGGAACGACATGGGTAAGCTTGTGGTCACCGAATTCGTTACGCTTGACGGCATCATCGAAGCGCCGGATGCGCCGCTCGCGCGGGCTCGGGGAGACGGCCCGCAAGTCCATGACCGTCGTCGGCGCGGCCTACAGCCCCTTCCTCTTCCGGGACGGGCGCAAAGACAGCCTCTGGGCGCAAGCGCTAGGGCCGCTCGAGAACCCGGACGAGCACGGCCTGGACCGTGCTCAAATAGTTTGGCTCGTCGGCCAGCATTACCGGGAGCCGTACGAGGCCGTCTTCGGCCCCTTACCTGACTCGCGCCTTACAGAAGCGGGGCTGGTAGACGACGGAGAGGCGGTGACGGGCGTGTTTGTAAAGGTCGGCAAGGCCATCGCCGCTTACGAGCGCCAGCTCTCACCCGGCCCCTCGCGTTTCGACCGCTACGTCGAGGCGCTGCTCAGCGATGACGAGGACGGTGCGGCGGTCCTGACGCCGGACGAGCTTGCCGGTCTGGAGCTGTTCGTCGGCGAGGCGGGCTGCACGAACTGCCATAACGGGCCACTGTTCACGAATCACGACTTTCACAACACCGGCGTTTCTGCTTTACCGGGGCTGCCCTAAGATACCGGGCGGCAGGCGGGAGCGAAGCTGATCCTGGACGATGAGTTCAACTGCCTGAGCCTCTACAACCACGCGGGGCCTGAGGGGTGCGCCGAGCTGCGCTTCCTTAAAACGGAAGGGCACACGCTCGAGCGCGCCTTCAAGGTGCCGAGCCCGCGAAACGTCTCAAGAAGCGCCCCTTACATGCACGCCGGACAGTTCGCCACGCTGCGCCGAGTTCTGGAACACTACAACGAAGCGCCGAAAGCCCCGGCGGGGCGCAGCGAACTCTCGCCCCTCAACCTCACAGACAGGCAGCTAGAACAGCTCGAGGCGTTTCTCCGCAGCTTGAGCGCCCCGCTCGCTACGCCCGCAGCGCTGCGGGGGGCACCGCGGTGACTACGCCACCCCGGAACCGGGGCAACAGCTCAGGCGGCGGGACGCATGACGGGCAAATTCTGATCGTCGGCGGCTATGGGCACGTCGGGCGTGCCGTTGCCGAGACGCTCACGTCCAGCTTCCCCGGGAGTGTCGTCGTGGCGGGGCGCGACGCGCATAAGGCGCAAGCTTGCTCACGCGACTTTAGGGGTAAGGTTGCTTGGCGGACTCTCGACTTAACGCGCTCGGCAAGCTGGCCTGCGGCGCTGGACGGTGTGGGCACCGTCGTGGTGTGCGCGGAGCAGCCGGACGCTCGCTTCGCCGCCGCGTGCTTGGGACGTGGCTGCAACTACGTCGATGTCTCCGCCTCACACGTGCTGCTCTCGCAGATCGAAGCGCTCGACCCGCTCGCCCGTCGCTCGGGCGCAACGGGCGTCCTCAGCGTCGGGTTGGCTCCCGGCCTCACGAACCTGCTCGTCAAGCACGCCAAAAAGTCGCTCGACCGGCTGGACAAGGTCGATATCACCGTCATGCTGGGTCTTGGCGAGGCGCACGGCGCGGCGGCCGTCGCATGGACACTAAAGAATCTGGTGGGAGAGTTCGAGACGGTAGTGAACGGGCGCACCCGGAGCGTGCGTAGCCTGAGCGACCCGAGGCGCGTGACCCTGGCGGGAGAGACGCGTGGCCGAACCGCCTACCGCTTCAACTTTTCCGACCAGCACACCGTACGGCGGACGCTTGGCGTTCGAGAGGCGGCGACGCGCCTGTGCTTCGACTCGAGACTCTCGACCTGGCTGCTCGCCGCCTCGGCTCGGACGGGTGTGTTGAACCTTGCCCGGCTCCCTCTCGCGGAGCAGGCCCTCAGAGCGACCTCCGCGCGCCTACGGTGGGGGACAGACACCTTTGTCGTGCAGGTAGACGCGGAGGGGGAGCTGCGTGGCGAGGCGTGCTCCTTGACGTGCGCCGTCAGCGGGCACCGTGAGGGAGAGGCGACAGGGCGTATCACGGCCCTTGTCGTGAGGCATCTTCTGAAGGCGTCTGTCACGCCGAGTGTCTCACACATCGAACATTTTCTCGACTTGGCAAGCCTGAGTAGAGTCTGCAAGAATGGGGTTACAGCGTTATGCTCATTCCCGGGGTCGCTGGTAAATTTCTACAGCGTTGATCGGTCGTTTCAGCTGCTCTTGGCCGCTTGACGTTCCTATGTTGTGCAGCGCTTCGGCCCATTCACCGCATAAGCCGCTCCTACTTCGGCGGCAGGTTATACGGAAGTTGCTAACCTGAGCGATACTCATCTGCAGCCTCCTTCCAGCTCGGGAGACTCCGGTTTAGTTGAGTGTTACTCCGCTGTTTCGACCTGGGTCGTGCGGGGCTCGGTCGCCCGTACGCCCCGCCGACCAAACTTGCGGGCAAGCTCGAGCTCGCTCAGCACGAGCGCCGTCGGCCTACCGTGCGGACACGCCCACGGCGTCTCGCACCCGGAAAGCGCGTCGAGCAAGGTTTGAGCGCCCCCAGGTGCCAAGTCCTGACCGGCCTTGAGGGCGGGCAGGCACGCCAGCCGCCCCAGCACCGCGCGCCACGCCTCGTCGGCGCTCCCGCGCCCAAGCGCGTCGGTGACCACCCCAGGGATCAGCTCCGGATGCGAGAGCAAAAAGGCCGGGACTGAGCGCACCCGCCAGCGGCCCCCGCCGAAGGGCTCGAGCGTCAGCCCTCTTTTGGCCAGCTCGCCCCGGCGAGCAAGGTAGGTCGCCTCGGCCTCCGGGGTGAGCGGCAACAGCTCGGCGTGAGGGAGTTCGGCGGGTGGTTCGCTTCGGTAGCGGGAGGAGAGCGTCTCATACAGGATGCGCTCGCTTGCGGCGTGCTGATCGACGACCCAGAGCTGCGCCGCGCCCTCAGCTAACAGGTACAGCTCGCGGTAACGGCCCAGATAGGTCAGCGCCGGGAAGAGGTGGCGCGGCGCGGCGGCTACGCCCTGTGGGGTAGAAAAGTCGGGCAGAGAAGGAGCTAACGGATGCTCGCTGAGGGCCTGCGCGACCGCCTCCTGCACGACCGGCGCGACCTCGCCGGGCCGCAGTAACCTGACGCGGGTTTTGTCGGGCGTGGTGTTGACGAGTACCGACTCCGGCGGCAGCGTGAGGTTAAGGACGCCGACCGGAAAATGGCCTGCGGACAGGAGTTCGCGGTAGGGGCTCAGCAGGGCGCGTAAAAGCCCGTCGTCCCACTCGACTGGACGACCGTTGACCGCGAGCAGCAGCCGGTCGCGGCGGGGTCGGGTCAGCTCGGGCCGGGAGACGAGGCCCTGCACCCTTACCGCGCCGTCCTGATGCCCCAGTCCTAGCAGCCGGTTGGCGGTCACCGGCCCCCACAGGAATTTGGCCGCCTCTTGGAAAGAGCCGCCCGCGTAGCGCCAGCGCGTGTCGCCGTCGGTCTCGAGGCTCAGTTGCAAATGCGGGTGATGGAGCAGATAGCGGCCCAGAAGCGACACAGCGCGTTTGCCCTCGGCGGCGGCGGAATCGAGCGCCTGCAAGCGGGCGGGCAGTCTCGAGAAAAGGTCGGTGACCACCGCGCAGGTGCCGCTCGGGGCGGGGTGCGTGTGCGTCTCCAAGGCGTCGCCGTGGGCAACTAGCGTGACCCCACCCAACTGCGAACTCGGACGGCTCGTGAGTGCGAGCCTTCCGGCGTGCCGGACCGCGTAGAGTCCTTCGCCGCGAAAGCCGAGCGTGCGGATGTCTTGCAGTGAAGCGAGCTTCGAGGTGCTGTGGGCGTCGGCGGCCAGCGGCAGCTCCGCTTCGGGGATGCCCACGCCGTTGTCACGCACGGCGATACGCCGAATTCCGCCGTCCTCGAGAGTGACCTCGAGCCGCGTCGCCCCGGCGTCGAGCGCGTTCTCGACGAGTTCTTTAAGCACATCGACCGGCGCCGTGACGACCTCACCGGCGGCGATCTCGCGGACGAGTTCGGGAGGGAGTTTACGAATCGCGGGCATCTCAGCCCTTGACGGGGGCGAGCCCGCGCGCCCGGTCTTGAAGTTCGTGCAGCAGAGCCAGGGCCTCTAGCGGCGACAGGCGGTTCAGGTCTTGGGCCAGGAGCGTCTCGACGACCTCTTTGGCCGGGTCCTGACCACGCGCCTCGAGCCCCGCCAACACCGCGCGCGCCCGCTCCAATACCCCAGCTGGAACACCTGCGAGCTGGGCGACCTCGAGGCCGTACGCCTTCGACGCCGGGCCGGGGAGGACTTGGTGGTAAAAGGTGAGCCCGCCCGCCTCCTCTTTGGCCGCGACATGGAAGTTGCGGACCGCGCCGAGCTTGCCCTCCAAGGCTGTCAGCTCGAAGTAATGAGTAGCGAACAGGGCGTAACAGCCGGTGCGGGCTTCCAAGTATTCGGCGGCGGCCCAGGCGAGCGCTAAACCGTCGAAGGTGCTCGTCCCGCGCCCGATCTCGTCTAAAAGCACCAGGCTTTTGGGCGTCGCATTCTGCAAGATGGCGGCCAATTCGCTCATTTCGACCATAAAGGTGCTGCGCCCGCCCGCGATGTCATCCGACGCGCCGATGCGGGTATAGATGCGCTCGAAAAGCGGCAGCACGGCCCTTTCTGCCGGAACAAACGAGCCGATCTGAGCGAGCAGAGCGATGAGCGCTGCTTGCCGCAGGTACGTCGATTTGCCCGACATGTTGGGGCCGGTCAGGATGATGAGGCGTGCGCCCTTTGACAGCGAGAGGTCGTTCGGGATAAACGGGTGAAAGCGTTCGACGACCGGGTGACGCCCCCCTTCGATGTGGAGCGCGCCGTCCGAAAAGCTCGGACGGCAGTAGCGGCCTTCGGCGGCAACTTCGGCTAGAGCGCTGTAGGCGTCCAGTTCAGCCAAGACCGCGCCGAGTTCGCGCACCGCCTCGGCGGCCGGGGCGAGCTCACCGCGCAGGTCGCTGAACACCGCATATTCCCGGCCCTTGGCGGCCTCCTCGGCGCGCAGGATCTCGCGCTCGCGTTCGCGCAGGTCGGGACGCACGTAGCGCTGGCGGTCCTTGAGCGTCTGCACCGCCCGGTAACTTTCGGGTACCTCGTCGTAGTAGGGACGGGTGACCTCCAAGTAGTAGCCGAACACGCCGTTAAAGCCGATTTTGAGCGTCGGGATGCCCGTTGCCGCGCGTTCTTGGGCCTCCAAGGCGGCGATCCACGCCCGCCCGTCCTCGGCCCGTGCCCGCATCGCGTCGAGTTCACCGTCGAAGCCGCCCTGGATCATCCCACCCTCGGTCAGCTTGAGAGGTGGGTTTTCGACGAGCGCCGCGCTGATACGCTCGTGGACCCCGCCGAGACCTTGAAGCCGTTCGGTAAGAGCCTTGATCGCCGGTTCGTCTCTAGCTGAGAGCAGGCTTTTTAACTCGGGAACGAGGGCCAAGCTCCGGGCGAGCGCGCAGAGGTCGCGGGCGTGGGCGCGGTTCGTCACGAGTTTCGAGGCGAGGCGCTCCAAGTCGTGGAGTTTGTAGAGCGCCTTGCGGACCTCGCGGCGGAGCACCGTGTCGCGGACAAACGCCTCCACCGCGTCGAGCCGCGCTTCGATGAGGGGCTCCTCTAAAAGCGGATGCCGGAGCCACGCCCGCAGCAGCCTGCGCCCCGGCGCGGTGCGGGTCGTGTCGAGGACGCTGAGCAGGGTACGGGCGTCGCCGCTGGGGGTGTGAGAATTGGCGGTGAAGACCTCGAGCGTGGCGAGCGCCGTCTCCCCAACCTGCATGTAGGCGCTCGGGTCGTAGCGCAAAAAGCGCGTGACTTGCCCGAGCTGACCGCGCTGGGTGGTGAGCGCGTAGGACAGCACGGCTCCGGCGGCGCGCAAGAGGGCGTCGTCGGCCCCTTGCGGCGGGCTGCCGAAGTGCGTGGTGAGGACCTCTCGAGCGGGGTCCTCGTCGAAGCGGCCCCTTGTGACCATCACCGCGAAGCGCTCGCTGAGAGCATCCCGAAAATCCTCCTGAGCGTACAGCTCGGGCGCGAGCAGCAGTTCGGCGGGGCGGTAGCGGCGCAGCTCGTCAAACAGCGCGCCCTTGCTGTAGAGCAGCGTGCCGCGGAACTCGCCTGTGGTCACGTCTAAAAGTGTCAGCCCGTAGCCTTCGCCGGTGGCGACCGCCGCGAGATAGTTGGCGTCGGGGCGCAGCAATTTCTCGTCGGTGACGGTGCCGGGGGTGATGAGCTGGGTGACCTCGCGTTTGACGAGGCCGTCGGCGGTTGCGGGCGTCTCGGTCTGATCGGCGACCGCGACGCAGACGTTCTGTCTGAGAAGTTTTTCGAGGTAGGTGTCGGCGCTCCGCACCGGAATCCCGGCCATCGGCGTTGAAAAGTCCTTGCTGGTCTTGTGCGTCAGGGTGATGTTGATGGCGCGGGCGAACTTCTCGGCGTCCTCGCCAAAGGTTTCGTAAAAGTCGCCGACTTGGAATAAGAGAAGGTAATCCGGGTAGCGTTCGCGCAGCTCGGTGTACTGCACCAGAAGCGGCGGCAGCGGCCCCTTGCCCTCTCCCTTAAGCGTCATGAGCCCATGATACCGCCTCCCCGCAGCGCAGCCCAACACGCACCCGACCGTGCCGCCGAGCCACCGTCTGTGTAAGATATGAGGGTGAGTAGAGGACGGTATGCGGCGGTTTTTTAGGGTCGTCAGTAAAGCGGCGGTGCTTTGGCAGACGCACAACGCGCCCCGGCTGGGGGCGGCGCTGGCCTTTTACACGGTGCTCTCGCTCGCGCCCCTGCTCATCGTCGCGGTCGGGGTGATGAGCCTATTTTTAAGCCGCGCCGAGGTGCAGCAGGGGGTCTTAGAGCAGGTCGCGCTCGCGCTCGGCCCCGGCAGCACTGGGGTCGTGGGCGTACTGCGCGACCTTTTTACAAACGCTTTTAGCGCCTATCAGACGAGCACCGGCATCATCAACGTGGTCATCGGCTCCGTGGCGCTCCTTTTCGGCGCGTCCCTGGTCTTGGTCGAGCTGCGCGCGGCGGCCAACATCTTGTGGGGCGTCGAAGCAGCGACGAGCAGGCGTCAGGGCGTCGTAAACTTTATCCAAGACCGGGCGATCTCGGTTGGGCTGGTGCTGGTTATCGGCATCGTGTTTTTAGCGACGTTGACGCTCAGCACCTTTTTAAGCGCCGGGGGCGAGTATCTCCGCAACCACTGGGTCCCGGCGGCCTTTTTGGGGCTGCTCGAGACCGCCCTCGGGTTCGTTCTGATGACGCTCTTTCTGGCCGTTTTGTACAAGTATCTGCCCGCGACCCGCGTGAGGTGGCGCGACGTCTGGATGGGCTCTACCGTCACCGCACTGCTCTTCATCTTGGGGCGCTGGCTTTTAGGCGCGTACATCGCCGAAAGTGCCCTTAGCAGCGCCTACGGGGCGGCGGGGTCGTTGGTCGTCTTTTTGCTCTGGGTGTACTACTCGGCGCAGATGTTTTTTTTCGGGGTGGCGCTCTGCCGCGCGGTCAGAGATACGCGGAGCGTTCAGGCGGTGGTGTCCAGCGCCTAGCGCCTGGGCGGCGTGAGCGGTGCACAGCACGGGCCGAGTAGCGCCTTCTATAGTGGCGGTCATAGGGGAGGGCTCGGCTTGCCTACTTCCATCCGTCACCGGCGGCTTATCCGAAAAACGCGTGCAACGGCCAGCGAACTGTACTACAAGTCTCCGGTTTCCAAGCTTGTGCAGCCCCGCCGCACGCACGTCTACTGCGTAGGCACGGCAAAGTCGGGCACCCACTCGGTAGAGGCCCTTTTTGGGGGTCAGCTGCGCGTCTACCACGAGGCCGGTTGGAAAAACCTGATTCCGCTTATTTTGGCCGTGGGAGAGGGCCGCGTCAGCCCGGAGGCGTTTAGCCGTTATCTGCGCGCCCGCGACCGCCGTTTCAGTCTGGACATCGACTCGTCACAGCTCAACTATTTTTTCGTCCGCGAGTTGGTCGATTTGTTTCCGCAGGCCAAGTTTATTCTCACGCTGCGAGACCCGTACAGCTGGCTGGACTCCCTCATCAACCACCAGCTGGCGCGGCGGCACCCTCCATACGAATGGCGTCGCCTCAGAGACCTTCGCTTCGGCAGCCCCCACGCCCATCCGCCCGAGGAGCACGCCCTCAAGGTGCGCGGCCTCTACACCCTTGACGGTTACCTGTCCTACTGGACAGCGCACAACGGGCGGGTTTTGGGGGTTGTTCCGGAGGACCGTCTGCTGGTCGTCCGCACCAACGAGATCACCCCCCGCGCGGAGGAGATCAGGCGCTTTGCCGGAATTCCCCACGCGGCGGGGCGAGCTACGAAGTCGCACACGTACAAAGCTCTGGCGAAGTTCGGCGTGCTTGAAAGCCTAGACGCCGCGTATTTGGCGGGAAAGATCAGCGAACACTGCGCCCAGCTGATGGGGGTATACTTCCCGGTTCAGAAGGTAGCACCCGGTCATAAACGCAGGTCGCCCGAGCTTTATCACCCCCATGCTC
>CADCWP010000068.1 GCA_902806425.1 uncultured Truepera sp.
AGGTTGCTATCAACAACTTCGAGACGAGTCTCAACAACTGCAAGATAAAGTGATAAACAGTACGCTTCCAGTCTCAATATCTCCGGAATCCTGCACTTGCGGGCTCAGCTAGAGGCGTGTGCAGCAGCCTGTAAAGCGTGCGGAGATTTGTGCGAACAGCATAAAGATGTGCACGAGCACTGCCGCCTCTGCGAGGCGAGCTGCCGCGAGCTGCTCGGGGCGCTCTAGGTCAGCGCTACGCCCGTTAAGGTCGGTAGCTCGAGCGCACCGAACTGCACGTTCCAACGCCTTTCTAGCTGCAAATCCGCCCCGCCGAAACGGCAGGTGAAGGTCAGGGCGTGGGGCGTCTCGAGGAAATAAAGCTTAAACGTGAAGGTATCCGCCGCCGTCCACGCCCCGCTTGTCCGGGTAGGCACAGGTTCCGGACTGCTTACCTGAAAAGGAACAGGCCCCGGATTAGGAAGCGCGGTCACGTCCTCTTGCCAAGCGCCGTAACCGCAGCGGATGTGGTGGTCGCCGTCCGCGCCCCGCAGCGTGATCGTCCAGCCGTCACCGTTTTGCCTCAAGGTCAGCTCGAGTAGGTCCGGGGAACGCTGAGAGCTGCTGAAGCGGTACGTCTTGCCCAAATCGTTTTCTGAGGGCGCTGTTTTATCTCCCTGAACCGGCGGGAGGTGAAGGTGCTCGAGCTGCTCCGTCAGTGAACCGTGCGCGGCTGAGTCGTCCGCGAGCGGCGCGTTTTGCATGGCGGGGAGCAGGTGGGTCCAAACCAAATCCAAGACGGTTTGCATGTTTTCGACGGCTCCGGTCAAAGCTAGAACCGTGTCCTGTTCGGGCATGACCACGCAGAACTGCCCGAACGCCCCGTCGCCGCGGTAGGCCCCGTGACGGCAGCGCCAAAACTGATAGCCGTACCCTTGCGACCAGTCCACGGGCCGGGCCTCGGCGCTCGGCAACGTAAGCCAACGGGTCGCTTCGTCTATCCACGTTTCGGGGATGAGCTGGCGCTCCCCCCATCGCCCCCTCTGCAAGTAGAGCTGTCCAAACCGGGCGACCGCCTCGGTCGTGAGGTGCAGGCCGGAAAAGCCCTGCTCGAGTCCCGTTGGGGTCTTTAACCAGTGCGCTTGGGCGATACCTAGAGGCTCCAAAAGGCGAGGGCGGAGGTACCCAAGCAACCCCTCTCCTGTGACCTTATGGATAATCGCAGCGAGCGTGAGGGTCGCGCCCTGATTGTAGGTGAACATGGTGCCCGGAGGGCGCTCCGGCGGCAGCGCGAGAAAGCCGCGCGCCCAATCGCTTTGTTGGGCAAAGCGCTCGAATGTGTCGTCCAGATGTCCCGTCGCCATGTTGAGAAGGTCAAGGACGCGCATCTTCTGCACGTAAGGATGCGGCTCCGCCGGGGCCTCGTCGGGGAAGAACGTAAGTACCGGGTCGTTCACCGACAGACGGCCTTCGGCTACGGCCAGCCCGATGGCGGTCGCGGTAAAGCTTTTGCTGAGCGAGTAGAGAAGGTGCACCGTGTCGGGACTGTAGGGCGACCACCAGCCCTCGGCGACGACGTGAGCGTGACGCAAGAGCATGACGCTGTGCAGCTCGAGCCCCCCTTCCGCTGCGGCGTCGATAAAGCTAAGGATCGCCGCCGACGAGACGCCCTGCGCCTCGGGCGTACTGCGGGGTAGTGCCTTTTGGGTCTGAGTCATTGCATTGAGCATACTGCCTCGTCAAGCAGCGACGCGCAAGTCTGGAGGTGGCAGTTCCGTTCTCATGAAACCCTGGTCCGATTCCGTTACACTCACCCGAACAGGGGAGTAGCCGCCCACCAAAAAAGGGAGCGAGCCGCCGTCATTCCGGAGACCAAAGGTATCCCGGTCGCTCGCACATAAAGGCAAGACCTGAAGAGGAGTCCGTATGGACCTACCGCTTTGGGTTTGGTTTGCGTTTATCGGCGGTGTGCTGGGGATGCTCGCTCTGGATTTGGGTGTCTTTCACCGCAAAGCTCACACCGTCAGCGTCAGAGAAGCCGCTATCTGGAGTGCCGTCTGGGTGGCGCTGTCGCTAGCTTTTGCCGGACTCGTTTACGTCTGGCAGGGGCCGGACAAGGGCCTCGAGTTCATCACCGGCTACCTGATCGAGAAGTCGCTGGCGGTCGACAACATCTTCGTCTTCGTGCTGGTCTTTTCATTTTTCGCCACGCCCCCTATCTATCAGCACCGGGTCCTGTTCTGGGGCGTGATCGGCGCGCTGCTGATGCGCGGCGTCATGATCTTTTTGGGCGCGGCCCTAATTGAGCAGTTCCACTGGGTCTTGTACGTGTTCGGCGGGCTTTTGCTGCTCACGGGCGTCCGGATGCTTTTCCAACGCCATGACAGTGATGTAGACCTCAACAAGAACCCGGCGGTTCGTCTGGCGCGCCGCCTCTTTCGGGTCAGCGACGACTACGACGGGCAAAAGTTCTTTACGGTCAAAAACGGTGTGCGGATGGCGACGCCGCTGTTTCTGGTGCTGATCTTCATCGAGTTTACCGACCTGGTGTTCGCGGTCGATTCGATTCCGGCGATTTTCGCCATCACCACAGACCCCTTTATCGTCTTCACGTCGAACGTGCTGGCAATTTTGGGTCTCCGGAGCATGTACTTTTTGCTCGCGGGCGTCGTTCACCGCTTCGTCTATCTCAAAACCGGCTTGTCGTTCATTCTAGTCTTTATCGGCGTGAAGATGCTGCTGCTTGACGTGTTTAAGATACCGACCGCCGCGTCGCTCGGGGTGGTCGCGGGCATTCTCACACTCAGCATCGTACTCTCCCTCCACAAAACGGCGCGGCAAGAGGCGCTGCCCAGCCGGGAGTGAGCTAGTACAGGGCGTTTCGGTAGCGCCGCTCCATCGCCTCTTGAGACTCGGGCTGCTCCGTCAGGCCTAGCTGCTCGGTCAACATCTCGTTGGCAGTAGGCAAGGCGGAGCGGTCGACTTGGGCGTCCTCACGCCATAAGTTTGACCGCAGCAACGCTTTGGCGCAGTGCAGATAGGCTTTGTCGACGTGAATAACGATCACGCTTAGGGGCAGTTTGGTGCCCGCGCAAAACGGCCCTAGCAGCGCCGCGTCCGTCCGGATTTCGGCGCGACCACCGACCCTGAGCGTTTCGTCAACGCCGGGAATGAGAAAAAGAAGGCCGACGGCGGGGTTTGCCAAAATGTTGGTCAGCGCGTCGAGGCGGTTGTTCCCCGGCCAGTCTGGGAGGAGCAGGGTGTGTTCGTCAGGGGCGTGAACAAAGCCGCGTGGCCCGCCCCTGGGCGTCGCGTCCGCGCCAGCGGGGCCGCTCGAGGCGAGCACCACAAAAGGCGACAGCGCGATGAACCGCTGGCAGTGAACGTCGAGCTTCGGCAACTGTTTGCGCTGCGCCCGCTCGGATGGGGACGGGTAAAGCTCCCGGAGCTGTTTTGCGGTTTCGATCTTCAACGTTTATCCCTCCGACGCGCTGGTTAAGCCTAGTTTAACCGTTACCCACCGAGCAGACACCGACAACGAGCCGGGAATCTCGTCAAGGGCAAAAAACAAAACGCACCGTCGGCGTGCTCATGGCTTAGGTTCAAGGTTTCGCTATGCGTTGTGGCGTGGTACATCGCCGTCACATAGTAGGCGTTGCGTTTTGGGTAAAAGGTCTCCTTGCCCGAAGCAACACCGAGCAGTTCCAAGGTGTCAACTGTAAGTCCCGTCTCCTCGAAAAGCTCGCGTGTGGCGGTCTTCTTGAGCGACTCGCCAACTTCCATATGTCCACCCGGCAGGTCCCATTCGCCGTCGTGACGTTGCACCAGCAAGATTTCACCTGCCGTGTTCATGACGACGACGCCCGCAGCGACGAGGACGACGGGCTCACCTTGCACCGCTCTCATAACGGTACTTGCGTAGTCCGGCATCATCTCAGCCTGGGCTGCTCAGTGGACAAAGTCAACCCGCCGATAGCGTAAGGCCCGCAACCATGTCGAGCTGCGGGCCTCTGGCCTAAGCGCTTAAAGCGTTACGCCCCGCCCGCCGGGTGATGGTCGATACCTTCGTACGCCTCCATAAAGGCGTTGACCTTGTCCGGGTTGATCTCATCGAATGCTTGCAGCCGCCTCCACGCGGTCATGGCGTAAGCAGTCTCTAAATTCTCACGCGGCGCGATCACCACACGGCGGTAACGCGTGGCGTCGTAAGAGGCCTCGAGCGCGCCCACCCGCTGCTGATTTTCCTCCGGCGTTCCGGCGCGGTACCAGAGGATCACCCCAGCGTCCTCCAAGTTATGCACGAGCAGTTTGTCGGGTTGCACCTCGGTGTACGAACCCCAACCCGCGGTGTAAGGCAGGTGCGGCCCCGAGGTCGGGGGGTTCGAGTTGTACCGGGGTTCCGGCGCGGTCTCGCTGATGTGCGCGTTACCGAGGCTTCCGAACCGCTCTCCCGGCAGCTGCGACTGTCTATAGACGTTGATGCCCGTCGGGACGGCGATAAGGAGCACGACGCCCGCACCGATCAGCCACGGGGTCAATGAACGCTTCTGCTGAGGTCTGCGGTTTCTGGCCTTTGTCACCTTGACGGCTGGAGAGGTGCGGGCCGCGCCATCATTAATCCTAACGATCTTCGCTGCCCCGTCAGTAATTTTAGGGGCCTCAACCTTTTTGACCTTACGCTTGACTTTTGTCGCCATGCTGCAATCTACCCCGAGCGCGGGTAAGAAGTTGTCATGTTCCCAACGCCGGGTATTTGGGCGAGCAGATGGTGGAAAGGACCGGGTAAGATCAGTGGCCGTAGTCCTTAAAATGCCTTGGTAAAGCTACGCTTAGTGAGGGGTGAATATGGCAAAGGCTGACTTCCGCGCCTTCCGCGTTGAGAAAACCGAGGCCGGGTTTTCCCGAAGTGTTCAAACTCTAGACGCCGACACGCTGCCGGACGGGGCGCTCACCGTCGCGGTCGCGTACTCGTCTCTGAACTATAAGGACGCCCTGTCCGCGACCGGGAGTCCCGGCGTCACCAAAGCGTATCCGCACACGCCCGGGATCGACGCCGCCGGAACCGTCGTGGCGAGCCGTGACGAGCGTTTTAACGTCGGCGACGAGGTCATCGTCACCTCGTACGACCTCGGGATGAACACGCCGGGTGGTTTCGGCGAGCTGATCCGTGTTCCCGCCGAGTGGGCTGTCCCTTTACCGGGCGGTCTAGGTCTGCGCGAGGCGATGGTGCTCGGTACCGCCGGGTTGACGGCGGGCCTATGTCTAGACGCGCTCTTGGCGCACGGTCTCGAGCCCGAGGGGGGGCCGGTCGTCGTGACGGGCGCGTCGGGCGGGGTCGGCAGCGTGGCTGTGGCGCTGCTCGCGCACCTGGGCTTCGAGACGCTGGCGAGTACGGGTACCAAGGCGGCGCACGGCTGGCTTAGAAAGCTAGGCGCGTCGGACATCCTCCCGCGCTCCGAACTCGGTGAGGTGACGGAGCGGCCGCTGCTAAAGGCGCGTTTTGCCGGGGCCATCGACACGGTGGGCGGCGAACCGCTCTCGAACATCGTCAAGTCGCTTAACCCCCGCGCCGCCGTCGCCGCGTGCGGGTTGGTGGCGGGTCCGAAGCTGTCTTTAACAGTGTTCCCGTTTATCCTCCGGGGCGTGAGCGTGTTGGGCATCGACTCGGCGGCGTGCCCGATGGACGTGCGGCGTCGGGTGTGGGAAAAGCTGGCGGGAGTGTGGAAGGTTGACCTGTCGGTAGCGACCCGGGAGGTGACACTCGGTGAGCTGAGCGGGGTAATCGATGACATCTTGGCGGGTGTTACGCAGGGGCGGGTGCTGGTCAGGGTGTGTTAGGTCAAGGTGAGCTAGAGAGGCTCGAGCGCGTCCCCTACTGTGATCTCTCCTTCTTCCACGACGCGCGCCAAAATCCCGCCGTGACCCCGCACCGCGTTGTATCCCCCCGGCCCGAGCGCCTCCTCCATCCGTGAGCACGGGTGGCACAGCCCCGCGCCCTCGAATACTGCGCCGCCGATCCGAAAGCGCCGACTTTTAAGCGCGAGCAGGTTGATTCCCGAGACGACGAGGTTGCGCCGGAGCCGTTCGGGGGTCGCCTGGCTGCCGGACAGGGCCGTGATGACCGGCAGGTGTTCGGCCTGAATCAAGGTGACCTGCCGCGCTGAACTCGAGCTACGTTCGCTGCGGTGGTCGCCCGCCAAACCGCGCCCCGGCAGGGCCCGCGCTCTCTCTAAACGCACCGTCGGCGCGCGCCGCGCCGGACGCACCAAGATGTGCTCGAGCCGCCCCCTTTGGGGCAGCGTGTCTAAAAGTTCCTTTACCGTCCGGACCATTTCACAACCTTAACGCACGCTATGATGGTGTTATGGACGCGTGTGAAACGCGTGACGGTCGTCTTTCAGCGACGCCGACTTGAGGCGATACGAGGCCGCTCTGGCCCAACAGGAGGCATGATGAGACGTGTTGGATTTTGGCTTGTGATGGGACTACTTACAGGCGCGTTGACGGCGTGCCCAAGGGGCGAGGACGCTGCGGGGACGCTTCAGGTCGATATTCTCGGTTTGCCCGCTGGGACGCGCGTAACCGTTGAGGTAGTGGGGCCGAACGGCTTTGCTCAGCAACTCACGCAGAGCGAGACGCTGACGGAGTTGGCGGTGGGTTCTTACCTGGTTACGGCGGGCGCGGTTCCCGGATACACCGCGGCGGTCGTCGGCTCCCCGGCGACGGTGAGCGCGGGCGCGACCACGCGGGTTTCCGTAACGTACCAAGTGAGTGGCGTCGGCGCGGGTGGCAGCATCTCCGGAACGCTCAGCATCGTTGGAACGGCGGTGGAGGCTTCCGCGGCACCCTTTGTCCCGGGTGAGGTCATCGTCAAATTCAGGCCTGGGGTACGGGCTCAGGCGGTAGGGGCGCTCGAGCGCCTCCGCGACCTGCCGCTAGAGGGTGTCGGCCTCTACCGGATGGCCGCTGAGCTGCGCGCCCAGAGCACCGACCTAGAGACCGACACGCTACGTCTTGTCGCTCAACTCTCGGCTCGCGGCGACGTGGTGTACGCGCATCCCAACTATCTGCTGGAAGCCTACGCCGAACCCAACGACCCGCGCTACGCCGAGCAGTGGCACCTCCGGGCCGTCAACCTGCCCGCCGCTTGGGAGCAGACGACGGGTTCTGCGGACGTTACGGTAGCCGTTATCGACAGCGGGGTCGCGCCCACGCATCCCGACCTTACGGGCAAGCTCGCCGCTGGCTACGATTTTGTCAGCAACGCTCAGTTCTCCGGCGACGGCGACGGGCGCGACGGCGACCCGACCGACCCCGGCGGCGACTTTCACGGCTCGCACGTCGCGGGAACCATAGCCGCCGCTACTGATAACGGCGTCGGCGTCGCGGGCGTGAGCTGGGGCAGCCGCATCCTGCCGGTGCGGGTCTTGGGCAGAGATAGCGGCGACTTGGCCGACGCCGTCGACGGCATCCTGTGGAGCGTCGGCGAGAACGTTCCCGGCGTGCCCACAAACCCCAACCCGGCGGACGTCCTGAATCTGAGTTTGGGCGGGCCGTTTCCATGCAGTTCGTCGCAGGCGCAGTCCCTACAAGACGCGTTCGACCGCGCCAACGAGGTCGGGGCCGTTGTGGTCGTAGCCGCGGGCAACGACGGCGCGGACGCCAGCAGCTCTACCCCGGCGAGCTGCGGCGGCGTCATCGTCGTAGGCGCGACGACCCTGGCGGGCACACGCGCCCCCTACTCGAACTACGGCGCGCGCATCGCCGTGATGGCCCCCGGCGGTAACCTTTCCGGAGACGGCGACGCCAACGGCTACCCCGACGGGGTGCTGAGCACCGTGCAAAACCCGGCGGGCGAGGCCGATTACGCCTACTTCGAGGGCACCTCTATGGCCTCGCCGCACGTCGCGGGCGTCGTCGCGCTTATGAAGAGCGTGCGTCCCACGCTCTCGGGTGCCGAAGCGCGCGACATCTTAAAAACCACCGCTCGGCCCATCACGGACCCCCTGTGCGCAGTTGGGTGCGGTTCAGGCTTGATCGACGCGGCGGCGGCGCTCGCGGCGCTCGAGACCCCGGCCGCGCCCGACTTCGCCCTATCGCTCTCGCCCGCGACGGTCTCGCTCGCCGCCGGGGCCAGCGTGAGTACGGAGGTGCTCATCAGCCGTTCGGGCGGTTTTACTGGCGAGGTAGCCTTCAGCGTCTCCGACTTGCCGAGCGGCCTCAGCGCCAGCTTTACCCCGTCCGCAACGTCGGGTGACAGCACCCGCCTGACCCTGAGCGCGACCACCGGGGTGACGGGTGAGTACACGCTTGAAGTTCAGGGCGTCGGGGACGGTATCAGCAGCACCGTACCGCTGAGCGTGGTGATCGAGGGGGATGAGCCCGACCTCGACATCGCTGGCAGCTACGTCTTCGCCTGTCCTACTACAGCGCGCGTCTGCAACGTGGGCCGCCTTCCAGCCGTGCGGATCGAAACGGGCGGCTCGAGCGCCGACTACACCATCCCCGACGTGCCTGCCGGTGACTACAACGTCATCGGTTGGAATGACCTAAACACAAACGCTCAGGTCGATAACGGAGAACCCATCGGCGCTTTTCCAACGATCAACACGCCGAGCGTCGTAAACCCTCCAGCCAGCGGCGTCGACTTCACCTTGGCACCCGCTCTCGGAACCCAAGTAGGGGTTCAGGGGTCCCTAAAGGGTCGGTAAATTATTTCGACCGTCTTGACATCCGCCTAGAGGCGGAGGGGCAATGTAAGCCCCGAAAAGGTGACCCGCCTCTCCCTTTGTTAGCTTGATTGCAGACCCGTCAAGGGCCAGCCAGTTTTTAGGAGGAGCATCATGGCTTTTGAACTGCCCAACCTGCCGTATCCGAACGACGCTCTGGAGCCCCACATCGACGCTCGTACGATGGAAATTCACCACGACAAGCACCACGGCACCTACACCACAAAACTCAACGCCGCGGTTAAAGGCACCGAGTTAGAGGGTCTCTCCATAGAAGAGGTTCTCGCCAAGGGTGCCGACACCCTTCCCCCGGCGGTCCGTAACAACGGCGGCGGCTACTACAACCACAACAGGTTTTGGGAGTGGCTGAGCCCACAGGGCGGCGGCGAACCGAGCGGCGAGTTGGCCGAGGCTATCACCCGCGACTTCGGGTCGTTCGACGCATTTAAAGAGGAGTTCGCCGCCGCCGCCGCCAACCGTTTCGGGTCAGGCTGGGCGTGGCTCGTCTCCGACGGTGGGGCGCTCTCCATTACCAGCACCCCGAACCAGGACAATCCTGCGATGGAGGGCAAACACGCCGTCTTGGGTTTGGATGTGTGGGAGCACGCCTACTACCTGAACTACCAGAACCGCCGTCCCGACTACGTTACGGCGTTCTGGAACGTCGTCAACTGGCCCAAGGTCAGCGAGATGTACAGCCAGGCAAAATAGTTCAGTAGCTTTAAGCAGGCGTGCCGGGTGTACTCTCGGCACGCTTTTTATTGACATCCGGCTGAAGTGGGAGTGATAGGGTGCCGGGAGGTTGACGAGAGGGGTGAAAGATGAAACATAGCATGGTGGTTGGGGGCCTCAGCCTGTTGGGGCTTCTGACAGGGTGTGCGGAGGACGCTGTGGGGGTATCCCCAGCGTTCAGTCAGGCCCCGGCAAGTGTCTTTATCAATGAACTGCACTACGACAACGCGGGGACCGACGCCGGAGAAGCGGTCGAGGTCGCGGGACCCGCGGGCACTAACCTGACGGGCTGGAGCCTGGCGCTCTACAACGGCAACGGCGGCGCGCTTTACAACACGAAGCCGCTAAGCGGTACCCTCACCAACCAGGAGGGCGGTTACGGTACCGTTTCGTTTGGTTACCCAGCGAACGGCATTCAGAACGGCAATACGGCTGGGACCGAACCCGACGGTCTGGCGCTGGTCAACGCTGCTGGCGAGGTGGTTCAGTTCCTATCTTATGAGGGAACGTTCACCGCTGTAGGTGGTGTAGCCAACGGTATCGTCAGCACCGACATCGGTGTGAGTGAAACGGGCGGTAGCAGCGAGCCCGCAGGTCTTTCCTTACAACTTAAAGGTACTGGCACGGCCTACCAGGACTTCACCTGGTCGGCCTCGTCGGACGACTCGTTCGGTACGGTTAACGCCGGTCAGACGTTCGGCGGTGACGGCGACCCGGTAGAGCCACCGCCCTCCGGCCCATGCGCGGCGGCCCCGGCGGTCATCCAAATCTCAGCTGTTCAGGGAAGTGGCGACGCCGCGGCCTGCCCCGGCGCGGCGGTCGTCGTCGAGGGTGTGGTGACGGGTGACTTCGCCGAGTTAAACGGTCTCTACGTGCAGGAGGAACCCGGCGACGTTGACGCCGACGCCGCGACCTCGGAAGGAGTCTTCGTCTTTTTGGGAACCGACTACGGCGGCGGTGCTGCGCCTGTAGGGACGCTTGTGCGCGTGGCTGGGACGGTCGGTGAGTACGTGACAAGCAGCGGGGCCTCGAGCCAGACCCAGCTTACGAACGCGACCGTGACGCCCCTGGGCGCCGCCGCCGACATCATCCCGACCGACGTGAGCTTCCCGCTCCGTTCGGTGGACGCGCTCGAAGCTTTTGAAGGCATGGTGGTACGTTTTACTCAAACTCTAGCCATCGGTGAGTATTTTGAGTACGACCGCTTCGGCGAAATTGTGCTCGAGTACACCGGCGACTTGGACCAACTAGATGGCCGTGACCGCTTCTATACCCCGACCAGCATCGTCGAACCCGGCGCGGCGTCGGCGCTCACGGCGGCCTACGCGCTTCGGCAGGTCACGCTGGACGACGGCGCTTCGGCGCAGAACCCGGCGGTGCTGCGTCACCCCAACGGTGAACGGTTCAGTTTAGACAACCGTTTCCGCGGCGGCGACTTGGTCACGGACATCGTCGGCGTAATCGATGAGACGTTCGGCCTCTACCGCATGCAGCCGACGGCGGGCGCGACCTATACCGCCGTTAATGAGCGCCCTTTTGAACCCGAGGACGTGGGCGGGCGCTTTCAGGTGGGCGCGTTCAACACGCTCAACTACTTTTTAACGGTAGATACGACCGCTAGCAGCAGCAGCGGGCCGTGTGGAGCCTCGCGAACGCTCGACTGCCGGGGCGCGGACGACGCGGGCGAATTCGAGCGGCAGCGGGCGAAGCTACTCGAGGCCATCATCGGCCTCAACACCGAAGTGTTGGGCCTGATCGAACTCGAGAACACCCCCGGCGTCGAGCCCCTGGCCGATATCGTGGAGGGCCTCAACGCCAGACTCGGCGCGGGTACCTACGCCTACATCGACACGGGCGTGATCGGTACCGACGCCATCAAGGTCGGCGTGATCTATCAGCCCGCGGTGGTGACGCCGGTCAGCGATTTCGCCGTCCTCGATTCGACCGACGACCCGCGCTTTATCGACACCCGGAACCGCCCGTCACTCGCCCAGACCTTTGAGGAAAATGCGACCGGCGCGCGCTTTACGGTGGCCGTCAATCACCTCAAATCGAAAGGCTCGGGCTGCGGCGCGGGCGATGACGACGCGCAGCAGGGCAACTGCAACGGCACCCGCACGCAGGCGGCGGCGGCTTTGGTGGACTGGCTCGCGGGCGATCCGACCGGGAGCGGCGACCCCGACTTTTTGATCGTCGGCGACCTCAACTCGTACGCCCAAGAGGACCCCATCGACACCATCGTGGTGGGCGCGGACGACAGCTCCGGCACCACCGACGACTACACCAACCTGATCGCCGAATTTCAGGGCCGCTTCGCCTATTCGTACACCTTCGACGGTCAACTCGGTTACCTTGACTACGCCCTGTCGAATACAGCGCTGACCCCGCAGGTGACGGGCGCGACCGAGTGGCACATCAACGCCGACGAGCCGGACGTGCTCGATTACGACACGACCTTTAAGCCGCCCGAGCAAGAGGCGCTTTATGAAAGGAACGCCTACCGCACCGCTGACCACGACCCAGTGGTCGTCGGTTTAGACCTCACCGTGCCCGACCCACAGGTGCTGCTGGACGAGCTGATCGCTGAAGTCGAGGGGCTCGAGGGGGACGGTACGTTAAAACGCGGCGACGCGCAGGTGCTGCTCTCTCAGCTCAGGACCGCCGAACGTCATCTGGAGCGTGCTCAGGAGTTTCAGGCAGAGGCGGCACTGGAACGTTTCGAAGCCCAGGTCGAGCGGCTTATAGCTAAGGGTGCGCTCAGCGCCGAAGGGGGGCAAGACTTGCTAGAGGACTCGAGCGCCATCCGCAGACTGCTCTAAGGGATCAAGTAGATAAGGCCGACGCGAAGTTTTTCGCGTCGGTTTTTTGTGGTGCGTTTTAAGCTCGTGCCGTGAACCCCAAAACGGAGACGGCTGTCACCCTGCTGCTGCTCGGCGTCTGTCTGGGCCTGACCGTCTGGAACCTGTGGCCGCGCCTTACCGCACAACACGTCGAGATCAGCGTGGAGCAACCCAACGTCACGGTGTCGGTCGCCGGAGCCGTCGCGGTTCCCGGCGTTTACGCGCTGCCGTGGGGCTCACGCGCCGAAGATGCCGTTATACAGGCGGGTGGGTTTACCGAAGCCGCCGAGGAGACGCTCCTAAACCTCGCCGACCCGCTCACGACCGACGAAACTGTGCTTGTCCCCGAAGCGCGCACGGCTACGGGTGAGAACCGGCTCAGCCTAAATACCGCAACGGAACGCGAGTTAGAGCTGCTCGTCCCCGGCGTTGGCCCGGTTACTGCCGCTGCCATCGTCGCGGCACGGCCCTTCGAGAGTGTCGAAGGGCTGCTGGACGTCTCCGGCATCGGCCCCGCGACGCTCGAGAAGATTCGCCCCTATGTCAAACCCTAAAGAAACCTTAGATGTCAAGTCTTGACCAACGTGTAAGCGTAACGCCGAACCCGGAAGGTTCGGCGGAAAAGCCCCCGTTCTCACCCGCTTGGTCGCTCCCGGCGGCGTTCTGCTTAGTGCTGGGAATCGCGCTTGCAGGGGCCGGGTTGCCGGTATGGGTCAGCGTCGTGTGCGCCGGGTCTCTGCTGCCGGTGGGTTGGGCGCTGGGCGCGCGGTTTCTCCTCTTATGCGTGCTGTTCGTTCCGCTCGGACATGTGCGGCTTGACCTGTGGGACGCGCGTCCGCAACCGCTCGCCGAACTTATCGGCAGCACCCAAACCCTGTCCGGCGTTTCGGACGGCACCTACCTGACGCTTGACGAGCCTGCCGGGGAGAAGGTCGTGCTCTCGCCACGTGGTGAGGTCGCGGCGGGGCGCGTCACGCTGCGTGGCGACGTGGTGGCTCCGGCGACCAAACGCAACCCCGGCGGCTTCGACTACGCAGGGTATCTGGCGCGGCGCGGGGTAGGGGCGCAGGTCTATGTGGACGAGGTGCTCGCCTTTACGCCCGCCACCCTGACGACCTTTAAAGAGCGGCTCCGGCGCGGCGTCGTGGCGGGGCTGCCCCCTAAACGGGCCGCGCTGATGGAGGCGATGACGCTCGGCATCCGCGACAATCTGGACGATTTGCAAGATGTTTTCGCGGCATCCGGGTTGGCGCACATCCTGGCGCTCTCGGGGCTTAACTTTGGGGTGCTGATCGCGGTTGTAGGGTTTCTCCTCAAGCCCTTCGGCGTGCTCCGCTACCCGGTCATGATCGCTTTCGTCATCGGCTTTATCTTTCTGGTCGACGCCTCCCCCAGCGTGCTCCGGGCCGGGACGATGGCGGCGGCGCTCCTTTTGTCGTTGTGGTTAGGAGCGGGGCGGCTCGAGCCCTGGCCCGCCCTCTCCCTAGCCGCCCTCCTGGCCCTGTTATGGAACCCTTCACACCTTTTCGACCTGTCGTTTCAGCTCTCGTATATGGCTGTGGTAGGGATGCTCGTCTTTGCGGGGCCGACGTTGCGGGCGCTAAGCGCTTCACGCCTTCCGTGGTGGCACCCTAAGGCGCTGGTTCTGGGCACGCTGGTCGTGAGCGTCGCGGCGCAGGCGCTGCTCTTGCCGCTTCTGGCGCACACCTTCGGCACCGTGCCGCTGCTGAGCCCGCTGGTCAACATTCTGGCGATCCCGCTGGCGACGCCGCTGGTACCGCTCGGGTTCGCAGCGGGGCTTCTGGGTCTGGTATCGCTGCCCCTAGCTGCGCTGTTCAACCAGCTCACGTCACCCGTGGCGGCGGCGCTTATCTGGACGGCGAACACGAGCGCGACCTGGCCGAGCCTGAGCTGGGGTGAGGTCTCCCCAGTCGGTTTCGTCTACTACGGCGTCGGGGCGCTTGCTCTGGCGCTCGTGTCGCTGGGCAAGCTGAGGCCGTGGCGCGGGCTGCTGGTGGTGGCGGCGGCGCTGGGCGCTTCGACGCTTACGCCTTCGCCGCATGGAGACAGTGAAATCGTTTATCTCGACGTAGGTCAGGGCGACAGCTCGCTCATCCGGCTGCCGCACCGGACGGAAATCCTAGTTGACGGTGGCGGGACGCCTTTTAGCGACTTCGACATCGGCGAGAACACCGTGGTTCCCGCTTTAAGAGCCCTGGACGTGGATGAACTCGAGCTGGTCATCGCCTCGCACGCCGACACCGACCACATCGAAGGGCTAGCGAGCGTCCTGCGGGAGTTTCCGGTACAGCGGCTCGTGATCGGCTACCCGTCGGCTGAGTCGGGAGCGTTCGAGGCGCTTCTGGCGGTAGCCGAGCGGCGCGGGATTCCGGTTTCCGAAGTGCGCCGCGGTGAGGTGCTGCACGTTGGTGAGGCGCGGCTCGACATCCTCAATCCTCCCATGAAACCGTTTGACGAGACCAACACCAACTCGGTGGCGTTCGTGCTGAGCGCGTTCGGGACCCGTGCGCTCTTTTTGGGCGACACGCCGAGCGAGGTCGAGGCGGTGCTCGCAGTACCGGACGTGGACATTCTTATGGCGGCGCATCACGGCTCGAGATTTTCCACGTCGGACGCGCTGCTGCGGGCGGCGCAACCCGAGCGGGCGGTGTTGTCTTACGGGCGAAACAACTACGGCCACCCTCACCCGGACGTTTTGGCGCGGCTGCGGGCACACGGCGTGGCGGTCTTTCACACCCATAAGCAGGGTGCGGTGCGGGTCTCTCTCCTCGGGCCGCAGCGCTGAAAAAACGGCTGGGCCGGGGTTTCGATCCCCGTAAGGCTAACGCCTAAGTCGTGACGCCGCGCCCATGTCTACACGGACTTATCTTGATTCTCGAGCCGACATCCCCTCGCTCGGCTGCTAATACCCACAGCGAGCATCTAACACCACATCATTACCTTGGAACTGGTTTGGGTGTCCTTACGCTCTCAAAAACCGTTTGCCACCTGCGTTATGGGTAGCGTCTGTGCCCGACTCCTCACCGGTTATAAAGGTCGCCGTAACGAGCCCTCCGCTACCTTCGGCGTCTAAGGTGGTTTTGGGGTTCGGTGTACCGTTTTATGAGGGCGCTTTGAGGCGCGCGTGTTAATTTATTAACAGTGATAGGCCGATGATCACCCCCGTGCGCGTGCTCTCGAGCGGCGGCCCCATGCGCGTCGAGCTGGCGCGTTGGCGTGGCAAGCTGGTCGTTGTCAAGCAGCTTCAGGCCGCGTCGCCGACCCTAGCGAACCGTTTGGGGCGTGAGGCGGCGGTCGTTACGCATTTAGAGCACGAGAACATCGTGCCGCTCTTGGCCGTGCAGGACACCAGCCTCATCTACGCCTACTGTCCCGGCGTGAGTCTGAGCGAAGCCCTTATGGGCGGACCGCTCGGCATCGCCAACAGCCTGCGCTTCGTCCGCGATGTGCTCGCGGCGCTCGAGTACGCGCACGCGCGGCGCGTCATCCACTTAGACGTAAAACCGTCGAACATCCTGATCAACGGTGAAAAGGCGCTCCTGACCGACTTCGGCTTCGCCAAAGACTTGGCGCTAGCGGCCATCACGCAAAAAGGGACGTCGCTGGGGACGCCCAACTACATGGCCCCGGAGCAGTTCAGCGGCGAGCGCCGCGACCCCCGAAGCGACCTCTACGCCGTCGGCGCAGTTTTGTACCACATGCTCACAGGCGCGCCGCCCTATGAGCGCGACGTGTTCCGCTTTTTAACCGGCGACCGCAGTGTGCGGCTCGCGCCGCTGCCGGTGGCCGCCGCGCCCCTGCAAGCATTCGTCTCTAAAGCCCTCGAGTACAGCCCCTCAGAGCGGTTTAAGGATGCGGCGGAGATGCGGCGGGCGCTCGCCGACATCTACTTGGACGACCTTTTTTTCCGATGATCCTTTCCTTTAGTGGCGACCCCTTTCTGGCAACGCGAGCGGCGCGGCGCGCGCTCCGGGCTAGGGGCTTCCGCGCCGAAGAGACCACTGAACTCGGCGAAGGTATGAGCGCCCAAGGCGTCGCGCAGCTCGCCGCGCAGTCCGGGTTGTTCGGTCAGGTCGCACTGCTGCTCGACTTCGACGCGGCCTTTAAGGGGCAAGGGGGCGTCAAACCCCGCAACGAGGTTCTCAAGGTTCTGGAAGGTGTTTCGCCGGAAACGCTTGTCGTCGTGCTCGACCTCGGCGCGACCCCGGCGCGGCAGAAGACGTACACCGCACTCGGCAGCCACGAAAACTTGCCGACGCCGCGCTTTAACGCGCTCACGCACTGGGTCCGGCAGGAGCTTGGGGTCGCCGAGGTAGAAACCGAAAAGGACGTGCCCGACACGCTGGCCGACCTTTTCGGGGAAGACCTGCCGGGAATCGCCGCCGAGATTCAGAAGCTGGCCGTTTTGGACGAGACCCTGACGAGTGAGCGCGTCCGCATGATCGTCAACCGTCCGGCGTCGCGCGACGCCTTCGACCTGATCGAGGCGATTTCAAACGCCGACGCGAGGCGCGCCCTGAGCGTCCTCCGCAGCCTCATGGCGCAGGGCGAAGCGCCGCCTCGCGTGCTGGGGGCGCTGACCTGGCAGTACACCTTGGTCGCGCGCTGTGTGGGCTTGCAGGAGGGGCGGGCTCGGGTAGACGCGGGCCTGGTCGCGCAGACCCTCAAGGTCAAACCGTTTGTGGCGCAAAAAGCCCTGGCGCTTTCTAAAAACTTGGACGAGGCGGGCTTAAAGCGGGTGCTGACGAGTTTGCTGCGGGCCGACGTGGCGATGAAGACCGGCAAGGACGAGGTATGGGCCTTGGAGTCGTTGGCGCTCGAGCTGTCGACACCACCGCCACGTGCAAGGGTATAGGCGCTTCAGCGCGCGGCTGTGCCTAAGGTTCCACGTTGTCTCAGACAAAAAAATACGAAGCGAACACACTCACAAAAATCAGGAGGCGCGGCTTGCGACCGAGCGGCACCACACTCTGCAACACACTGGGGGCGACACCTAACGGGACAAAAACCTGGAGGTTTTCAAAACTCGCGCCGAACGAGTGAAAGGAGCCTCGTATGACGACGTTCGCCCTCTCGCTGGTACTACTCTCCGCGCTCTTCCACGCCACTTGGAACCTGTTCGCCAAGCGCTCATCCGGCGGTGTCCCCTTCGTGTGGCTTTTCGACGTGGCGTCGGTGTTGCTCTACGCGCCGCTGGCGCTGGGGTTCTGGGCCACGCAACCCATCAGCCTTGGGTGGGTAGAGCTGGCTGCGGTCCTGATCAGCTCGGTTTTGCATCTCGCCTATTTTCTCAGCTTGCAGCGGGGCTACCGGGCTGGTGATCTGTCGCTCGTCTATCCGCTGGCGCGGGGAACAGGGCCACTTTTTTCGGTGCTTGCGGCTGTTCTTGTACTCGGTGAGCGGCCGACACCTCTGGCATTTCTAGGCGCGCTTCTGGTCGTCTTCAGCGTTTTTATCTTTGCCGGGGGAGGAACGGTTTTGCGTTCGGGCGCTGGGCTGCGGCGGGCGCTCCGGTTCGGTCTCATAACAGGGGTGTTCATCGCCTCCTACACCCTTTTTGACAAGGTGGCGGTCAGCACGCTCCTGATCCCGCCCCTGCTCTTTAACTGGCTGGGTAACGCGGGCCGGGCGCTGCTCTTGACGCCGCTGGTGCTCGGGCACTGGCGCGACGTGAGGCTCGAGTGGCGGCGGCACCGGCTCGAAGTGCTGGTCGTGGCACTCCTCAGCCCGCTCGCCTACATCCTGGTGCTAACTGCGCTCGTCTTTACGCCGGTAAGCTACGTCGCCCCGGTTCGTGAGGTCAGCATTCTGGTCGGCACGCTTTTAGGCGCACGGTTTCTCGGGGAGGGGGCGCTTTCGCGGCGGTTGGTGGCGGCGGCCGTGATGGTTCTGGGCGTCGCCCTGCTGGCGTTCGGCTAAGGCTCGGGGTGGCGCATTTTGAGACTGATGAGGCTCGAGCTTTTTAGGGCTCGAGTGTCAGCCTTGCGTTGGTCGGCGATGATTACGCGCCTCAGCCATCCGCACGTCTACTGGCAGACGTTTGACCTTCCGAACTAACCGTCTCTACACTGCCTGGGTTTCGCCAGCGTATGCTCGTTACCATCGTGCTCGAAAAATCCGTGCCCAACCGTTATCTCTTCGTCCTCAACCCGGCAGCCGGAGGGGGCAAGGCCGCCCGCCGCTGGCCGGAACTCTCCGAGCTGCTGAGGGCTCACACCCTGGACTTCGAGGTTCTCACCTCGCAGCCGAACACCCTCGACAAAACATTAGCGCATATTCGCGCCCTACCCGAAGGGGTAGCGGTGGTCGCGGTCGGGGGCGACGGGACGGCCCGCAGTCTGCTGGGCGCGCTCGTCGGGACGGGGCGACCCTTGGGCGTCGTTCCACTGGGCCGGGGGAACGATCTGGCGGCGGCGCTGGGTTGGGCGGTAGGAGACTTGGGCGATGCTGTGGCCCGCCTTAAGAGGTCGTCCGCGCCCCTGGACGTGCTGCGCGTGCGCTTTTCCGGAGAGGAACATCTCTGCCTGAACGGTTTAGGGATGGGCTTCGACGCTCAGGTCACCGCGCGGGCGGCGCGGAGCCCGAAGGCTCTGGGCGGCTTTGGGGGGTACGCGCTCGGGGCGCTTTTGGCGGTGCGAGACCTTCGCGCGGGTCGCCTCGTGCTCACGCTCGACGGCACCCCCTTTTTCGACGGGGAGAGCTTTCTCTGCGCGGTGATGAACGGCACCCGCTACGGTGGCGGCTTCCGCATCTCACCCCTGGGAGGCCCGTCGGACGCCCTAACCGATGTTTTGGTGGGGCGGCGCGTGTCGCGTCTGGGGGTCGTGCCCCTGATGCTGCGGGTTCTGCGTGGGCGACACCTCGGCCACCCCAAGGTCGCGTACGCGCAGGGAGCGCACGTCAGCCTGCGCTGGGCGGAGCCGACGCCCCTGCACCTCGACGGGGACCTTTATGCGCCGACCGATACCCTTGAAGTTACGCTGCTGCCGCGCGCCGTGATGCTTTTAGGTGCGCTCACGCCTCCCCTACCCGTCCCGACACGGGCCCAGCCTGTACAAGATTGGGAAACGCGCTGCGGTATGCTGCGTCCATGATCGACAGCCTCGAGTCCCGCTTTACCTCGGGTCAGGAGCGTGCGCTGGCTCGCGGCATCAGCCTGCTGGAAGCGGGCGACGCTGCCGGTCAGCGGCTTCTCAAGGCGGTGCGCGCGCTTGGTGGCCACGCGCACATCGTCGGTATCACGGGCGGTCCGGGAAGCGGTAAAAGCACCCTGACAGATGGGCTCATCGCGGTGGCCCGCGCGCAGGGCAAAAGGGTCGCGGTGCTCGCCGTCGACCCGACGAGCCCGTACAGCGGTGGCGCGATTTTGGGTGACCGCATCCGCATGATGCGGCACCATGCGGATGCGGACGTCTTTATCCGCTCGCTGGCGACGCGTGGGCAGCTCGGCGGCCTGGCGGCGGCGACGCTTCAGGCGGCGGCCCTTCTGGACGCCTACGGTTTCGACTTGGTATTTATCGAGACGGTCGGCGTTGGGCAGTCTGAAGTCGACATCGTGCGGGTCGCCGACACCACCCTGCTCGTGCTCACGCCGGGACAGGGCGACGGCGTGCAGGCGTTTAAGGCGGGCATCATGGAGATCGCCGACGTGTTCGTCGTCAACAAGGCCGATCAGCCGGGGAGCGGGCGGCTTAAGCGGGAGATCAAGGCGGCCTTGGAGTTAGCGCCACAGCCGGAGGGCTGGCGGCCCCCGGTTCAGGAGACGGTCGCTTCGGAAGGGCAGGGCGTCCCGGAGCTTTTAGACACGTTGGCCGCGCACCGAGCATATCTCGAGAAGCTGGGTGAGCTGAGCCGTTTGCGGGGGGAACGTGCCCGCTTTGAGGTCTCGGCGCTGCTCGCCGAGCGCGTCCGAGGGCGTTTGGAAGCGCTCGAGTCCCGCCTCGTCGACGCGGTGCTGAGCGGTGACGCCTCAGCCGCCGAGGTCGTCGACACGCTTTTAGGCGAACGGCCTGTCGGCGCATGATTCACGCCGTCTATCCCGGTTCGTTCGATCCACCGCATAACGGTCATCTGGACGTCATCCGGCGTAGCAGTCGCCTTTACGACCGCCTCACCGTCGCGGTGCTCGACAACCCGCTTAAAGGCACGAAGCTCTTCGGCGTAGACGTGCGTGTTCGCCTGGTGCTCGAGGCGACGCGTGAGCTGAGAAACGTTGAGGTCGAAACGTTTTCAGGTCTTCTGGTCGATTATGTGCGGCAGCGGCAGGCGCAGGTGATCGTCAAGAGTTTGCGGGGCGCGCTCGACCTTGAGTACGAGGCGCAGATGGCGCACCTCAACCGGCGTCTTAATCCGGCGGCGGAGACGGTTTTCATCTTGGCGTTGCCGGAGTGGTCGTTTGTGTCGTCGACGCGGGTGCGGGAACTTGCCAGCTTGGGTGCGGACGTGTCGGCGTTGGTTCCGGCGGCGAGCCTGAGGGCGCTGGCGGATAAATTCGGGTAGCTGGGCGCTTGCGGCGTCCCTCGCACCCTCTGCAGGGTCTCTATGGGGTACGCCAAACTTGGGAGGCAGTGATGGCGGCACACCTGCGTTTATGGCGTCTCTTGGCACCCTTGGGCCTGACGCTGATCGGCTTCGGGGTCAGCGTGGTCGGTTACGCGGTCGAGCGCCGCATCTTGGACGCGCCCCTGCTGAGCTGGGTTTTCTGGGGCACGCTGGGACTCGTTCTCCTCAACTCGGGCCTAGCCTGTTTCGGCGAGGCGGTCAAACACCGCGTCCTCTACGAGCTGGGCGGTGGTCCGAGTGACCGGGGCTCGCGCTGATTTAAGGTGGGCGGCACGGGCGTTCAGCCCATACGCATCAGCTCCTGAAAAACGTTCGACCAGACGGCCCTGTGATCGCGTTCGTGATCGGGGCCGTTCTCCTCGTATTCGGGTACGAAGCCGAACATAAGGTAGGCCCGGATGGCCGGGATGCGCTCGGGCTGGGTGGTAAGCCGGGCGCGCAGGTATCCGCGCGCGCTGAAGTCTTCCAGGGAGCGTGCGAGCAGCGCGGCGGCGAGACCCTTGCTGCGGTGTCGGGGGTGCGTCGCTACCCAGTGGACAAAGCCCGCCGTGGGGTCGCGCTCGGGGCGAACTTGGCTCGAGGCCGTCGCGGCCAGCTAACCATGCCAAAACACACCGTAGACAGCCCGGACATCCGGCGCTCTGGTTAGCGTAGACGCAACCCGCCGCTCATCCCACGCTTCATCAAAGGCCACCCCCAGAAGCCGTGCGAGCTGAGGTTCGTCCTCATGCCCCAGAGAACGCAGCGTGTAACCCTCGGGGAGCGGGCGGGGTTCGGGTGGGTCGTGAAGGTGCGGACGGAGCATCGAGATGTTGACGCTTTGTGCGGTCATGTGCGCGCACTATAGCAGCCGGGTCGGAGCGAACGTCGAGTAGGCCGTCCGAGGGGCGTCTCGAGCCCTACCTAAGGACCCGTTTAGGGGACGTATACTTGGGTGTTGCGCCGCCTCAACGCGGCCTTGTCACACCCCCCGAAAGGACAAACCATGTCTTACCTCCTTCGCGGCGTCGCCGCCGCTGGTGGCGTCCGCGTGGTCGCCGCCGATACCACCGCCCTCATCGAAGACGCGAGGGTGCGCCACGACACCTCGCCGACCGCGACCGCGGCGCTGGGCCGCACGCTGACCGGGGCGCTCCTCTTATCCCACGTGCTGCTTAAAAACCCGCAGGACCGCGTGACGCTCCGTCTGCGCGGCGACGGAGCACTCGGCGGCGTTATCGCCGACGCTGGCCTCGACGGCGCGGTGCGCGGCTACGTCACCAACCCGGACGCCACCCTGCCGCCGCGTCCGGACGGCAAACTAAACGTCGGTGGCGCGCTCGGCAAGGGCGACCTCCAGGTCATCCGCGCGCACGCGCCCTATGGCGACCCTTACAGCAGCTCGGTCGATCTGGTGACGGGTGAGATTGCCGAAGACATCACCGTATTTTTGGCGCAGTCCGAACAGATCAGCTCGGCGGTGCTTCTGGGCGTGTACATAGAGCCCTCCGGCGTCGTCAAATCCGGCGGTGTCATCTTACAGGCACTTCCCGGGGCCGACGAGGGAGCTTTGGCGCTTTTAGAGGCCAACGTCCGGGCGCTCGGGCAACTTACTGACGCCATGCGTCGCGCCACGCTGCTAGAGATCGTCGAAGAACTCTGTTGGGGTTTGGGGTTTGAGTTGCTCACTCCCGACGCGCTGCCGCTGCGCTTCGAGTGCCGCTGCTCGGACGAGAAAGCCCTCGACGCCTTGGCCTACTTTTCACCCGAAGAGCGCGAGCGGATGATTCAAGACGACGGCGGGGCCGAGGTAGTATGCGGCTGGTGCGGCGAGGCGCGCTGGCTCGGACCCGACGCGCTCCGCGGCATTTCGGAAGGCGAGATTCGCTGCCCCGACTGCGACACCCTCTGGTACCGTGACGGTCAGGCGACGATGGTCCGTGATTCAGAGCGCTGCGCCTGTGGTCGCCCGGTGATGCTGCCCGCCTAGGCTCCGAACTCGGCTGTGGGTCGAGACTCGAGATTTTTGTTGGACGCAGGTCTCGAGCCCGCCCGTTCCAGCTGATCTGCTCTCTAGGCGTCACCGTGGAGCGCCCAGCATTTAGCCGCAAAACCGGATAGCGTGACAAATAAGCTAAGGGGTAGCCTACAGGAATGACCTTGGGCATGTTTTTAAACCTATTCGTGCTGGCCGTCTTGTGGGGTTCGGCGTTTCCAGGTATCAAGCTGGGGCTCGCCGGGTTGTCGGCGGCCAACCTGACGCTGCTGCGCTTCGCGGTCGCGTCGCTGTGCTTTTTGCTGTGGCTACTCGTCACCAAAAAACGCCTTTGGCCTGAGCGCGAAGACGTTCCCTACTTCTTTCTAGTCGGCTTTTTGGGCATCACCGTCTACCATCTGGCGCTCAACTACGGCGAGCTGCACGTGTCGGCGGGCGCGGCAAGTTTAATCATCGCTACGGCTCCGGCGATCACGGCGGTGGTGGCGTTTTTTATGCTCAGCGACAGGCTGCCGCCTCTAGGCTGGCTCGGTTTTTTGGTGTCGTTCGCCGGAGTTTTGCTCATTGTTCTAGGGGACAGCGCCGCCTTGCAGCTGAACCTATTTGCGCTCCTCGTGCTCCTCTCCGCGCTGGTGACGGCGTTTTTTACAGTGCTGCAAAAACCTCTTTTCGCGCGCTACCGTGCGGTCGAGGTCATCGCCTTTTCGACGTGGGCCGGGACGCTGCCGCTGCTGATCTTTTTACCGGGGCTTTTTGCCGACGTGGCCGACGCGGGCACCCCGGCGCTCATGGCAACGGTCTATATCGGGGTGTTCCCGGCGGCGGTCGCCTACGCGCAGTTTTCCTACGCCATCTCCAAGCTGCCGGTCACGCTGGCGACGACTTTTCTCTACGCGGTGCCGGTCTTCAGCCTGCTCTTCTCGTGGCTGCTCTTGGGCGAGGTGCCGTCACTTCTGACGCTCGTGGGGGGCGCGGTGGCGCTCTCGGGAATCGCGGTCGTCGGGTACGCCAAGCGGCGCGAACAGCGGGGCGCGCGCACCGTACCCATCTAGCTAAAGCCGCTCCAGCCACCCGTGCGTGGGGTCGGTCCGCTCGAGCGCCCCCCTCAACCAGTTCTTCTGTTTTGCCGTGAGGTGGGGGAGCACGGCCCTAAAATCATCTTCGTCCTGTGGGCGTTCGTACTTGCCGACACTCGTATTTTTGCTCTTAAACAGCAGCACGAGTTCAGGGGCGAGAAGCGGTAAGCCGCTTTCAGTTTGTAAAAAAGCTTGCTGTGCCGGGCAGGTGATGCTCGGTTCACGGCGATAGGTCCACTCGGCGTCCATCTCGGTCAGGAGCAGGTCCATCATTGAGCCGCCCCTGTGGGCGTGAATCTGAATATCGGGTGTTAACGGACTCTCCGGGGGCCACGGCTCGAGCCTTCCGTCCAAGGGTAGGACGAGCTGCCAGCCCAGGGCGTTCAGGTGCGCTCTCACCGCCGGAACCGCCGTGCGGGGGACCACCACATCAATGTCGTGGTGCACTCTCGTCACGCGCCCCAAAAAGAGGTCGAGCGCCCAGCCGCTGCTAAATAACCAGGAGTGCGTGAAGCCGCGAAACGCTTCCGAAACGGTCTCGAGGGGTGAAAAGCCGTAAAAGTCGGTCCACCAATGTTCGGCGTCGGCCAGAAAGGTTGTGGTAACGGCCCCTTGTGCTCCCAGAAAGGCTGCGCGCGCGTCCACGCTGTTACGCAGAAAGTCTCGAACGACGACGTAGCGTGTCCAGAGGTCGCTACCTGCCTCGACGATGAGGAGCCGAATATCCTTGTCAGCGTTCAAAAACCGTTGTTCCGGTCCGCCTTCAAACCCTTCTACTGGCTTGTAACCCCGTTTAGTCAGGGCATTTAGGGGAAGGGGCTCGAGGGGAAAGGGCCAGACGGTGAGGGCGAGGTCTATGGGTGAGGTGAGGTTGAGTTCGGGGACGCTCGCCGGGCCGACAGGGGCGATTTGTTCGATGACTCCGCCTGTTGTGAGTGTGCCGAGATGATAGCGGAGTCCCCCAACTTCTCTGTCAACGAAAGCGGAATCCATGCTGTGCCGACTCTTTAGAACGGCGTGTACGCCACCGGCCTCGGCGTCCATAACGGCTCGCCGTACTCGGTACCAATGAACGTTCCCCAGTACGCCGCCCGCCCACGCCTGCGGCGGTACACGTCCGGCGTCACGGTTTCTGAGGCGGCGGGGCCGGTGAACTGGCTTTTGTAGCAGCGCACCGCCTCCTCCCAGACCTCGATATAGTCGCTTGTGTCAACGACCAACGTCGCCTCGAAGGGGCCGTTACCCATGTAGAAAAACAGCCCCTCGGGTTTGTACGGTTCGCCCGACAAGGGGCTGTTTTTAAGACCTGCCAGATGCACCGCCGCCGGGACGATGTGCGCCGCCGCCACGTGATCGGGATGCCGGTCGCTCTCATGCGGCGCGACGACGACGCGGGGCCGCACTTCACGCAGCACCCGGGCGAGTTGCAAGCGCCGGTCCTCGGAGTCCAAAATACGTGAGTCCGGCCAAGCCAGGTTACGCCGGAGGTCGAGCCCCAGCACCTTGGTGGCCGCAGCAGCCTCCTGCGCGCGCTCTTCCGGGGTGCCTTTGGTCGCCGCCTCGCCCTTTGTGAGGTCGATGATGCCGGTGCTGCGCCCCTCAGCGTGGGCTCTGGCTAAGCTTCCGCCCATACCGAGTTCGGCGTCGTCGGGGTGTGGGCTTACCACCAAAAAGTCAAGCACCGCCAACCTCTTTTACCGCCTCGGCTACGCCCGGGTTCGCTTCGGCTATCGTCGCGTCTTTCGCACCCAACCGGCGCTCGCTGCCCTCAGCCAGACGTTTGATATTTTCGCGGTGCCGGACGACCACCAGCAGCAGCAGCGTCAGTACCAGAAAAAGCTGCGGCACGCTAAAGGGGCGCATCACCAAAAATAGCGGCGCGCTAAAAAGTGCGACCACCGACCCCAGCGAGACGTAGCGCCCGACGGCTATCGTCAGGATGCCGATGGCCCCCGCCGCGAGCGTTACAACCGGCACGACGGCCAAACCGACGCCCAGACTGGTGGCGACCCCTTTGCCGCCGCGCCACCCCAAAAAGACGTTGAAGTTGTTTCCCAAAACGGTCGCCAGCCCCGCGAGCACCAGTCCCCATTCACTGACGCCCACAAGGTCGGCGATAAGAATCGCCAGCATCGCCTTGAGCGGGTCGGCGAGCACGGTTAAAACTGCGGGCCAGGGGCCGACCGAGCGCAGCACGTTGGTCGCGCCGATGTTGCCGGAGCCGACCTTTTGGATGTTGACGCCGTACGCCTTGGCGACGAAGTAGCCGGTCGGAAAGCTGCCGATCAGGTACCCCACCACCAAGCAGAGGGTAAAAAAAAGCGCGCTCATAGGGGTCTCCCCAGCGTTTGCGTCAGCACCACCCTATACATATGCTGCCCTATACATGCCCCACCCTATACATAGCCTGATTGTACATGCTCGGCTGCTGTTGTCAGCGCGGCGTGTACTCAGCCGGGGACCCACGCGGTAGGCTGAGCCATGTCGCAAGAGGCCCTTTTGTTCGTGGTATTAGCCGTGTTCGGCCTGTACGGGGTGCGCTGGACCCAGCGCCTCGCACCCCTATGGAGCGAGTTGCCGCTAAAAACGCTGCTGGCGGCGACGCTGTGCGCGCTTTTCGCCGGGCTCGAGCTCTCCACAACGCCCATCACGCCACTTCTGCGCTGGACCACCTTTATCGTCGGCCCGGTGTACGTCCTCGCGCCGTTTTCTCTCACCGCTCTGGCGCGGGGGCGGTTTTACGCCCTCGCTACAGCGCTGACCCGACTTCTCTACTGGAGCCCCGTCGGGCGCGCCAGTATGGGCCGCCTGATCGCGCAGGTCGCGCTTCAGCAAGACGACCCTGAGGTGGCCCTGAGGCTGCTTCCCGAAGGCGAGGGCGACGTGCTGCGACTTCAAGCCTACGCGCTCCAAGAGCGGTGGGAGGACCTCTTAAAGCTCCCCGTTCCCGAAGGTGGTGACAACGCTTTTTTAGGTCTGGCCGCGCGTGTGCAGGCGCTTTTGGCCCTCGGTCATGAGGCGACGGCGGAGCGGGAAGTGGACGAGCTCGAGTCGCGCTGGCAGCGGCAGGGGCAGGGGCCACTCGGCTACCGGGCCATGACGCTCTCTAAAGCACGGCTCTCCGCCTACCGGGGGGACCTGGCCGGGGCGCAAAGGGAGCTGGAAACACCGCTGCCGGGGGTGCCGCCGTACCGGGTGCTCGAAACGCTCGCCTTCGCCGCCGAACGCGCCCACAACCCCGAGGCCGCCGGACGGCTCTACGCGCAAGCGCACGCCTACGCGCCGCCCAGGCAAAAAGAGCGCTTAGGCGTGGTGCTCGGGCGTTACGGCCATGTTCCCGAAACCGAGAGACCTGATCGGCCCCTCGGCACCTTCGCCCTGGCCGCCTCCTTAGGGGCGCTCTACCTGCTCCAGCTATGGGCTGCGGGGCGCTACGGCACCCCCAACGCCTGGGCCGCCGCCGGTGGTTTTTTAACCCTCGGGCCGGGTGTGCCGGGTGGTGACGCCCCCTGGCGCTACCTGTCGTACGCGTTCGTTCACGGTGGGCTGATTCACGTCGGCCTCAACGTCTGGGTGCTGTTAGATATCGGGCGGCTCTACGAGGCGCGCCGCCCGTGGGGAGGGCTGCTGGCGGCCTTTGTCCTAGGCGGTGCTATGGGCGCTTACTTGACCTTCATCGTGCAGGAGGGAAGTGGGCCACCCGGCGTAGTCGGCGCGTCCGGCGGGGTGCTGGGTATAGGGGGCGCGCTTTTAGCCGACGCGCTTCGGGGCCGCAGCGCGCGAGACCGGCTGCTCACCCGTTCACTGGTGCAGTGGATCGCCTTTATCGTCATCTTTTCGGTAGCGGTTCCGGGTGTATCGCTCTGGGGCCACGTCGGTGGTTTGGTAGGCGGGCTTCTCTGGGGCTTTATCCGCCAGGGTTTACCGCAGACGCCCCGCGTTGACCTCGGCGTCGGCGTCGTGAGTCTGGTGCTGCTCGGCTACGCGCTTTTCGGGTCGGTGAGCTGGCTGCTGCGTTACGGGCTGCAGCTTTAGGGGTACCCGGTGCCTGCCCGGTGTCGCAAACGGCCTCGGTTAGGCGGAAGCGGGCTAGAATGGCCTCGGTAGCTGCTGACCGCACCCTTACGACTGTGATATGACGGTGACCTTATGGCCGTAACCAGCCCGACGTGCCCCTACGTGCCCCGCCAAGACCCCAATGTTGCCGTGCGCCTGACGGGGGTGTCGGTAACCTTTGAAGATGTCGCGGTGCTTAAAGAGGTCGACCTCGAGGTCCGGAAGGGTGAGTTTGTCGCGCTGATCGGCCCTTCCGGGGGCGGCAAGAGCACCCTGCTCCGGGTGATCGCCGGACTTCTGGAAGCCGACGCGGGTCGCGCCGAAATCTCCGGGCAGCCCGCACTCGTCTTTCAGGACTACCGGCTCCTGCCGTGGCGGACGGTTTACGCCAACGTGGCGTTGCCCCGCGCGCTCACCGGGCGGGGTCAGGACGCGGGCAGGATGCTCGAGCAGGTCGGTATGACCGAACACGCCGCGCGGCACCCGCAGAGCCTTTCCGGGGGGATGCAGGCGCGGGTGGCGATTGCCCGGGCCCTGGCGCAAGACGCCGAGGTTTTGCTGATGGATGAGCCCTTCGCGGCGCTTGACGCGCTCGTCCGCGAGCGCTTTAACCTGGAACTCAAACGGCTTCACCACAAAGATAAACGCACCATCCTGTTCGTCACCCACAGCATCCGTGAGGCGGTCTATCTCGCCGACCGGGTAGTGGTACTCCGTGACGGGCGCGTCCAGCAAATCATGGACACCCGGCACGAGGGGCGGCTGACGGCCTATACCGATGGACCCGAAGCGTCTCTGCGCGCCGGTATCGGGCTCGCGGACTCGAGCGTCCTGCCGCGCTCCGTAAGGGCACCGCGCCGCGTCCCCTGGGAACTGTTAGGGACGGTGGCGCTCGTTCTATTTTTGCTATCGGGCTGGAGCCTGTTGGCAAGGGGGATGTCGCCGAACTTTTTTCCGTCACCTGCGCAGGTTTGGGCTGCCTTTTCGGACAACGCCGCCGCGCTCGCCCGTCACACCTGGGCGACCCTTACCGTCACGCTTCTCGGGGTCGCCAGCGCGCTCCTTCTGGGAACGCCCATCGGCTACGCGATGGGCCGCTCGCGGGCGCTCGAGCGGCTTTTCTCACCCTTTATCGTTGCGCTTCAGGCGGTGCCTACGGTGATCCTCGCGCCGCTTTTGGTGGTGTGGCTCGGCTACGGGCTCTCAGCTAGGCTGACGGTCACCACGCTGATCTCGATCTTTCCGGTGGTCATCTCGACGATGGTAGGGGTGCGCGAGGTCGGGCGCGTCTACCGTGAGGTGTTTCAGACGATGGGTGCATCCGCGTGGGCGACGTTTTTTAAGCTCGAGCTGCCTGGCGCGTTGCCGACCCTGCTGGGTGGGCTGCGGCTAAGCGTGACGCTGGCGCTGATTGGGACGGTTGTCGGCGAGTTTATCTTCGCCGGACAAGGGCTCGGTTTTTTTACCAACAGCGAACGCCTTAACTTCCGCGTCGCCAACGCAGTAGCCGCCGTCGGCGTGATTATCGTGCTGGGTCTTTTACTCTACGGCGCGGTAGATCGGCTCGAGCGGTGGTCGCTGCGCTACCGGCGAAGCTGAGGTTGGTTGCTGGCGACGGCTTAGAAGGTCGGCGGCTTATGCGTACACGAGTTTGGGACAGCTCGGCACATGGCGTCTGGGCAGATGTCAACCCGGCTCAAGTAGTGTTCCGGTCGTTATGTTCACCCGCGACACCCCGACGAGGCCGTGATAGGTGAAGATGAGCGTATGCTCCGTTTCAACCCCTCTCAACTCAGTGTTTGGAAGGTCGCCGCGATACTCTACGCGCTGTGCGGCGTCGCTGAGGCTCAAGCGCCCTCTACCCGTACAGATGTTCAGACGGTGCGCGTCGGGCTAGGCTACCTTCCCGACGTGCAGTTCGCCCCGTTCTATACGGCGCTAGAGCGCGGTTTCTACGCCGACGAGGGCCTAGCGGTCGAGTTTCAGCACGGTTTCGCCAGCGAGCTCTACCCTCTTCTCGCGCAGGGCAGGTTGGATTTTGTCGTCGGCGACGCTGAGGACGTGGCTACGCTGCGCGCCCAAGACCCGGAGCGAACCCGGTTCGTCTACGTGATGGCGCTGTTTCAGAGGGTTCCGAACGCGCTCTTTTCACTTTCGGAAAAAGGAATCACGAGTCCCACCGACCTGGCGGGCAAAACGGTCGGGTTGCCGGGGTTGTTCGGGTCGTCTTACACCGCCTTCCAGGCGGTATTGCGGGCCGCCGAGCTCGAGGAAACCGACGTCAGGGTGGAGCAGATCGGCTTTACACAGCTCGAGGCCGTGATCTCGGGACGCGTCGACGCGGCGATGGGGTTTGTCAACAACGAGCCGCTCGTGTTGGAGGCGCAGGGTGTTGCGGTCAACGTGATCCCGGTCGGCCCCTACAGTCCGGCACCCGGCAGCGGCGTGATCACGACCGACGCGGTCTTGGCGCAGGGAGACCTCGCCAAACGTTTTCTGGGGGCGTCGCAACGGGGCGTCGCCTTTACCTTGGCAGATCCCGAAGGCGCGTTCAACGCTTCGAAGGCTTTTGTCGAAAATCTTGACGAAGCGC
The DNA here is from genome assembly GCA_902806425.1 of uncultured Truepera sp. Classification (GTDB taxonomy): domain Bacteria; phylum Deinococcota; class Deinococci; order Deinococcales; family Trueperaceae; genus Truepera. Next base: position 30,564 of record CADCWP010000068.1, read on the forward strand.
GCTTCGCCGTTCTCGAGGCGTCACTCCCGCTCTGGCGGTCGCCCTACAGCCGTGCGAACGGGGTGGGCTTTAGCGACCCTGCCAAGTGGCGGGAGCTGCTAAGACTCCTTAGTGAAACCGGTCGCCTCGAGACCGACCTGCCCGCCGAGACATTTTTTAGCAACGCTTACCTGACTCCCAGAGTCGGCGCAGCGCCGACGCCTTAGCTTCGCCACAGCTGAGCAGAAGGTGTGCCAGCTTGACCTAGACAGACCGCTAAGCAACAACTCGACGGCTCCCGTATCGAGGTCGTAGCGTGCGCCGACGATGTCAAGTTACGGCGGCCTTCCGCTAGCGGTGTGGTTAAGAAAGAGCGCGTCGGTCGTTCTGCTGTCGATACTGCTGGAAAAGGTCGCGTTGCTCTCCATGATGTCGAGCACTGCCGCTACCATGCTACACCTTGTAGTGCCCCAAAGCATCCCAACGGATGGTCGGCACCCATTTGCTAAAATGGGTCATGCCTGAGACGCCTCAAAAAGGTCTGCACCGCTACCTGCGCGAGCCGGTAAACAGCCTGACGCACTTTGCGGGCATCCTTTTAAGCGTCGCCGGACTCGTCGCGCTCATCGTCTTGTCCGCCGGGGAGCCGTGGCGCACGGTGAGTTTTGCGGTCTACGGTGGCGCGCTGATCCTCTTATATACCGCCTCGACGCTTCTGCACGCCCTGCGCGTCGGTGCCAAAAGTCTGCGTTGGCTACGCATCTTCGATCACGCCGCTATCTTCGTGCTGATCGCCGGAAGTTACACGCCTATCACCTTAGTGACCATGCGGCAGGGAAGTGCCGCATGGGGTTGGACGCTTTTCGGGCTTGTTTGGGGTATTGCGCTCCTAGGCGTCGTCTTTAAGCTCGTCTGGCTCGAGGCTCCCCGGTGGCTCTCGACGGCGCTCTACCTCTTGATGGGCTGGCTGATGCTCGTCGCTATCGTGCCGATTGTTCAGACGCTGCCGCGGGGCGGGGTGCTCTGGCTCGTTTTGGGCGGCCTTTTTTACTCCGTCGGCGCGATTATCTACGGCCTTAAAAAACCCGACTGGTTCCCCGGCGTGCTGGGATATCACGAACTCTGGCACCTGTTCGTGCTGGCCGGTAGCGCCTGTCATTTTGTGATGATGCTGCTCTATGTCTTGCCGACCTGACGCGGGCTAACAAGCTTTTGGCGTCGCGGGTCGTTGCGGTTGACGGCCCGATTTTGGTGTTCTTCATGTCGGCCGCAACGTGCCTCCACCTGAAATTTTGCCTTCAACAGCCCGCCTGAGGCGCGGCTACCCCGTAAACCGCTAGCGACCTCCGACAACGACAAGAACGGCTGTTTTGCCGACTGTGTAGTCGGGCTCAGCTGTGAACAGCTCGCGATCCCCAAATATTTTGATGGGAAGGGTTGTGAAGTGCCCCTCGGCAGCGGTCTCGAGCGCACCTACCAAGGGCCGGAGTATGGCGTTATCAACATCGGACGCCCCATCATCACCCTGCCGCGAGACAGGTGTTTAGAGCCTGCGGGGTACAGATACCTACACATTCGCACTACACCTTTATGCGGTGACGAGTCTACACCGAGGAACGAGGCGGTGTCGGGTGAGTACACCCTAGAGTGTGCAGGTGACTCGAGACCAAATGTGCTCTAAAAGAGTCGCCAACCCTCTACAACACCCTCAAAAGCCACCTTCAGCCTCTAGGGACTCAGAGGTCTCCCTCAGACCGGGTGCTCCGGAGAGGAGTGCCTATCAGCCTAGAGCTTACCGCTGGATCACGGCCCTTTGACACGACAGCAACCTTTTCACCTTTCAAAAAGCACCCCACCTCTCAGGACGGCAATCTCGACGAGGGGGGCGCTGACCCGCTTCTGGAGACAACATTTTGAAACGAGTTCCCTCAATTTACGCCCTCTTAGGGGCACTCATCGTGGCGTTTTCACTTTCCGCGTGCACCACCGCTCAACCACCCGCGGTTACGAACACTACCCTGAGCACCCAGAGCGCCGCCCCCGAGATGCGCGTCCGGTCTGTTTCACTCGATACCGAAACCCAAATCTGGCTTGCAGCCCTGAAAAACACGCCGAACTACGCGAGCACCACCGGCACCTACAGCCTCGAGCGCTTAGCCGGGGGTGGCAGAGTTCAGGATTTATCACGTCACCTCAACTTGCAGCTCACCGGCGTCCTGAGCGCCCTGCGGGTCACCGGCGACCGGGCTCTACTGGAGAAAGTCTATACGGTCATGCAGCGTGAGCGGGGCACACTTCGGGACACCAACGGCGACGGCTACCTGAACTGGCGCTACCTACCCGCGAATGGTCAGAACCCTGAGCTGTACGGGACCGACCTGCACGTGATGGAAGAGATCATGGCGCATAGCGTCGTCGCGCAGGCCGCCTACGCCTTTAAGCTCAACGCGGGCGTAGACCCCAAGTACGGCGCGGCAGCCTCGTTCTGGACGGGCTACCTGGTAAACCACTACGAGGCGAAGTGGCGCAAGAGGACGGGCAGGAAAGCGGGCTACCCCATCATCGAAAAACCGCTCTTTCACCCGTACGCGAACAACACCCGCTACCACCACTACCTGTACAAACTCACCGGCGATCTCGCCTACAAGAGCGAGCGGGACCGGCAGGTTGGGGTCATCAAGCGCCACCTGCTCCCCGACAACGGAGCCTACGTGTGGACGCACCTCGTCAACGAGTACCTGCACAGCCGAAACCGTAAGATGGGCTGGAGCTACCAACCCGTGGGGTACGCCGGGGAAGCGATGGCTCCCCTGGCCGACCTGGGGCTCGAGGGGGTACTCGACGAGAGCACCATGAGGGGTCTTGCGAAGACGCTTTCTGTAAAGCTGCTCGACGAGAAGGACCGGTCGCAGATCATGGCGGGCGATGTGGGAGGCTCACGGGCCGCGAGCTACTTTATTCCGTTTCTGAACACGCGAATGACCCTGAAGTCGTCGGGGTACCCACGTGGGTACATCGGCACCTATGTGTCTCGTGGGTACGCTTTGCTGGCTCCTTGGGACGGCACGGGTGAGGTGGCGGCAGACTCGGCTTCGTACTACCGCTCTAGCGGCGGCTGGCCTATCGCCCCGGCAGGCGTCCTGCTCGCGCGCCGCTTTCAGCCCTGAGATCACGCTCACCCCAGATACAAATAAACAGCCCCGAGGAGACTCAGGGCTATTCTTATGCTGTTAGCGTTTAGGCCGGGGCAACTCGGCTCAATACCGGTGGCAACCACGCTGTTCGTCATCACCACGCGTAGGCTTCAGGTGCAGCACCCGGACGGAGTTTACGACCCCGGTTGATGCTGAAGATGTCGTCCAGGCGCTGCATCGTCTCCGGGTCAAGATGTAACCGAGCCGCCTGTTCAAGCCCGTCCAACTGCTCAACGTTGCGAACGCCCACGATGGCTGAAGCAACGGCTGGATGCTGAAGGGTCCAGGCGGTAGCGACCACGTGCTCGCGCTCGCCAATCCCTTGGCAGAGGGCGGAGAACTCGGCGAACTGGTTGTTATCCGCTCCAAGCTTTATCCCGTACTCTTCTTCAAGCTGCCGGGTGCGCGACCCCTCGGCGGCCTGAACCTTGCCGGTCAACAGCCCGCCCGCGAGCGGCATGTAGGCGATGACGCCGACCCCGAAATTTTGCGCGGCGGGCAGGACTTCAAGCTCTGGGATGCGGTTTAACAGGTTGTACTGCGTCTGCTCGGACACCAGCCCGACCGACCCGCGCGCCCACGCCTGCATCTGCGTTTTGGCGAGACCCCAGCCGGAGAAGTTGCTCGAGCCCGCGTACAAAACCTCCCCGTCGGCAATGAGCCGCTCATACGTGCCCCAAAACTCCTCTGCCGACACGCGCCGGTCGATGTGGTGCACCTGATACACGTCGATGCGGTCGGTTTGCAGCCGCCTAAGCGAGTCGGCGGCCTGCTTGCGGACCTTGTAGGCGGAAAAGCCGCGTTCGTCGTTCGGGCCGCCGCTCCTGTCCATCGGGTTGTAGACTTTCGTCGCCAACACGACCTCGTCGCGGACGCCGGGGCGGCTGGCGAACCACTTGCCGATGATCTCTTCCGAGCGCCCCTTGTTACCGTCGCCGCCGTAGACGTTGGCGGTGTCGATGAAGTTGACGCCCATCTCGAGCGTCCGGTCGAGAATCCGAAACGACGCTTCTTCGTCTGCATACGGCCCGAAGTGCATCGTGCCGAGGCAGATTTTGCTCACCATAATGTTCGAGCGGCCTAGTTGGGTGTATTCCATGGAGGTCTCCTGAATGTAGGTTGGTGTGGCGTAAATGGGTAAGAGAGCAACGAGCCATGAGCCATGAGTAAAAGCTTTTACTCATGGCTCGTTGCTACTTTTACTCGTTGCTGACCCTAACAGCTCTCGAGAAACGCCCTCGCGCTCACCAAGCCTAATTTTTCCGTCTCTTCGCTGCCGTTAAAGTGGTGGTCCTCCAACTCGACCGAGACGCAGCCGCTGTAGCCGACCTCGCGTAGAACTTCAAACACCCGTTTCCAGCGCGTGACGCCGTGGCCGGGGATGGTGTAGCGCCAGAAGGGGCCGCCGAAGCGGGGCGACGAGCCGAAAAGAGGCTTTAG
>CADCWP010000069.1 GCA_902806425.1 uncultured Truepera sp.
AACACTGCTTGCCGATGATTTTGTACTTGCTTATAGGAAGTACAGGCGCAGAAGCTTGGAGCGTACTTCGGCTTGGGGGTTTCATACGCGACGTATACAGGCGTCAACACCCGCTATCCACTACTGAGCGTTCAGATTGGCGGACCAATCTCCGAAGGCTTAGAGCTGCGTGGAACAATCGAGTCGCTTGTAGTCGCCAGCAATTTGGGTTTGGATGTGTTCTATCCCTTAGGCCTCAACACGCCCGACGCCAGACTTTATGTGGGCGGCGGCGTCAGCACACGCTTTTACGTCTACTATCCATACGGCTTCGACCTGCGCTCGGTATTCGGCGGGGAGTATTTTGTCGGGAGTGAAATCAGCCCGCTGCCGTTAGGATTTTTCGGCGAGGTTCGCACCTACTTCAGAGGGTTACTCATGGGATTTCCCACGGTAGAGGGTCGCGTCGGTCTCAATCTCCCCTACTAGGTAGGCCATGAACGGAGGAACGGACACCTGTTTGCTACACTGCTTTGTTATGCCGCTCGCCGCCCCACCCAAAGACACCTACCCCGCCGCCATCTCGCACGTCCACGAAGGCTCACCGGCCTATAGCGCGGGCGTGCGCGCGGGTTGGGAGTTGCTCCGGGTCAACGGCGAAGCGGTCACCGATGTGCTGGCGTATCGGCGCGAGTTGGAGCGCGGCGACGTGATGCTTCTAGCACGTGACCCCCTGACGGAAGAAGAGGTCACCTTCACGGCGTCGTGGGAAGACCCCGGGCTCGAGTTCAGCGAGGTCATCTTCGACGGCCTTAAACTCTGCGCCAACAAGTGCGAGTTCTGCTACGTCCATCAGATGCCTAAAGGCTTCCGCAAAAGTCTGTACGTCATGGACGACGATTTTCGCACCTCATTTTTGTACGGCTCGTTCGTGACGCTCACCAATCTTAGCGAGCGCGACATTGAGCGTATTCTGGACGAAAACCTGAGCCCGCTCTACGTCTCGGTCCACACCGCCAACGAAGACCTGCGCCGCGACATGATGAAGTGGTGGCGGCTTAAGGTTAAGGACCCGCAGGCCACACGGATTCGGGGCATGTTGGAACGGCTCGCTCCCATCGACCTCTACACCCAGATGGTCTTGCTGCCGGGGCGAAACGACGGAGTGCATTTGGATGAAACCTTGGAGCACCTGGCGAGCTACGACAACATCCAGGCCGTCGCCTGCGTTCCGGTCGGTCTCACCGATCACCGCCGCAACTTGCCCGAGCTGCGGCCCTATACGCCGGACGAGGCTAGAGATGTGCTGCGCCGCGTTCACGCTTTCCAGAAGCGGATGTTGCAAGAGCGCGGTACCCGCTTTATCTTTGCGTCGGACGAGTTTTATCTGTTGGCAGACGAACCGCTGCCGAGGGGCGACGCCTACGAAGGCTTCCCAATGTTAGAAAACGGCGTCGGCATGATTCAGGACTTTTTGGGTGACGCGCTACCCCTGCTGCCTACCCGGCTGGAAAGGCCGCGCAAGGTCATCTTAGGAACCGGCAAACTCTTTGCCCCGGTTTTAGAGCGTGCCGTCGCGCCCCTAAGAGAGATCGAGGGGCTGACGCTTGAGGTCCGGGCGCTTAAAAACCGTACCTTCGGCGAGGTGACGACGGTCGCCGGACTCTTGGCGGGCCGCGACTTTCTTACTCAGATCGAGCCCGGCGAGGCCGACCTGCTGCTCGTTTCCCCCAACGTGCTCAAGTACGGTACCGAGACAATGCTCGACGAGCGCACCTTGGACGATTTACGTTTAGGACTGAAGATGAACGTCGAGGTCGGCGGCACCAACTTAGCGGAACTCGCCCAGGCGGTCCTGACGGGCGTCGGTGAGATGCACCTGCCGCAGTTCGGGTTTTCGACGCACGCGGTCAAAGAGGCGGGGCGGCAGCACTAGCTTGTATTGACCTACGCGTCTGTTCGACTCGAGTTACCCTTGGCTGTAGCTCGCCCGGTAACAGCCAGCACCACCCCCAGCAAAATCACCCCAATCCCGATCCAACCAACCGCGCTGATGCGTTCACCTGCAAAAAACAGCCCCAGCAAAACCGCTACAACCGGATTGACGTAGGCGTAGCTGCTCAGCAGCGCGGGCCGGACGCGGCGGTTCAGCAGGTAGATATACGCGCTATAGGCTAGGAGCGATCCAAAGGTGACGAGATAAAAAAGGGCGAGACTCGACCCTAACGACGGGAGCCCCGTCAGGGTTTCGCCGCGCAGCACCGCAACCGGAATGAATACCAAACCGGCCACCACCATCTGCGCCGCGCTCGCCATCAGGCCGGGAGGTTGCGGCAAGCTGCGGCTCCAGACCGAGCCGAACGCCCAGCCGACCGGCGCGAGCAAAACGACCGCGGCCCCTACCGGGTTCGCCCGCAGGTCGGCCTCGGCGTTGAGGAACAAAACCCCTACGAGCCCGAGCCCCATACCCAGCCACTCAGCCGCGCCGACGCGCCCACCCCAGAGAAGCGTAAAGAGCGCGAACCAGAGCGGCATCGTCGAGACCACCACGGCGGCCACACCTGAAGAAACGCCCAGCGATTGCGCTAAGGCTACGCTGCCCGTCCCACCGACTAGGAGTAGTATCCCTACGAGCGCTGAGCTACGCCACTCGACCGGCGTAGGGTTGGGTAGGCCGCGCAACCGTAAAAACCCGTACAGCAGGCCCCCGGCAACCAAAAAGCGCCCTGCCAACATCGTATATGGGGGGATGGTCTCGATGGCGAACCGGGTAGCGAGGTAGGTCGAACCCCAGACGAGGTAGAGAACAAGCAGGGACGCCGCTACCGCTAAAAGGGTAGGAGGGCGCGAAGCCGGTGCTGGCGACGCCGAATCAGCCACTGCGTTCGTCCGAGTTAGTCGCTACTAGAATCCTCCGGTAGAGGAGCGAAGCAGTGTTCATGGTCCGACGTTACCTGAACCTACCGAGGCGGCGCTAGTAGCTGTTAACCCTAGTCACTGTTCACCGCTCCGACAGGCGTCCTTGCGTCGGTCCCGAGTTCTGCCACAATACTCTGTGCAAACCGTTCGGCGGCTCGCGGGTGCAGCTGCGTGTAGAGGCGCGGTTCGGTACCGGGCAGTTCTAACAGCACATTACACGCTTGCTTACACAAGTCGAAGCAGTCGTGGCGCAAAACGCTGACAGCTACGCCCTCACGGGCAAAAGTGACTTCAAGTCCTGCTGCCAACTCCGCTGCCCCTCGCCGCACACAAGTTTTCGCGCGACAGACGTGAACGGTGACACGATGCTCGGCTTTTTCTCTCATATTTTACGCTAGCACGACCCTTGAACACGCATCGTTGCGCTTGACAAAGATAACGGTGTTAAGTAAAGTATGGATGTTATGTCGGACGTAAAAGCCACTCGAGCCACCCGCCTGCGTGAAAAGAGCGGTGCCCGCCGTCAACAGCAAAAAGCCGAGGTGCGGCGCGCGCTCCTCGACGCCGCGAGCGGGCTGTTCCTCGAGCACGGTCTAACCGGGTTCTCGCTTCGAGGCGTCGCCGAGCGGGTCGGTTACTCCGCTACTACGGTGTACCTCTACTTCGAGAATAAAGATGACCTGCTTTTCGCAATTTCACTAGACGGCTTCGAGCAGTTTGGGCAGGCTCTACAGACCGCGTATGAGACGACCGCCGATCCGGTGGAGCGCATCGGCGCGCTCGGGCGAGCGTACATCGCCTTCGGCGTCGCGCACCCCGCCCACTACCGGCTGATGTTCATGGAGCGCGGCGAGTTTTTAACCAAAACAAACCCTCACGACCAAAAACCCACCAGCGACGCGTTCGGCATCCTTGTGCGGGCCGTGCACGAAGCGCACGCCGCGGGCCGGGTTCGTCCCGGAAACCCGATGGATCTCGTGTATACCCTCTGGGCCGGGGTTCACGGCCTCGTCGCCTTGACGCTCTGCGTCCCGATGCTGAACGAGGCTGACCTAACCATACGCACCGACCATCTACTGGACGTCCTCTTCAGCGGCTTTGCTGAGAAAGCGCGGTGACTTCGGTCTGAACTTTTGAACTGTTTTTATACTCAGGTTAACAGTGTTAAGCGAGTCTCGCTATTAAGGAGAATTCCCGATGCTCACCCGTACCTCTCGCAACCTCTAGCAAACCCACGCAGCGCTCACGCTTTCAGGCCTCATCATTGCCTTTTTGACACTCTTTTTCATCATCGGCATCTTTACCGATCCGCGCGTCATCAACGGCTCACCCGCCTGGCTCAAGCCGACGAAGTTCGGCGTCTCATTTACGCTCTATAACCTCACGCTCGCGTGGATGCTGGGGCTCGTCCGGGGTCGGCACAGGCTGATTTCGCTGCTCGGCTGGACTGTAGTCGTAGCCTTCGTGCTCGAGATGGCCGCTATCGTTACCCAGGTCGCGCGCGGCACCACGAGTCACTTCAACGTTGCTACCCCGTTCGACACGGCGCTCTGGACTGTGATGGGGGTAAGTATCGTGATTTTGTGGCTCGCCAACCTCGTGATCGCTGGCCTGCTCATCTTTCAGCGCTTCGATAACCCCACGTTTGCTTGGGGGCTTCGGCTCGGCCTGATCGTCACGCTGATCGGCATGGCGCTAGGCTTTTTGATGACGAATCCGACTGCGCGGCAACAAGCAGGCTGGGAAGCAGGCGGCCCCGTCACCCTCGTTGGGGCGCACACGGTCGGCCTTCCCGACGGCGGCTCCGGCCTCCCAGTGGTGGGTTGGAGCACCACGGCAGGCGACCTCCGCATCCCGCACTTCGTCGGGATGCACGCGCTCCAGGTGCTGCCGTTTTTAGGCTGGCTCGTTTCGAGGCGCAAACAGCTCTCCCTCCGGCGGCGCGTCGCCCTCGTCTGGACGGCTAGTGGGTTTTATCTCGGCGTGGTGGGAATTCTCACGGTGCAAGCCCTGCGCGCACAACCGCTGCTCCAGCCCGACGCGCTGACCCTCGGGCTGTTGGGTGGGCTCATCGTGGTCGCGGGGGCGGTAGCGTGGTTTACGCTCACGTTTAAAAGAGCGGGCAGCCAACCGCAAGTGCGGGCGTCCGCCAATGTCTGAGCTGTCGAGTGGCTCGAGGTTCGTTGGTAGCCTCGCCCTAAGGTCGAACGTCCTGGAACGCTCATCGCGCTCCTGTACCTCGGCCTGACCCTCCGTCGGCACACTGACGCTCGGCGTTGGCCTCTTGCGGTCTCACTCTAGCTGAAAAATGGAGGGTTGGATGTGGAAACGGTTTTCTCAACAAGCTTCCTTTTGGTACTACCCTTCTGGCTCCTGATGATCTTCCTGCCGACTTGGCGGTGGACGGAGCGCGTGACGCGCTCACCGTGGATCGCCGCCCCCGCCGCCCTGCTCTACGCCGCGCTGGTGCTGCCGAAGCTTCCCGTGGTGCTCGCCGCGGTGGCAAATCCGGACCTGGGTGGCGTCTCGGCGCTGCTCGGCTCCCCCACCGGGGCGACGATTGGCTGGGTTCACTTCCTGGCCTTCGACCTCTTTGTAGCGCGCTGGACCTATCTAGACAGTCGAGCGCGCGGCGTCAACCCGTTCGTGATGGCTCTCGTTCTGTTCGTTATCCTGATGCTGGGGCCGGTTGGCCTTCTGGGTTACCTAGTCGTGAGGCAGAGCGTTAGCTCACGCGCCGCGGCGACGCAAGAGGCGGTTCTGTGAACTCGAGCGAACTCACCTGGAGGGCCGGGGTTGCTTATTTTCGGAGCGGCTCGAGGCTACAAAAAACGCTCTTTGTCTCAGGGACTGTACTCTTTCTGTCAATGATCTTCCATCTGGTCGTCCTCGCCGCTTCCGGTGGCCCTTTAAGCGGTCCTGTATCGTTTCGCAAACCCGCCACTTTTTCAGAGACGGGTTGGCTTTTGTGCTGGTCGGTTGGCTGGCTGTTGCCCCTTCTAAACTTCCGTGCCTGGGAGCGCGTGGTGGTGGCGACCGGCGCGCTCGTCTTTGGCCTCGGGGAGAGCATAGTCGCGGTTATCCAAGCGTGGCGCGGCGTGCCTTTTCACTACAACACCACCTCGGCCTTTAACACCGGCACCTTCGCCCTAAGTGGCCTCGAGGCGCTTGTCTTCTTCGTCTCGCTGGTCGTGCTGCTCTTCGCCTCCCTACGGCCTCAGCGGCTCGCCCCATCGCTGCTGCTGTCCATCCGCACGGGGGCCGTCATCGTAATCTTTGGAACGCTCGCGGGCTGGCTCATGATCTTTAACTGGAGCGGCGTCTGGCAGGGGTCGCTGGGGATGCTCGAACCCGGCTTCGATACCGACGCCGCAAACTACTCCGTCGGCGTCACGGGTGGCAATTTAGTTGTGCTGCACGCCCTCGGCGTTCACGGGCTGTCGCTTGTGCCGCTCGCCGCCTGGCTCCTGACATTTAGCGCCCTGTCTGAGCGAGCACGTACTCGGCTTACGGCGGGCGTCGCGGAGAGCCTGTTTGCCCTCCTTTTCCTGCTAGCGGTACAGGCTCTCCGGGCGCGTCCGCTTTTCGCGCTCGACGTACCGACAGCGGTGCTTCTAGGCGCGTCCGCCCTCGCTCTCGTCGTCTTCTACTCGCGCGTCGGGCGGGCGGCGTTGCGCGGCCCGTCCCCTAACGCAGCGCCTTATACGCGTTGATCAGCCCGTTCGTGCTGCTGTCGTGGCTCGTGACCTCTTCGTCGCCGTCCAACTCCGGCAAGATGTTTTTCGCCAGCACCTTGCCGAGTTCTACGCCCATCTGATCGAACGAGTTGATGTTCCAGATCACGCCCTGCGTAAAAATCTTGTGCTCGTAGAGCGCGATGAGCGTACCGAGCGTTTTGGGGTCGAGCTGGCGGTATAAAAAGCTGTTAGTCGGGCGGTTACCGCTGAATGTTTTGGACGCGGCCACAAGGTCGAGGTCGACGCCTCCGGAACCCTCTTTTTCAACCTCGGCTTTGGCCTCTTCAAAGGTCCGGCCTTTCATGAGCGCTTCGGTCTGGGCGAAAAAGTTCGACAGCAAAATCTCGTGGTGCTCACCGACCGAATTGTGGGTCTGCGCGGCGGCCAAAAAGTCGCAGGGGATGAGCTTGGTACCTTGGTGGATAAGCTGGTAAAAGGCGTGTTGGCCGTTTGTACCGGGTTGACCCCAGATGACGGGGCCGGTACTGAGGGCGACCTCGTCACCTTCACGCGTCGTACTCTTGCCGTTCGACTCCATATCGCCTTGCTGAAAATACGAAGGGAAATACTCGAGGTAAAAGTCGTACGGTAAGATCGCGTGCGTCTGCGCACCGAAAAAGTTGTTGTACCAGACGCCCAGCACGCCCATGATAACGGGGATGTTCTCCTCCAAAGGCGCACTCAGAAAGTGTTCGTCGGCCGCCCGCGCGCCAGCTAGCAGCGCCTCAAAATTGTCCATACCGACGTAGAGCGCGATGGACAAACCAATTGCACTCCAGAGCGAATACCGCCCGCCCACCCAGTCGGAGAACTCGAACATGTTGGCAGCGTCGATACCAAACGCCTCGACAGCTTTTTGGTTTGTCGACATCGCCGCGAAGTGTTTAGCGACGGCGCTGTCGTCTTTGGCCGCCGCTAGGAGCCAGTCACGCGCCGTAACCGCGTTCGTCATGGTCTCCTGCGTGGTGAATGTTTTAGACGCCACTAAAAAGAGCGTCGTCTCGGGTTTTAGACCCTTCAAGGTTTCCATGATGTCGCTGCCATCGACGTTCGAGACGTAGTGAACGCCTAAACGCGGGTGCGCGTAGGGGATGAGCGCGTGCGTCACCATCTTGGGGCCTAAGTCGGAGCCGCCGATACCGATATTGACGACGTCGGTGATGGCCTCGCCGGTATACCCCCCCCACGACCCGTCCCGTACCGCTTCTGAAAACGTACGCAGCTTGGTTAAAACTTCTGTAACCCCCGGCATCACGTCCTCACCATCTACATAGATGGGGTTGTCCGCGCGGTTGCGGAGGGCAACGTGGAGCACGGCGCGGTTTTCGGTGGTGTTGATCTTCTCACCGGAAAACATCGCGTCGCGCAGTTCGGGGACGCGCGCGGCTCGAGTGAGCGCCAAAAGGTGCGCCATCGTCTCCTCGGTCACGCGGTTTTTAGAGTAGTCGAACAAGAGCTCGCCCAACCGCAGTGAAAAGGTCTGAAAGCGGCTCGCATCCTCCTCGAACAGGTCGCGCATGTGAACGCCCTGCATCGTGTTTAGATGGTCTTGAAGCGTGTTCCAAGCGGTGTCAAAGTCGGTCTGCGTCATCTATACCTCCGGGCGCGCACGGGCGCTGCGTTATAAGGGTAGTTTACGCGTGCTTTTGCCTTAGGGTTAGGACATGCCGGTTCACGCTATACGCAGACCGTCATTGGGACCTTTCTTTACATGAGGCCGAAACTGCGAGACGTTCCCCATAGGCGCTGCCGTAGTTAGCGCGAGCAGCCTTCCAGCCCTCGGTCGTAACTGCGTACAGCGAAGACGATTACGGTGCGCGCAGAGATGGACGCACTGAAAAGGGCAGAGGAAACTCGGGACGCCTCCATATCACGGTGGGTACTACAGGGCACCACAAAGGTATATATAGACGTTGCAAAACTTCTAAGC
>CADCWP010000070.1 GCA_902806425.1 uncultured Truepera sp.
GGGGTCAACCGCGGCTACGGTGCCGCGCTCAAAACGGGCCTCAAGGCCGCACGCTACGACCTTATGGCGATCACCGACGCCGACGGTACCTATCCGAACGAGCGGTTGCCCGAACTTATACAGGCGCTGGGTGAGGGTGACATGATCGTCGGCGCGCGTACCGGCCAAAACGTCCACATCCCAACCGCCCGCAAACCCGCCAAACGTGCGCTCAACGAACTTGCCAACTACTTATCGGGTACTAAAATCCCCGACCTCAACTCCGGCTTGCGGGTGATGCGTAAAGAAACCGTAAAGCGCTTTTTATACATCCTGCCTGACAGCTTTTCGTTTACGACCACCATCACCCTGGCCATGCTGTCCGACGGACGCAGCGTGAGCTACGTTCCCGTCGACTATTTTCACCGCGCGGGCTCCTCGAAGATCAACCCCATAAAAGATACAATTCGCTTTACGCAGCTCGTCATCCGCACAGTGATGTACTTCAACCCGCTGCGCGTCTTTGTGCCGCTCAGCTTAAGCCTCTTTTTGGCGAGCTTTCTCGTGCTCGTCTACCGTCTTATTAGCGGTGAGGGCCTGCTGGTGTTCGGCATCGTGCTCTTTGTGTCGGCCATTCAGGTGCTGACGACCGGGATGCTCGCCGACCTCATCGACAAATCCAACGCCCGCTTTAGAGAGATAGAGATAGCCAGAGTCAGTGAGACCCGATGACCCAGACCACCACGAAAAATACCGCTAAAGACAACCCTGCGCTGCGCGACGTCTACGCTCAAAAGGCCCTGGAGCAGATTCCGCGCATCCTGAGTAACCAGGACCGCACGCCGACCTCGCCGACCTACGGCTGCCTGCACCGCGACTACTGGTTAGATAAAACCTCGGACTTTCCCGACGCCGTACGGCAGTTTGCCGTCCACGCGCTGGCGCTCGTCTACAAGCGCGAGATGCCGGGCAACATCTATTACGGGAACCAAAAGGTGCTCCACTGGACCCTGGCAGGGCTCAACTTTTGGGCCGACATCCAGCACCGTGACGGCTCGTTCGACGAGTTCTACCCGTATGAGCGCGGCTGGGTCGGGCCGACGGCGTTTACGACCTACACCACAATCGAGGCGCTTAACGAACTCGGCGACGAGGTGCCGCCACCCCTGCGGCGCAAGGTCACCGAGGCTGTCAGAAAGGCCGCGCACTTTATCGCCGCGGGAGAATCCGAGGAAGACCACCTCGCCAACCACCACGCGATGGCCTGCCTAGCGGTCTGGAAAGCCTACGCGCTCCTAGGCGACGCAAGCCTGAAAGACGGTTTTGAAAAGGTCTGGAAAGATTTTCTGACCTATCACCAAGCCGAGGGCTGGTCGGTCGAGTACGACGGCATCGACCCCGGTTACCTGTCGGCCACGGTCTCGTTTCTGACCAAAATCTATCAGGTCAACCCGGACCCCAGAATCTTGGAGGTCATCCGCGCCTCCGCCGAGATGTGCAGCTATTTCGCCTACCCCAACCGCTTTTACGCGGGCAGCATGGGCAGCCGCAACACCCTGCACTTCTACTGCCACGGCTTTGAGGCGATAGCGGGCGAGGTGCCCATCGCCGGAGCCGTCGCCGAACACCTGCTCAAAGGACTTTCCGAGGACAAGCTGGTACCCCCCGCCATCATCTCCGACCGCTACTTGGTCTACCGGGTACCGGAGTTTCTGCTGGCCTACCTCGACTACACGCCTCGCGGCGACCTGCCCGCGCTCCCCTTTGAGCGCCCTCCCGGCGTGAGCTATTTTCCGGGGGCGCGGGTCTACGCCAAAAACGAGTCGCGCTACTACGCCCTCGCCAACCTCGCCAAAGGCGGCGTGCTCAAGGTTTTCGACAAAGCCGAGGACGGAGAGCTGGTTCTGAACGATTGCGGCATCTTGGGTCAGGCCGAGGGCAAGACCTTTACAAGCCAGTGGATCGACCCTTCGTTTTCTGTCAACCAGAACGGGACTGCTCTCGAGGTCTCCGGCAGCTGCCAGTGGGTGCCGTCGCACAAGGTTTTCAACCTGACCAAGAACCTGGCGTTTCGCGGCGTGTTGCTGCTGACCGGCTGGTCGCCGCGGCTCTCACACCTGCTTAAAGGCCGTATCCGCAAGACGCTCATGCTCGGGCAGCGCCCCGCGCCGGTAACCTTCAAGCGGCAGGTAGCGTTTGAAGAGGGACGCGTCACGGTCACTGATCAGCTCGAGCTTACGGGCGAAATCCGGGTCACTTCACTTTCGTTCGGCGACGAGTTCTTCGTCCGCTACGTGCCACAGTCGCGGTACTTTCAGAGTCAGGAGTTAGGCGTTTCCGGCGTGTCGCTTAGCGAGGGTGAGCTGGCGACTCTGAACCAGACGCGGCGGTTTGAGCGGCGCGCTGAGGTGACGCTTGGATCTGCCGCCCCTCAAGCGGTGCGCTGAGTGCGCCTGTCTGTAACTACGCCGTCGGCCGGGGCGGGTAGAGATGTCTAAACGGCTGCTTCTGGGCGCGCTGAGCGTCGTTGTTTCGGGTGGTCTGCTCGTCTGGCTCCTTACCCGGATCGACCTCGGGCGCACCGCCACACTTTTGCAAGGCGCGTCGTGGGGCTGGCTGGTAACCGCGCTCGTGCTGACCTGCGCGCTGCCCTTTACGAGCGTGTTTCGCTGGCTGGGCGTTTTGCGGGCGCAGGGCATCCGCTTGCCCTTCCCCCTTGCGCTCCGGGCGGTAATGATGGCAAACGTGCTCAACAGTTTTTTGCCCTCCAAGTCGGGCGACATCGCCAAGGCGGCCTACCTGCGCGAGCACGGCGGCCTCGCCAAGGGCGCGGGGACGGTGATCCTCGAGCGCCTCGTTGACCTGGCTGTGCTGGGGCTGCTGGGGCTTTTGGGCCTCCTCGTAAACGGCACCCTCTGGGGACTTGTAGCCGGTGTCGGGCTTCTGGGGCTCGTCGCGGTGGTATTTATGGCCGTCTTGCTGTTGCCTCTGAACAAACTGCCCCTCCCCGCCAAGCTCAAGGGGACGGCGCTCGATGTCCGCGTGGTCTTTAAAAGGTGGTTGGCGCACCCCGCAGCCATCGCCCAGACACTCGCCGGGTCGGTTCTTACCTGGTCGCTGGGCGGCTTTACCGTCTTCGCCCTTGCCAGCGCCGTTCACACCGGCTTGGGGCTCGGCTTCGCCTACGCGATCTTTCCGCTGGCGATTATTGCCGGGCTGGTGCCGGTTACAGTCAGCGGTATTGGCACGCGGGACGCGGCCTTCGTCGCGCTTCTCAGCAGCCAGATGTCGGCGGAGCAGGCGACGCTGGTCGGTATCGGCTACACCTTTTTCGGCTACTGGCTATTGTCGCTGCTGAGCTTTCCGGCGGTGGCCTATCAGGTCGTGGCGTTTTTACGGGGTGGGCGTCCGGTCGAGGCGAGACCCCAGGGTTAGTAGGCATCCCAAACCCGCGTTGCTCTAAATTGGCGGCGTGACATGGGCGAGTGTGCCCGAAGGGAAGCGTTCGTGTTTCAAAGACCCAAACCCCGGCGGTTTTTCTGGGGCGGCTGCTTCGCCGCGCTGACGCTTCTCTATCTGCTTCCACTCTGGCTTTTCCCCTATGTTCCGACCTTGGACGGTCCCGTACACCTCGAGTCGGCGCGGACGCTCCAAACACTAACTGAAGGTGAAGGCCGCGCGGAAACCTTTTTCAGCGCGCAGTGGGAGCTGGCGACCAATCAGGTGTACGCCCTGCTGCTCGTCAAGTTGGGCGCGCTGATGCCCCTACTGATCGCCGAAAAACTGATCTTGAGCATGTACGTCGTAGGCTTTTTGGCGGCGCTGGTCTTCGCGCTGCGCGGTCTCAGGGGCGCGGCGCTGCTGGCGGCGTTTCTGGCCTTCCCGGTCATCTACTCGTTCATCTTTTACATCGGGTTCTTCAACCTCTGTTTCGGTCTGCCCCTGTTCCTGCTGGCTCTAGGGCTCTACTTTCGACTTGCTGAAAGGCCGCCGCCGCGGCGCACCGCCGTGCTCGCCGCAGCGCTGGTCGCTACCTTAGCCTTACTCTACTTCGTCCATGTGATCGCCACCGCCTGCACGCTGCTCGCGCTCGGGGTGATGGTGACTTTGGGTCTTTTTAGACGCAGGTGGCGCACTTTTTGGGTCACCGCTCTAGCCGCAGCCCCGGCCATCGTCCTGATCCTCTGGTTTGTCGTCGCGCCGCCGGGAAATCCTGAAGCTGTGTCCGCTACCGCCCCGAACTTTTTAAGCGTTCCCGAACTCTTACGAACCTTTTTTGTCCACCCGCTCGAGCTTCTGCCCAAGATACTGGTCATCCTCGTCACCTACGCGTGGGTCGATGTAGCGTTCAGCGCGCCCTGGAACCTGCTGCTGCTGCTGCTCGTGGGGCTGGCCGTGTGGCGCAGCGTCAGGACGCGCACGCTGCCGCACAGCGACCTTTTAGGTGCGCTGATCGTGTTTTTGCTTATCATCGTGTGGACGCCGGAGCGTCTAGGTGAGGCGGGCTGGCTGACCGAACGCTTTTTACCCTTCGGCTACCTTCTGCTCATCTTGTGGATAGCGACCGTCAGGCTTTCACCGCGCGTATGGCGTTATGCGGCAGGTGCCGGGATGGTGTGCGCGGTAGCGCTGATGGCGTACCGCATCCCTATCCACGCTATGCTGGTCGCCGATATTCAGGAGTATGTAGGTGCCGCAGACGTTCTCGAAACCCACGCCACCGTCTTGCCGCTTAATCTGGCCTCGAGGACGGTACCGACGGCGCTCTCGGCGCTGTACCCGAAGCCGCGTTACGACGCCCTCGGGTCGGGCGTGAGCTACATCGCCCTGGAGCGCGACGTCGTCAACCTCCGCAACTACCAGGCAGCCAAGGGCTACTTCCCGCTCGTCTATAACGAAGCGCACAACCCGGCGCTTTTTCTGAGCGAAAAGGGCTACAACGGGCTGAGCCAGCGTCCCTTCGCCTTTAACTTAAGGGCGTACCGCGAGAGAACGGGGACGGTGGTCGACTATGTACTCGTCTGGGGGGACCTGGAGGCTGAACGGCGAGCACCGGACGTTCAGAACGTCTTGGCCCAGCTTTCCCGTTACGAACTCGTCTACACCTCCGAGCCACGCGGCCTCATGCACGTCTATAAACGCGTCCCGTGACCCCTCTCGGTCACCTCGCCGTTTCATATAGTGCAGGCAAACCTCTGTCACGGCCGCTGCGGGTGTCGCTTCCGCACCTGGTGCTCGGCGGGGTCGCGCCGGACATCGATTTTCTGCTGTTGCCTTTTTCCTCGTTTAACACCCTGCACCGCTCGCTTACGCACAACCTGTTTTTTGTCGTCGCTACGGCGCTACTTTTTGCCCTCTGGCGGTCGGCCTCGGCGAGTGTCTTTTTTAGCGCTCTCTTAGGCGGCTGCGGCCATCTGCTCATCGACTCACTTTTCGACAGCAACCCGAGTAACGGGGTCGGCGTCGCCCTCCTCTGGCCGCTCAGTCAGGGCTTCTTCTCCCCGTTCAACCTGACCCCAGGCGTGTGCCCAAGTTGGTCGGAGCTCCTCGCCGCGGCCCGCTGCAACGCCTCACTGATCTTCTGGGAAGTGCCTTTTTATCTCTCCGCCCTTTTGCTGAGGTTTGCATCACGTAGCAGTTGAGGCCAGGTTTCTTACGAGGTATTAACTCTAGGCAAGCTGCTGAGGGTGTACCCGACCTCCTCCAGCCTGACTTTCACCGCGTATGTGGCGAGTAGCGTAAAGGCCGGGAAAATCCGGTTGACATTTAGACGCTCGAGCCCTACCATGTGCATATGTTCTTGCAAGTATCCAACGAGGGGTTTTCACCCCTACGACTAGGTGGGCCGAGGCTCTAGCGCACCCGTACGCTGCCCCGTCGCCCTGACCCCTAAGGTTAGGGTTTTTCTTTGCGGCACCACACCGCCCCACCTCAAAACTTATAGTGGAGACATCATGACTACCAACGCCAAACCCGCTGCCCCCTACCGCTCCGACCGCTACAACCCGCAGGAGATCGAACCCAAATGGCAACAAGCTTGGGCGGACGTGGGGCTCTACGAAACCGACCTGACCAGCGACCGAGAGCCCTTTTACTACCTGACCATGTACCCCTACCCGTCGGGCGACCTGCACATCGGCCACTGGTACGCCTTCGCTGTGCCCGACGCCTACGCCCGCTTCAAGCGGATGCACGGCCTCAACGTGTTTTTCCCGATGGGCTTCGACGCCTTCGGTTTGCCCGCCGAAAACGCCGCCATCAAGGCTGCGCGGGAAGGGAAAAACGTCCACCCGGCGACGCTCACCTATGAGCGCATGGCCCACATGGAGCGGCAGTTCGCCCGCATGGGCACCTCGCTCGACTGGTCTAAAAAAGTCGTTACCAGCGACCCCGAATACTACAGGTGGAACCAGTTTTTCTTTTTAAAGATGTTTGAGCGCGGCCTCGCCTACCGCAAGGAATCGTTCGTCAACTGGGACCCAGTGGACCAGACCGTGCTGGCGAACGAGCAGGTCGTAAACGGGCGCGGCGACCGTTCGGGTGCCCTCATCGAGCGCCGCCTGATGCCGCAGTGGCACTTCAAGATCACCGACTACGCCGACGAACTGCTGGACTTTTCCCGGTTGGACTGGCCTGAAAAGGTCAAGCTCATGCAGACGAACTGGATTGGGCGCTCTGAGGGTGCCGAAGTGACGTTTAGGAGCGAAGAGGGCGATTTCGTCATCTTTACCACTCGCCCGGACACGCTCTGGGGTGTGAGCTTTATGGTGCTGGCCCCCGAGCACCCGCTGGTCGAAAAGCTGACCACGCCGGAGCGCAAAGAAGCGGTAGAAGCCTACGTCAAAGCCGCCTCGCACTTAAGCGAGATCGAGCGGGGGTCTACCGACAAGGAGAAGACAGGCGAGTTCACCGGGTCGTACGCGGTCAACCCGGTAAACGGGGCGCGGGTCCCCATCTGGGTCGCCGACTACGTGATGATGGGTTACGGAACGGGCGCGATCATGGCCGTTCCGGCGCACGACGAGCGGGACTTTGAGTTCGCGCGCAAATTTGGGCTCGAGATTATCCCCGTCATCTCCGAAACACCCGACACCGTACCCACCGACCGGGGCATGACCGAGGCGTACACCGGCGACGGCTTTATGGTCAACTCGGGGCCGTTCGACGGGACGCCGACGGGCAAAGGCACGCCCGAGGGAATCGAGAAGGTGACGGCGTGGCTCGGGGCCGAAAGTTTAGGCAAAGGCACCGTCACCTACCGCCTGCGCGACTGGCTCATCTCCCGCCAGCGTGCCTGGGGCACGCCGATCCCCTTTCTCTACTGCGACAGCTGCGGCCTGGTACCCGAACGGGAGGAGAACCTGCCCGTCGTCCTGCCTACCGACGTCGCCTTTATGCCCACCGGCGAGTCGCCCCTGAAGTATCACGCGGCCTTCTTAACCGCGACCTGCCCCGAGTGCGGCGGCCCCGCCCAGCGCGAGACCGATACGATGGACACCTTCGTCGATTCGTCGTGGTACTGGTTCCGCTTTCTGTCGCCGCACAAAGACGACGGCCCCTTCGACCCCGGGTTGGCCTCCAAGTGGACGCCCGCCCAGCAATACACGGGCGGCGTCGAGCATGCCATCTTGCACCTCCTGTACGCTCGCTTTTTTACCAAGGTCATCCGAGATTTGGGCCTTATCACGAGCGATGAACCCTTCACGCGGCTGCGCAACCAGGGCATGATCTTGGGCGAGGACAACGAGAAGATGTCCAAGTCGCGCGGCAACGTCGTCAATCCGGACGATCTGGTCGCCGAGTACGGCGCAGACACGGTGCGGGCGTACCTGATGTTTATCGGGCCGTGGGAGGCGGGCGGTCCCTGGAGCAGCACCGGCATCGAGGGCGTGGCGCGCTTTTTAAATCGGGTGTGGGCGCTCGTTACCGAACCCGGCACTGAAACGCTGGAGAGGGCAACCCCAACGAACAGGGTGAGCGAGAAGGCGTTACGGCGGGCAGTCCATCACGCGGTCAAAGAGGTATCAGATGACCTGGCTGAACTCCGCTTTAACACCGCCATCGCCGAGCTGATGACCCTGACCAACGCGATGGGCAAGGCCAAGCCGGAGCAGGCGGCGACGGAGACGTGGCTCGAGGGTATTGAAAAACTCTTGCTGCTGTTAGCCCCGATTGCGCCACACATAGCCGACGAGCTGTGGGAGCGCAGCGGCCACGCGGATTCGGTGCATCAGCAGGCTTGGCCGGAGTATGACGCGGCGGCCTTGGAGCAGGACACCGTGATTATCGCCGTGCAGGTGGGTGGTAAGCGGCGCGGTGAGGTGACGGTGCCCAAAGACGCCGATAAGGACGCGGTGTTGGCCGCCGCCAAAGCCGAGCCGAACGTGGCGCGGCATGTGGAGGGGAAACAGATTGTGCGGGAGATTGTGGTGCCGGGGCGGTTGGTGAATATCGTCGTCAAGGGTTAAGTATTGGGGGCTTAACTGTCCCCAAAAACCTTGAGATGGCGACCCTCACCACCCGTTAACACACCCTCCGAGTTATAGAACGTTTGCTCGTCCTTTAAAACATCTTTGATG
>CADCWP010000071.1 GCA_902806425.1 uncultured Truepera sp.
GCTACGATTCTCTCTCGTAAGTCCAGTGAATAAGCCATGCTCTAGCTTCTTATGCCTTCACTGCTTTTGCAACTGGCTGTACACCGCAAGCTCGAGGCGCAGGCCGCTGAACTCGGGATGACGCTTTCGGACTATCCGCTTTCTGAAGCTCGTCAGTTAGCTGAAAGACCGACGTTACAAGAGGTGTTGGCACGGCTTGACGAAGAGGAGCCTATAACTTTAAACGAAAGCCCAGCTGCCACCATCCGCCGCCTTCGAAACAGCAAGTAACGTGGTCGTTGACGCTCCGGCAATAGCCGTGCTATCGCTCAACGGGCCGCTCGATACTAATCCTTTGAGCCGTCCCCCTGTCTAAGCAGCAAAAACGCTCCCGTAGCAATAAGGAATAGCGGGAGGCCGGTGCGGAAAAACCAGGTGTCGGTAAAGTCACCGAAGATAAACCCCTCAAAAAAAACAGCTCCGACCACGAAGACGGTCGCTGCTATACCGGCCATACGGCGTCCCTGCCCCGTCAGTTCAGTGTTTCCGGAGCGCCGCCCGTGCAAAAACAAGCCCGCTCCTACCGCCGCTGGCAAAAGCGCCCACGCGTAGGCCCAACTCTCATAGTGGTCGGTGAACTCCTGAACGAAAAAAATGAGCCCTAGGGTGGTGAGCACGCACCCGGGAATGAACAGTCCGGAGACCGCAGTCCCGATTGCGGCGAGCAGCAAAAGGACGCCAGGAACAAAGATAAACAGCGGCCACAGCGCCAGGCCGAAATTCCAACCGAACAGTGACCCGAGCAGAAGAACTGCACCTACGACTATTAGACCGACCCCGAGGCGTTGGTTGCGTGTAGAGGTAGTCATAAAATCCTCCAATCGTTATGCGGACTATAGAGCATCCTAAGCCGTTACCGAAGCCTTTAGGCGCGTGACGGTGGTTACCCTCCGAGGGTGCTCCCTAAAAACATCACCCCCTAAACTTCTGAGGATAGAGTGCGGTACGGACGCCGGGGCGCGTTCACGGAGGTGGTGAAAGGGGTGGTGGTGAAGGGCTCACGACTTACGCTTATCCTGGCCGGGCTGGCAGCGCTCGGCCCCTTTTCGATAGACACCTATTTTCCGTCGTTCGGGGCGATAGGCGAGCACTTCGGCGTGAGCCTTTTGCAGGTGCAGGGGACGCTGACCTATTACCTCGTGGCGATGGCCTTGATGATGCTCCTTCACGGCGCGTTGTCCGACTCGTTCGGGCGGCGTCCGGTCATCCTGGTCTCGCTCACCGTTTATACAGCCGCCGCGCTCGGCTGCGCGCTGGCCCCAAGTTTCGGCCTGCTGCTAGGATTTCGGATGCTCCAGGGGGTTGCTGCGGGAGCGGGCATCATCGTCGGGCGGGCGATTATCCGCGACCGCTTTGAGGGCTCGGAGGCGCACAAGCTGATGGCGCAGGTCACGATGCTCTTCGGGCTGGCCCCGGCAATCGCGCCCGTCTTGGGTGGTTACCTGCACAGGTTTTTCGGGTGGCAGTCCGTCTTCGTATTCCTGACGCTGTTCGGGCTGGTTTTGCTGGCCGCTTGCACGTTTGTACTCCCGGAGACCCTCGCCAAGGAAGCGCGCACACCCTTTCACCCAGCACCGCTCGCGCGCACATACATGAGTATCTTCGGCAGCGCCCGTTTCGTGGCGCTCGTCTTGTCGTTGGGCTTCGGCTTCGGTGGGTTTCTAGTCTACGTCGCGTCGTCGTCGGACTTCGTGCTGGGCGTTCTGGGGGTGTCCGAGACGGGTTTCGCGTGGCTTTTCGTTCCCATTGTCATCGGTCTGGTGGGTGGGTCGTGGCTGGTGAACCTCACCGCCGGTCGCGTTCCCGCCGACCGCACGGCCTCTTACGGGTACCTGCTGATGTTCGGTGGCGCGGCCTTTAACCTCGTTTACACCACCTTTTTTACGCCGCAGGTGCCGTGGGCGGTGCTGCCTATCGTCTTCTATACGCTCGGCGTATCGCTCCAGGGGCCAATCATCACGCTCTACGCGCTCGATCTGTTTCCGAAAAGTCGGGGGCTGGCGTCGTCCTTGCAGGGCTTTTTGCAGACGATGCTCTTCGCGGGCGTCTCGAGCTTAGTGGTGCCGCTCGTTATCGGCTCGGGGTTTAGGTACGCGCTGGCGATGATCGTGATGCTGACGCTCAACTATCTGGGTTGGCGCTATTTTCACTGGGCGGCCCCCACCGCGGCGCACCCTGCCAAAGTGGGTTCCAAAGTCGGCTGAGCTGCTATACTGCCGCCATGCCCTTTCAGCTCGAGCCTCAGCGATGGCGTCTCTGACCTAAGCTTGTGTCATAGCCAGTTGGTCATAGCTGGTCGTCACCGCCCCCGAGCCTGAAAAGGAGTTCTGCCATTACCGCTTCTGTTGTTGCATCCCCACGTATCAAACCTGTGTACAAAGAGGTCCTAGCCGACCTCGAGACCCCGCTGACCGCCTACCTCAAGGTCGCCGGACACCCGAGTTTTCTTTTGGAGAGCGTTGAGCAGGGTGAGCGCGTCGCCCGCTACTCGTTTATCGGTACCGGCGAGCGCCGCCGCGTCGAGGTGCGCGGCAGGTCGGTGCGCGTCACCACCCCGCAGGCCAGCGAAGAATTCCGTTCGGACGACCCCCTGCGCGTGCTCTGGGACCTGACCGTCCGGGACGCCGACCCCGACCCGGCGCTGCCCGACTTCTGGGCCGGGATGGTCGGCTACGCTTCCTACGATCTCATCCGCACCTATGAAACGCTTCCCGACAGCAACCCCGACGAACTGGGTGTCCCCGACTTGCTCTTTATCGAACCCGAGGCGCTGATTATCTTCGATCACCTGCGGCGGCGCATCTTTTTGGTCGCGGCCGCCGAGGTCGGGAACGACGCCGACGAGGCTAGAGCCCATGAGCTGACCCAAACCCTGTACCGCAAACTGCGCGGCCCGCTGCCGGGAGTGCCGGGCGACCGGGCGGGGCGGCACGTCGCGTTCACGCCAAACGTCACCAAAGAGGGGTACATGGACGCCGTCTCCAGGGCGGTCGCGTACATCCACGCTGGCGACATCTTTCAGGTCGTGCCGAGTCAGCGGCTGAGCGCCGAGCTGGGTGTCCATCCGTTCGCCTTATATCGCGCCCTCAGAGTCGTCAACCCGAGCCCGTACCTAGGGTACCTGGACCTTGGCCCGGTGACGCTCGTTGCCAGCAGCCCCGAGAGCTTGGTGCGGAGTGACGGCAAGCGCGTTGAGACCTTGCCGATTGCCGGGACGCGCAGGCGGGGCCGGGACGCCGCCGAAGACGAAGCGCTTAAAACCGAGCTGTTGGCCGACGCTAAAGAACGCGCCGAGCACATTATGCTCGTCGATCTAGGCCGCAACGACCTCGGGCGGGTATGCGCGTTCGGCAGCGTAAAGGTCACTGACCTGATGTACGTCGAACGCTACAGCCACGTCATGCACATCGTCTCGACGGTTGAAGGCACACTGGCTGAGGGCAAAACACCGCTCGACGCGCTCGCCTCGACGCTGCCGATGGGTACCGCTTCGGGCGCACCCAAAATTCGGGCGATGGAGATCATCGATGAACTCGAGACCACGCGCCGCGGCCCCTACGCGGGCGCGTTCGGTTACGTGTCGGTCTCCGGCGCGATGGACATGGCGCTTACCCTCCGAACAGCGGTAATCACGGATGGTAAAATTCACCTTCAAGCCGGAGGCGGCGTCGTTGCGGATTCCGACCCCGAGTTCGAGTATCAGGAGAGCATGAACAAGCTTGCGGCGCTTGTGCGGGCGGTTGAGCTGGCGACCGAAGGGCTTGCGTAAGCATGGGGGTTGTCATCCGCTCTGTTCAAGTAGAGGACGCCCAACCGCTAGCCGACCTCGTGCGGGAGCTGGGTGAGTTCTCGAGCATTACCAAAGAATTGCCCGCTGTGACGTTGCGGCGCGCACAGCAGCACGTAGCTATCATTACAAGCAGTGATCGCCACACACTGCTGGTTGCGGAAGATAGCGGGCACATTATCGGCTACTGTAGTGTGCACTGGCAACCGATGATGTCGCGGCACGAGGGATTTATCAGCGAGCTTTTTATCAAGTCATCAAGGCGTGGTGAAGGAATCGGCACCGCGCTTTTAGAACGCGTTGAGGAAGAAGCGAGAACACGTGGCTGTGGACGCTTGCACCTCGAAAACTTTAGAACAAAAGCGTCGTACGAGCGTTCGTACTATGCCAAACATGGTTGGCAAGAGCGACCCGCTGCGGCCAGTTTCATTCTTGATTTAAGAACGGAGGCGCAGTGAAACGCGTTCTCGTCATCGACAACTACGATTCGTTCACCTATAACTTGGTGCAGTACTTGGGCGAACTCGGCGTCGAGCCCATTGTCTGGCGCAACGACCAGTTCGAGCTTTCAGACATCGACGCTCTGAACCCCGACGGCATCGTCGTCTCACCGGGACCGTGTACGCCTGCTGAAGCGGGCCACTCCGTCGAGGTCATTCGGCGCTACGGCGCGCGGACCCCGGTTCTGGGCGTGTGCTTGGGGCATCAGAGCATCGGCGCGGCGTTCGGAGCCAAGGTCGAGCGGGCACCGCTGATCATGCACGGTAAGACGAGCGTGGTCTCGCACGACGGCACGGGTGTTTTTGACGGTCTGCCCGAACAGGTCACGGTGACGCGCTACCACTCGCTGATCGTCCGCAACTTGCCCGAGGTTTTAGCGGCCAACGCCTGGGTTGATGAGGCTGGCGAGCGCGTGGTGATGGGGCTCAGACACACCGAGTACCCGGTCTGGGGTGTGCAGTTTCATCCGGAAAGCGTGCTGACCGACACCGGCAAGGCGATGCTCAAGAACTTTTTGGACATCTGCTGAGCGTGCACGCGCCGAAAGTTGCGCGTTACGACCTCCGGGCGAAGACGCACACGATTGACCGGGGTTCGTATCCGGTGGACTGCTTCGAGCAGGGCGACGGCTGGCTCTACATGGCGCGGCCCCTTGTGGACCATCCGCACATCGCGGCTATGGAGGCGTATCTGTTGCCCGCTCTGGGGCTTCAGGTCAACCGCTGGGAGCATCATCCGGGAAGCGAATACGCCTGGTACGACTTCTACGTCGACGTGATGACGTTCGATGTGCAGGAAACGTTCTGGACGAGCTGCGACTTGTACCTTGACGTCATCATCACCGAGGGAAAAGCAGCGCGGATTTTGGATACGGATGAGTTCTTGGGGGCTCGAGCCGACGGACTTTTAACCGCCGCTGAAGCTGAGTTTGCCTTAACAACGGCGCACACGCTTCTAAACGGGCTTGGGAGTTGCGGATACAGCCTGCGGGCTTGGCTTCGGAGTGCGGTGGGGCTCGAGGTCGCCTTTTAATGCATCCGGTAAGGGAGTACACCTATGTGCTGGCGGACCGGCGGTGCGTCCATAAGCAGGGCGGCGAGGTCGAGGCGCTCGAGTACCTCTCCGAAACGTCCAACGGGCTTTCTTACCTCGCGCTTTTTGATGAAGTGAGGCACCCGAAGCTTTGGTGCCGGGAGAGCCATGTGCTTCCCCGGTTGGGTATAGAGGTCTCCAGATTCGGCTACCGCGAGGCTTATCGACCTGAAAACCCGTTCGACTACTACCTCGACATCGTGCAGGTTTCCGAACGGGGCGAGCGCTGGACCGTACGAGACCACTACTTAGACGTACTGGTTTTCGACGGCGAGCGGGCCGAAATTCTCGATACAGACGAGTATCTTGCTGCTCTACAAGAGGGACATTTAGAAGCTGATGAAGCGGTGTACGCGCTCGAGGCGGCGCACGCGCTGTTAAACAATCTGGCAACGTTCGGCTACAGCTTAGAGGCGTATCTACATTCGGAAGGGGTAACGCTCACATGGCACAGGTTAAAGTCTACGCGCTAGCCTCGAATTTGGGGATGTGCAGACCCAAACTTTCCGAGGTCGTTCACAGCTGTTTGGTGTACGCGCTGGCCTTACCTGTGAAAAAACGGTTCCAACGGTTTTTCCCGCTCACCGCCGACGACTTCATCTTTCCGTCGGACCGCTCGGCTCACTACACCATAGTGGAAATCTATATGTTCGAGGGGCGCTCGGAGGCGGCGAAAAAGAGGCTGATCCGGCTGCTTTTTGAACGGTTTGCAGCCGAGCTCAACTATGACGTGAACGACCTGGAGGTCAACCTCATTGAGACGCCGCGCGCCAACTGGGGTATCCGCGGGAGGCCGGGGGACGAACTCGCGCTCTCCTACGACGTCGAAGTATGAACCAGAGTATGAATCAAGGTATGAAGCTGAGCGTGCTGGTCCCGACATATAACCGCCGGGAGCTGCTGGAGCAAAAGTTGGCGTCGCTCGCGGCGCAGACGCTCTCCGAGGGTGCGTTCGAGGTCATCGTCTGCG
The DNA here is from genome assembly GCA_902806425.1 of uncultured Truepera sp. Taxonomy (GTDB): domain Bacteria; phylum Deinococcota; class Deinococci; order Deinococcales; family Trueperaceae; genus Truepera. Next base: position 6,390 of record CADCWP010000071.1, read on the forward strand.
ACGACGGTTCGACGGACGGTACGCGTGAGTGGCTGGCGGGTATGCGCGTCCCGTTTGCCCTGTGCGTGCTCACGCCACCCCAAAAACTCGGCGCGGCGCGCGCCCGCAACCTTTGTGCCGAACGCGCAAAGGGTGACGTGCTGCTCTTCAGCGACGACGACTGTCTGCTGGCACCAAGGGCGTTGGAGGAACATCTCGAAGCCCACGCGCGCTTCCCCCGGAGTGTCGTGGTCGGGCGGCTCGAGCTTCCTGGCGCGCTGCGTAACGGTAGCCACAGGGAGCCGTTCGAGAGAACCTTCAGTATAGGCAGCCGTGCCCTATGGATCAACGCTACCGGGGCGAATACGAGCGTCCCAGCGTGGGCGTTTCGTCAGGTCGGCGGCTACGATCCTCGCTTTGTCGGCTACGGTGGGGAGGACCCACACTTGGCGCTTAAACTGCGGGCGCTGGGGTTAGGGTTTCGCCGTGCGCCGCGCGCTTTGGCGTACCACGCAGCGCGGCAGCTGGGCGGCGACTACCAAAAAAAGGCGTTCGCGGCGGGGCGGGCGCAGTGGCGGGTGTACGAGCTTTTTAGAAAGCCGGGGGTCGGCCTTGTTCTCGGTCTGCACCCGCTGCTTTTGGCGCCTAAACGACCCCTCTTTCACCCGGCTGTCGCCGGACGCATCAAAAATCCCCTGTACCACTACGAGCGCGCCTATTTCGAGGGTGCCTGTGAGGAGAGACGACGTGACACAAAACGAAACCCAAACCACGCCCACTAACACCCCCTTCGACATAGAACCTCTTTTGGGCGACGTGTTCGACGGTCAAACGCTGTCTCAAGAACGCGCTGAAATGGTGATGGGGCACCTTATGGACGGGGAACTCAGCCAGATGCAAGCGGCGGCGCTGTTAGCGGCGCTCCGTACGCGCGGCGAGACTGTAGACGAGATCATCGGTTTTGCCCGCGCCATGAGGGGGCGCGCCGTCAAGGTGCCGGTCAGGGTGTCCGGCCCGTTACTCGACACCTGCGGCACGGGTGGAACAGGCGTCAACACCTTTAACATCAGCACGGCGAGCCTGTTCGTGCTGGCCTCCGGTGGGGTCAAGGTCGCCAAACACGGCAACCGGGCGGTCACGCGCAAATCGGGCGCGGCGGATGTTCTAGAAGCTCTGGGGGCGAAGCTCGAGGCGACCCCCGAAAGGCTTGCTAGAAGCGTCGAGGAGGTTGGGCTCGCCTTTATCTTCGCCCGCGCCCACCACCCGGCGATGAAGTTCGTTGCGCCGATCCGGGCCGATCTTAGGGCGCGCACTATCTTTAATTCGCTGGGGCCGCTTACGAATCCGGCCGGAGCTAACCGGCAGCTTCTGGGCGTCTACGACCCCGCGCTCACCGAACCGCTCGCACACGTTCTGGCCGGTCTCGGGGTCGAGCGGGCGATGGTCGTGTACGGCGATGGCATCGACGAGCTGACGGTGTGCGGTGAGACGCGCGTAACCGAGCTGGACGAAGGCGGTGTCATCCGCAGCTACACCGTGCATCCGGCGCATGTGGGCTTGGGGTTTTACGACCGGCTCGAGCTTGCGGGGGGCACGCCGGAGGAGAACGCCGTCACCATCCGCGCGCTCCTAAACGGTGAGATTCACGGGGCCAAACGTGATGTGGTTCTCCTAAACGCAGGCGCGGCGCTCTACTTGGCGGACAAGGCGGCCGATATCGAAGCCGGGATCGCGCTCGCCGACGACCTGCTGAATTCGGGGGCGGCGGCGGAGAAGCTAGAGGTGTACCTCGAGTTCACGCAGCGGGCGTAGCTAGGGTAGGGTCTGTCATAAGCACAGGCCAACGGAGGCGAGCAGCCCAATCGCTCGAGAGGTCGCCCCCCCGTTTATCGTAGCGGATGGCGCTTCTAGTGGCGTGTCCGTGATTTTTGCGCGCCCAGAGGCATCAGACACGTTTACGGAATGCGGCAGTGATTATTTCCGTTCCGGTTCATAGACGAGCGCCACCACCCCTGAGCTGAAGGGCTGTGATGTCCGAAGCTTTAGCGTCGCAGGGATACCCTCCTTAAACAGGCGCTTGCCTTTGCCCAGGACGACCGGGTAGACGAGCAACCGATAAAGGTCTACCAGATCGTGCTGCATGAGCGTTTGCACCAGCGTGGCGCTGCCGT
>CADCWP010000072.1:0-2712 GCA_902806425.1 uncultured Truepera sp.
TAGAACAAACGCCGCTCGATGCCCGCTGGCGCATGGTCTATGAGGACGGCAGCCCTTTCCCCGACACGTCGCACCCGGCGATGGCCGCCCTGCGCACCGGCGAGGCACAAGAGGGCGTCGTGATAGGGGTTCACAAACCCAATGGCACGCTGAGCTGGGTGCTGGTCAACAGCCAGCCACTCTGGCGGCTCTACGAGGGTACGCCCTACGCGGTGGTCAGCTCACTCACCGACATCACCCACATGAAGCGGACCGAAGCGCAGCTGCGCCACGCCTCGCTGCACGACGCGCTCACCGGCCTGCCCGGGCGCGAGCTGTTCAAAGACCGGCTCGAGCAGGCGGTCAACTACGCCTCGCGTGACCCCGCCTTCCGCTTCGCGGTTCTCTACATAGACCTCGACGGCTTCAAGGCGGTCAACGACACCCTAGGACATGCCATCGGCGACAACCTGCTGGTGACGGTCGCGCGGCAGCTCGAGCGGTGCGTGCGCGGCAGCGACACGGTAGCCCGCTTGAGCGGTGACGAGTTCGTCATCTTGTTCGAGCACCTTTCCCGGAGAGAGGACGCCACGCAACTGGCCGAACGGCTGGTGCGTGACCTGGCTATATCGATCAACGTGGCGGGGCGGGAGGTACGCGTGGGTGCGAGCATCGGCGTCGTCCTTTCGGGTGAGCACGTGCGTGCGCGCGACCTGCTCGACGCCGCGGACAGGGCGATGTACCAGGCAAAAGCGGGGGGCAAGGCACGCTACCAAGTCTTTGATGAAGCGACCTCTTAGCGGGGTGCTGTGCGGGTGGGTACCAAGCGCCGCTCGCTCTTCGGGCTGGCGGCGATAATTGCCCTTAGCGGACACCCCCTGCGAGAGTGGCGGCGGGCCTACTGCGGGCCACCGCCGGGCTCTATACGCTCTTCCAGAGGGGAGTACGTCTATGGTTAAAAGCTTCAGTAAGGGCGACAAGGTCCAATGGAACACCTCGGGGGGCAAGACGACCGGCAAGGTGGTTGAGAAGCTGACCGAGGCGACCGACATTGACGGCCACCACGTGGCCGCCTCGAAGGAGGAGCCGCACTACCTGGTCGAAAGCGACAAGAGCGGCAAAAGGGCGGCGCACAAGCCCGAAGCACTCACCAGGGCAGGCGAATGATGGCGACAACCGACGCCAAGGACGCTGTCAAGGAGTTCAAAGATGCCGTCAACATGACGCCCAAAGAACTGGAGCGGTGGCTCGAGACGGACGACTCCAAAGCGGTGGGCTGGAAGGAAAGTGAGGACGAGGAGTCCACCGGGCACGCCTCGGGACGGCGTATTGTCGAGCTGCTGGACAAGAAACAGGCTGACTACAGCGACGATGACGTGAAGCACATACGCAAGGTGGTGTCGTACGTGCATCGACACCTGGCGCAGAGGCCCGAGGGCGACGTGGAGGATACCCGCTGGCGCTACTCGCTGATGAACTGGGGACACGACCCACTTAAGGAGTAAACGGTTGTCCTACCATCGCCTTTGTGCGGCGTCCTAAACAGGAGGGGTTCGCGTCCCTTCTCACCCTCAAGCTTATTATAGAGCCACGCACGCCGTCCCCGGTGACCGTCAGCTCAGGCCCACCGCCTGTGCGGTCCGACTCAGCAAGCCTTTTTGTTTAGGGTCTTCTAGGATCTCCAGCACGTTGCCATCAGGGTCGCGGAAGTAGGCGAAGACGACGTTCTTGAGGTCCTGGTTGCGCTCGCCGAAGTCGCACGGCGCGGCGATGAAGTCGTGCCCTTCAGCCTTGAGCTCCTCATACGCGGCCCTACAATCGTCAACCAAGAAGCACAGGTGCTTGTGACCGGCGACGTGGGGGACGTCGCCGTCGGCGGCGCGGGGTTCCTTGGGCTGTGTGAACTCGATAAGCTCCACGGACGTGTTGTCGACGTCGTAGAAGGCGACGCGCGCCCGCGCCCCCTCGGCTTCGACCTGCCGGTCGAACTCGCCGATGCCTTCCACCACGGTGCTGATCGTGGGCTCCTTGCCTAAAAGCTTGTTGTAGAACGCCAGAGAGTGGTCGAAGTCGTTCACGAGTATGCCGACGTGGTGCACGCGGGAAAGGGTTAGGGGCATCGCAAGTCTCCTTTATAGCGTCGTCAAGAACGATCCTCAGCGCGACGCAAAAACGCCGTGGGCGAGTTGCTGGGGACCTCGAACAACCTGCCCAAGATAGGCCGGGGCGCGGAGGTGTTACAGGGCCGGGTGCCACAGTCGAGGCGGCACGAACGCCGGGCGGACGGGCCGGTCGACTTCTGAGCGATAATGATGTTTAGCGGTCTGACACGCTCTCTTGCACACTCAAGCGCAAGAAGTTCTGCGCCACACACGGCACCTGATACGACCAGGCACTCCCCGAACTGAAGCCGGGGAAGAAGATGAACACACCCGCCGGTTTGCTCCTCGGGCATACCCAGCCCATCTGACCAAAGTCGAAGGCGCACTAGCTGCATTGGGTGCGTTCAAGCTGCCTGGTAAACAAGCCGTACGTTCCGATGAAGGCGTCGAGATTTCGTTTGTTATTGTTGGCGTAACCGAGACACTCGTTGAAAGACCGAAAAAAGCAAGGACAGTGCTACAGACGGAGCAGTTACTAAGCTTCGCCAATCCTTAGTTCGTTCATGATGGGGTATGGCAGGCAAAAGCCAACATCTCACGCTGAGTACTGAGGAAAACGAGCAACTCAGGA
>CADCWP010000072.1:2722-8521 GCA_902806425.1 uncultured Truepera sp.
CTTGCTTCCCCGGCGCTGCTACGACTCCGTCGCTCAGCTCAAGCAGGCGCTGCTCGAAGCCCTCAGTCTACTCGGCGCGATTCGCGTCAACTTAAGCGTTGGACAAGCTTAATCCGGCTCGACTTAGCTCAAGTGGACCAACTCGGGCTTCAGCTCGCTTCCCATGATGTAGAGGCGCATAACCGTGATTGGCAGCTTAAAGCGTCTTGGCCCGGCACTCCCTGGGTTGAGGTAGAGGACGCCTCCTAGTTCCTCAACTTCAGGTTTATGCGAGTGGCCCCTGACCACCACCCTACAGCCAGCCGCGGCGGGGTCGAGCCGGGGTTCTTCGTGACCGTGATAGACGTAAAGGCTGACCCCGCCTACCTCGACCAGCGCGTCGCGTGCTAACTTTTCTGCCCACTCCCCGCGGTCCACATTGCCTTTCACCGCGTGGACCGGAGCCAAACGCGCCAGCGTCTGTAAGATGTCCTCACGACCGACATCACCAGCGTGGATGATGAGGTCGGTGCCCTGTAGAGGCTCAAGCGCTTCGGCCCGAAGCAAGCCGTGCGTATCGGCAATAAGACCTATAACGACCTGGTTGTCCTTTTGGTCATAGCTGTGGCTCAAACGGTAGCTTCATCTGCTGAGCTAGGCGACGACGTTGTCTTAAGCGGTTGGTCGAGCGTACTCCGCCATATCCGAGGTTGCTTCGGCTCCCTCACCACTCCCCGAGCGCCCGTTTGAGCTGCACGTTGTTGGCCTTGGCGTAGCCCCGAGCGGTGTCCAAACTCGAGTGTCGCAAATGATCGGCCACCAGCGCCAGGTCGCCCGTCTCATCCCTCAGTCTTGTACCCGACGCGTGCCTTAAGGCGTGAACACCCTTGAACTTGACCTTGGCTTGTCTGCACGCCACCTCGAGCCGCTCGTACACGGCTTGTCTCGACCGGCAAGGCAGCACGTACCCGCTACGCTCCTCTAAAGCGACGGCCTCGAGCGCCTGAATAAGGGTCGGCGTCAGGTAGACCCGCGCTGACTTGCCGCCCTTCCCAGCGACTACTCTGAGCGTGCCGTCGCCTAGGTTCACATGCTCCCACTTCAGCGCCGTCATCTCCGACACCCGTAGTCCCGCATGAGCACCTAGAAGGATGACGAGCAGAGTCGGCCCCTCGCTGCACCGCTCGAGCCAATGCACCTCGGTGCTCGTATAGGCGTCGCGTTTCTCCCAAGAGGGCGTTTTGTCGACCGCCACCTTGACGTCCGCGAACGGCGCGGCGTCGGTTGCCCCCGACCACCTGAAAGCTGCATACAAGGCTTTGGCTCCAGCGAGATGGACACGAACGGAAGCGGACTTGAAGCGGCCCTCCAACTCCCGTACCCATAGCACCCCGGCGTTCCGGGAGGGGCGCAGCAGGTTCTCGCCCTGCCAGTCTTCGAGTAGCCCGGAGATGGCGTGGCGGTAGGCCGACAGGGTGTGATTCGATACCCTAGACCCTGATGAGCCGTGCAGGGTCAGATGCGCTTCGGTCAACGCCCATAACGCCGCATCATCTCGATCTCTGGCCGCTTCACTAGAAAAGCGCCTAAGCTCGTCCTCGCTCATCGTCGCCAGGTCGCGGGTGCGCTGTAAAAGGCTTGAGGGGGCTACTTTAGCGAGTTCCGTCATAGTTACTTCAGGATGTAGGCGCTCAGGACCCGGTAGACGTCATCGACGTTCTTGTCTTTACGGAACTCGAACTGGAGCGGGCCGGGGTCGCCCCTGACCCATACCTTGATCTCGGCGTCGACGTCGAAGCGCCCCGCGCTTTCTTTGGAGAACTTCGTGATGTTGCTGTAGGGAATAGATAGAAACTCTTTTTTCTTCCCCGTGAGGCCCTGCTTGTCCATCATGATGAGGCGCTTGTTGGTGAACACGATCAGGTCGCGGAAGAGCCGGTAGGCGTGCTCGATCTGCTCACCGTTAATAAGCAGGGTTGCGAACTCGCTCTCGAGACTGCTGGTGTTGACCTCTGAAGCGTTGCCTAACAGGTTGTCGAATAGGCCCATTTCTACCTCCGATTTCTAAACGAAGTGTATCACATGCACCTTTACATAACACCATTTATGTCAGGTGTGCATAAGGATGACGCAACACGGGAGAGGGCCGGTGGATCACCCACCGGCCCTCTGAAACAACCGCCCCTACGGCGCGCTGGCAGCGTCACCGCGACGCAGGAAGGTTTCGAGGCCCGCCAGGTCATCGGTGTTGATGTGGTCGACCCCGACCTCGCTAAGAACTTGCCAGAGCGCCTCGCGCGCCCCTCCCGCTTCGTCCGGCGTGGCCCAGAAGCGGACCCGCTGGCCGTTCGCGTGTGCGGTCTTGACGATCCGCTCGAGTTCCCCCCGTTCGGCCGTAGGCATCTCGCCCTCACCCGTCCAGGTGAAAAGGTCCGTCCAGTTGTCGCTGATCAGGGGGATGAAGCTGGCCGGGGTGTCCGTACCCAGGTCTTCGATCCGACCGTCGTACCCTGCGTAGCGTACCGCTTGCGCTTGCATCAAGTCACGGGGGCGTTCGCCGGAGATGATGGCGGTCACGGTACCCTGCTTGACCTCGCCGTCACGGTACCGGGTCAACACGTCTTGATATCCGGCCAGAACGTTGTGGAGCGCCCTGTAGGTCGCTTCATCCTGCGTCTTGATATCGATGAGCAGGGTTAGGGGCTTCTCACTCCCGGTGTAGACCCTGCCGCCGTTTTCCCGGACGCGCTCCCGCAAGGGGTTCAGGTAGAGCGACTCGAGGGTGCGGCCCATCTCAATCTCGTGGGCGTCGTGAGCCACGAACAGCTCGCCAAAGACAAACCAGATGTCCGCTTCGACGCTCGTGAAGCCGTGGTCAAGGGCGTCTAAAAGGGGGCGTTTGTGCTCATAGTCGTTGTGGGCGTGAGCTTGGCTAAGGGGTTGCGCGTAAGCCGCGCCGACAAGCGTAAGGGTAAGAACAAGAGCGAATCTGACGAGGTGTGTCATAGGTGGCACATCCTTTCGTTCGGCAGGGGCTTCGAAGCCCCTTAGGTATAGGGTGTACGGGTCAGATTAATGTCAAGCACTTCGACACATAACCAACCAAAGCGACTCGCACGCCGCAAGGGTCGAACGGCGAGCTAGGCGCGAGTTCAGCTTCCGAATGGTCGGCGGCTCGTTACCCGAAGGCGGGTTTAGCTGCCGCTGTGAACGTACTATCTGCTATGCACTACGACGACCTAGCCGACCAAACTGCAACCGGGCAACAAGAAACCGCGGCCGACCTGTCGCTCGTCCTCAGAGCCCTTCCGCTGCTGCTATCCGACCTCTGCCTCATACGTTTTGAAGCCCTCGTTCAGGCAGGTGTAGACCCCCTGGAAGCGGCGCAGCACGCGCTGGACACGTTGGGCCGGTACGACTTCTTGAGCGGTCTAGAGCTTCCAGGTACGGGTTACCCAGGGTTGAAAAAGCAGATCGAGAACACCATCAGCACCGAAGCAGGAAGAATCATCGAGGAGCAAAACCCTAGGTAGTTTAAGCTAAGGATCTTCACTCCGCTTACAGATCGAAGCTCGCGTAAACTGGCGCGTGATCGGGCTGCTCTTTGCCGACGCGCGCGCCTGCGTTGTTCCCTACGCTCTCACCCCGGATACCGTCGACCAAACTGCGGACCTCCCGCACCCGCCACTGGTCCGCCTTCAGGTCCTTGGTCTCGCCGAGCAGCCCTTTGCTGACATAGATGTGATCGATGAGCTCACCCTGGCCCTCGTAAATGCGCGTGAAGCGCTCGCCCTCGGGCAAGAACCACTTGTCGTTCTCCATGCCGCCGCGGCGCGGAAGGGCAGCCATAAGGTTGTGAAGGCGGGCGGTGTCGCCCTTGTCCTGTGACGTGACGTCCTTTTCTTCCGGCCCGACGAGCAGCTGCGAGGTCGCTGCCTTGGGCTCGTCGTTTAGGTCCCCGAGCACGACGGTATGCACGCCGCCGCCGGCTGTCATCAGGTCGTTGAGGTAGATCCGCACGGTCGCCGCTTCGGCAGTTCTGCGCAGGAGTGCCAGGCCAGCACCGATGGCGCGCTCGTTCTCGTCGGTTGGGCTGAAGCGCGTGAAGTCACCGTTCGAGAGGTAGGTGATGAGTTTCGACTTCAGGTGGAGCGTGACGAGCCGAACACGGACGCCCTGGGCGGGCTCGACGTCGATGCGAAGTGCCCCGCGCCCGAGCCGCTTAACGGGTGGTCGTGAAGCCCAGTTGGCTACTTGGGACAGCTCCCCATCGGCGAAGGCGACAACGTCGTCGCGCTCTACGATAGGCTGTTTGGAGAGGAACGCGACCCGGATGGAGCGGCCGTCGGGATGGTTGGACATCGCCAAGTGAGGGTAGCCGTCCGGCAAGCGGTTGGAGAGGTCGGTGAGCGACTTTTCGACGGCTGCTTCGTCGCCGCCGAGTTCCTGCAAGGCGAGCACGTCGGGTGCGACGTCTGAGATGACTCCCGTCAGGTACTCGAGCTTTGCCTCGTACTCGGACACCTGCATGACCTTGCCGGGGCTCACCTCCCCGCCGGGTTGGAAAAGGTTTTCCACGTTCCAGCTCATCACCTTGAAACCCGCCATGTCTCACCCCTTTCGTTAAGCGCATCGTAGACCAGATTGGAGGTTGGGGAGGCGTGGCGCGGGCTTGAGCAGGCAGAAAGCCTTTTCCGAACTATCGCCAAGGGTCGAACGTCCCGACCGGCCCTAGCTCACCTGTGACACTGCTCCGGGTGACCAGCGTCAGGCCGTGCGTTACAGCAGTGGCCACCAGTAGCAGGTCTACCGCCGCGGCCGTCTGAGCTTGCGTCCGGACGTTGGCCCGCAACCGCCCCCAGGTAGCAGCGACTTCGGGCGTAATGTCCAAGATGCGACCAGCGAAACTCTGCCGGAGCTGCTCGAGCCACCTCCCTAAGGCGCGCGCTTCGTCGGGATCATCTACAGCGGCGATTCCTTCTTGGAGTTCTCCTAAGGTGAGCACCGATAGGTAGACGTTTGTAAGAGGTCGCTCTGCTAGCCAGGCGAGCACCTTCGTGTCGGGCTCTGATCGCTTCGCCTCCCACACCACGGGCGTGTCGAGCAGATAGCTCACTCGAAGCGCACCTCACGACCTAGCGGCATATCCCGTTCAACGACCAGCGCATCGGTATAAGGCGGTTCCCCCCGCAACACCTCGAGCAGGCTCTTGGTCTGACCCATCAGCTCGAGGTAGCGCCTATAGTCGACGACCACTACCACCCTCTTGCCGCGCTTGGTGACGACCTGTGCCTCCCCGGATATAGCCTTTTCGACCACCTCGGAAAAGCGGCTTTTAGCGTCCTGTAACTGCCATACTCTCTCCATACTCACCTCACAAGTGCTAGCTAGTCAGACTAGTCATCTGCTATTATAGGGTATGGATGTTCTACTCGCAGGTGTTCGGAAGTTGCTAGGTTACAAGCAGCGCTCGGACCCCCGGACGGGTGAGCACTACTACGAGCACCGAGCTGTCGCCGAGTGGAAGCTCGGTCGTCCTCTACATCCGGGTGAGGTGGTACATCATGTCAACGGCGACCGTAGAGACAACCACCCCGACAACATCTGAGTCTTCTCCTCGCAGCGGGCACACATGATCTACCACAACTATTCGTGGCAGCAGGCTCGTGGTGTCATTCACTTGTTCGCTGTAGAAGAGGTTCTTAACGCTAGGGGGGGAGAGTTGGGTGGCGTAGGGACCTCCGTCCTGCCGAGGCAAGCGTCTTGTCGTGTCACACCTAGGCGCTTAATGGACCTGGACAAAGCTGCTCATAAGGCGTG
>CADCWP010000073.1 GCA_902806425.1 uncultured Truepera sp.
CGCTTTAGACAGTGAGACCAGCCCATAAGGCGTCCCACGAATAATTCCCTTTACAGAAGTCACGCTAGAGTTCGCGCAAGAACCTGCGCTGAGGATTCACCGTTTTACGACGCCCCTGTTGGGAGTGACTGTCGTCGAGATATGTTTGTGCTTGGCAAACTTATACTCAGCGCCGCCCCAGCCAGCAAACCGAACGTAGCAATAACAGACGACACCGTATAACTGCCGGTGAGTGTATAGAGAAGTCCAGGCACATAGGCTCCGACTGCCGACCCAACTTGATGAAACAGCGACAACACGCCGAACATAAACCCTATCGACTGCCCGTGGAAATAGCGCGAGGTGAGCACGTTCACGGGCGCGAGCACTGCGAAATCCACCAGCCCAAAGGTGACGCCGAACGCGAACAGCAACCCCGGCTGATCGACCGCCAACAGAAGAAGCAGTGACAGCGCGCGGGTGAAGTAGAGCGCCCCTAAGATACGGCGGTTGTCGAAACGGTCGGCGAGCGGCCCCGACACCAACGTGCCTACGATGTTGAACGCGGCCAGGAGAGCGACAGCGGTACCCGCTACGCCGGTGTTGAAGCCGTGGTCGTGAGCGAACGGCACCAAATGCGTGTCGATCATGCCGGTGGTCGTGACGCCGCAGATAAAAAATGGCAACGCCAACCCCCAAAAGGCTCGAGAGCCGAAAACCGCTCGTAAATTGGGGCTGCCCGCATCAGTAGGTGGCGGCTGAGCTTCCACGCTGAACTTGTTCAGCTGGGCGTTATGGGTCTCACCCTCCCCGTAAGGACGCGCGCCTATGGCTTCCGGGGTGGAGCGTAGCAGCAGCAGGAGCAGGGGAAAAACAACGAGCACGCCAAACCCACCCAGCGCAAGCATCGCCCCACGCCAGCCTAGCGTGTTAATCAGTACCAGTGAAGTCGGTACGAGGACGAACTGCCCCGCGGCCATGCCCGCCTCGATGATGCCGAAGGCGAGACCCCGGTTGGTGTTAAACCAGCGGGTCACGGCGACGCTAGCGGCCACGCCGGACGCGCCGCCGAACCCGAGCGAGGCGACGACCCCGTAGATGAGCGTAAGCTCCACTATCCCACGGGAAAACGCTGTCGCCGCGAGGCTCAGACCTACTAACAGCACGCTCAGGGACAAGACGAGACGGCTCCCGAAGCGGTCGACCAGCCGCCCAACCACGGGTTGGGTGAAGCCGTAGACGAGAAAGCTGATAAACGATACGAACGATACGGTCGCCCGGTCCACGCCGAAGCTCGCTTCCCAAGGGGCGACAAAAGCGCCGAACGAGAGCCTCGCACCCTGAGCGGCCAGCAACCCGAAAAAGCAAAGTCCTAAGACAACCCAGGCGTAGTTGACGCGTTTCACGTGTTCAGCCCCAAACAGTGAGTAGCAAACAGCGGCAAGATGTCGGTAAATCGGTTCATTTGTGAAGCGCCACGCCTTTGAAAACCTTGTCGATGGTGCCGCGTTCGCCGCGCATCGCCATGCCGACCAGCGGTAGCCGGTCGCTCGGGAGGGCCGCTACAGCGGCGCGGTTAGCCTCGTCGTTGGACGTTGCGAACAGCGCTTCGGTAAACACACTGAAGTCGAGGCCGCGACTACGCGCGCGGGTATAGACGGTGCGGAGCTTTTCCGCGTCTGCCTCATAGATCAGGATAGGCTGAACGATCATCGGCAGGTACATAACGCCGCTCGCGTCCCTGTACGGCTCGCCTAAAATGCCCGCAACCGTACCCGCTATACCGCTCACCGTAAAGGCGGTCACGTTGAGCTTTTGCCAAGTCTCGAGGTCATCCCGGAGCACAACGGCAATCTTGGTGTCGAACGTCATACATCAGTTTGGCGGTAGTTAAAGCGTTTTTCTTGGAAGAAATTGACTTTTGGCGTAGCGTCCGGGCGTAATGTTTAGGAGGCGCTTGAAGTGCAAGTTGAGGTGACTCTGGTCGCTGAACCCAACCATGAGCGCGACCTGCGCAACAGGTTCACCGGAGCGCAAAAGCTGCTTGGCACGCTCGATACGTTTGTGAATCAGGTAGCTGTGGGGTGGCACGCCTACGGCGTTACGGAAGGTGCGGATGAGATACGGCCCATTTAGACCCACAAGTTGGCTCAGCTCACCTAACGACACATTTTCCCGATAATGCGCCTCGAGGTACGCGCGAACCTGAGCGACAGCGTGCGGTTCTCGGCCTTGAATCCAGCCTCCGCGAAGCGAGGTGTGATCTTTTAAAAGCGCACCCAACACCTGAATGGTGGCCGTCTGCCGCTCGAAGGCGTTTCCCGAACTCTTGAGCAGTTCGTGCAGGCGGCGCAGAGCCGAGGCGCTCCTAGAGTCGTTCAAGGTAGTCGTGCGAAAGAACAGCGTACCTTTAAGCCCCAAGTCTTGGGCGAAACTGCCTACCGCCTGTTCGCTTGGGTAGAAGCTGCGGTGGCTGACGGCGCGTGCGTCGGCTGCGTAGCCGCTGTGGACCTCGCCGGGATTAAAGGTAAAAACGCTCCCAGCGGGCAAATATACGGTTTCGCCCCGGCTTTGATTGACCACCACACCATTATCGACCACGCCAATGGCAAAACTTTCGTGCATGTGCCTGGAGTGGGCAGGGTCAATGCCGCTCGAGTGCAGCAGCTCCATGCCGCCGAGTTCTTCGACCCGCCAAAACCTGGTGTTGTCCTGTCCGGTCATCTTCAAAAAGTATAGGGCTGCTCTAACAGCCCAACTGTACAGCTTGAAAGACTACTTTCTAACAACCTGGTTCGCCAGTAGCGAAGCCGGTTTCTACCCTGCTTAAAAAGCCCCGGGGCGTTTAGGTGTTCTCCACACACCTCGTCGATGCTGGTGCGTACTAATCACCTTCTGCTCTCCAGAGAAATCTCGCTGAGCAAAGCAGCAAGTAAAACCAATAGCTGTGGAACACGGTCAACAACTTCCGAATAGCATCATTTTTATCGGATTCTAGAGCAAGATAGCGGCGTTCGTCCCGGTCTGCCGAGCTACTAGCTTGGCGGTCGCGGCGCACACGTCGGCGCAGTCGAGGTCGCTGCGGACGCACTCGCTCAGGTGCGCCACAGCTTCTTCGGCCAAACAGGCGTCGGTGCAACTTGTGCAGGTCCCGGCACAAGCTGGGCACGCCTCCAAGCACGCGGCGCGCGCAGCCGGATTCTGCAATGTGGGATGCTCTTGAAGGTTCCTTGGCTATCACGCTAGCCGAGTGCGCCTGAGGAGCACCGCGTTCACCGCCACGATAATCGTTGACACGCTCATAAAGACCGCCCCGACCGCTGGGGACAGCAGCACACCCCACGGGTAGAGCACCCCGGCGGCGAGCGGCAGGGCAACCGCGTTGTAGCCGACCGCCCACAGGAGGTTTTGCTGCATTTTGCGGTAGCTCGCCCGCGAGAGGGTCCGCGCCCGCGCCACATCTAACGGGTCGCTCTTCATCAGCACCACGTCGGCAGACTCGATAGCGACGTCCGTCCCAGCACCGATAGCGACGCCTAAATCCGCGTTCAGCAGAGCGGGCGCGTCGTTGACGCCGTCCCCGACAAAGGCGGTGCGCCCCTCATGTTTGAGCTTTTGGACGAGTCCGGCTTTGTCTCGGGGCAGCGTGCGGGCGTAGTAGCGCGTGACGCCCAGCTCCGCCGCCACCGTCCGGGCGACCGCTTCGGCGTCGCCGGTGATCATGACCGGCTCGATACCGGCAGCTTTAAGGTGGGCGACGGCCTCACCAGCATGAGGCCGCACCCTGTCGGCGAGCGCGATAAAGGCCACGACCTTCGTCTCGGCTTGCAGCACGACGACGCTCTCACCCCGATGTTCAGCGGTCGCTAGTGAACGTTCAAGCCTGTCAGGAAGCGTAAGCCCCCGCTCTTCCGCCCATTCGGGCCGTCCGATGCGGTAACGCCGACCGTCCACCGTCCCGGCTACACCCTGACCCGCCGTCACCTCAAAGTCCTGAACTGCGGGTAGACTCAGGGCGCGCGCTTCGGCTTCGGCGGTGATGGCCCGGCCCAACGGGTGCTCGCTTCTGGCCTCGAGCGCCGCCGCCAACGCGAGCGCTTCCGCCTCGGAAACCCCGTTGGTCATGACCCTACGCACACCGAACGCCCCCTCGGTGAGCGTGCCGGTCTTATCGAACGCGACGATTTGAAGGTCTTTGGCCCGCTCGAACGCCTCGCGGTTCCGGACCAAGATGCCGCGCCGCGCGCCCAGGCCGGTCGCGTTGACCAGCACCAGCGGGATCGCTAAGCCGAGCGCGTGCGGGCAGGCCATGACCAGAACCGTCACGGTGCGGTTGAGGGCGAACTGAAGGCCGAATCCCAGCGCCAGCCAGACGACGAGCGTCAGCGTCCCGGCCCCGAGCGCCAGATAAAAAAGCCACCCCGCCGCGCGGTCGGCCAGGTTCTGAAAGCGGCTGCGCGACCCCTGCGCCTCGAGCACGAGCCGCTCGATCTGGCTGAGCGCGGTGTCCCCACCGGTACGGGACACGCGGACCGTGAGCGCCCCCTCGCCGTTGACCGAGCCCGCTACCACGTCGCTCCCGACGGTTTTGGTTACAGGCCGCGACTCGCCGGTCAGGAGCGCCTCATCGACGCTCGAGCTTCCCTCCCTTACCGTCCCGTCGACCGGTAGCTGCTCACCAGGGCGTACCAGCACCAGGTCGCCGACCTCAAGCTCGGCGGTCGGCACCGTCTCCAGCTTTCCATTTGCAAACCGCTGGGCTGTATTCGGCACCAGCGCCGCTAAGTTTTGGAGCGCCCGGCTCGCGCCCTGCACCGAAGCGAGCTCGAGCCAGTGCCCGAGCACCATGATGAGCACGAGCGTCGCCAGCTCCCAGTAGAGCGGCGCTCCCGCCACCACGCCAAAGGTCGCCGCCAGGCTGTACGAGAACGCCACCGTAATGGCGAGCGCCACGAGCGCCATCATCCCCGGTTGCCGCGCGCGCAACTCCCCCACCGACCCCTGCAAAAACGGCCAACCGCCGTAGACAAAGAGGGTGGTCGCCAGCACGGGCTGCACCCAGCCCACACCCGGAAACCGAAGCGCTCGGTAGCCGAGCCACATCTGGATGTGCAGGTCGAAGTAGAGCACCAGCAACGTCAGAACCAGGGACAGCCAGAAACGGTTTCTGAACATCTCCGGGCTGTGACCCTTATGTTCGTCGTGGCCCTCGTGAGAGCCGTGCGCGGAGTGATGGGCGGTGTGGTCCATAGTGCGCTCCTCTAGGCGTTAATGGCCGCCGTGTTCGGCACCCGGCGCAGCGCGACCGAACCATCCCTCCAGCCAGCCACGCATCTCTGCGATTTCAGCGTTTTGAGCTTGTCGAATATTTCGGGCAAGGGTCCGCACCTCGTCATGCTCTACGAGGTCTCGCTCCAGCAGCGAATCAACCATCTCGACCGCCATCTGATGGTGCATGACCATCTCTTCTAAAAACGCCCGGTCGAAGGCAGCACCGGAGAGACCTTGCAGCCCCCCCACGCCCATCCCCATGCTCGCCGTCATCTTGTTCATGTCGGCCTCAACCCGCTGCCGGTCGCCCACCGGATACCACGCGGCCAGCCACGCTTCCATCCGCGCGATTTCAGCCTCTTGCGCCGCGATGATCTCCTGCGCCAGCTCCCCAACCTCAGGGCGCTCGGCGCGCCTTAACGCAAGCTCAGCACTCTCCAGAGCGTCCTGGTGATGGGGCACCATCCCCGCCAAAAAGTCGAACTCGCTTTCTACCTGCGTGGCGGGCATCGGCATAGCCGCCAGGGAGAGGCTCGAGAACAGCACGAAAAGAGAGGTTGAGAAGACGATCTGCACAAGTTTGCTCATGTATAGCTCCTATAACCCTTGGACGGGAACGGCCTTGGGGGTCGCCCGCTCACCCTCCGCAGCCCGGACGGGCACCCGAAAGCTGCGGAGCCTCAGCGCGTTGGTGAGGACGAAAAGGCTCGACAACCCCATTGCAGCGGCGGCCAGCACGGGCGACAGCAGGACGCCGAAGGCCGGGTAGAGCGCGCCCGCAGCGACCGGGATCAGCACGATGTTATAGACAAACGCCCAGAAGAGGTTCTGCTTGATGTTGCGGATGACGGCCTTGGAGAGTGCAAGCGCGTTCACGATGCCCCCCAAGTTCCCCGCCATCAGCACCACGTCCGCCGACTCGATGGCGACGTCCGTCCCGGTGCCTATGGCGATACCCACGTCGGCGTGGGCGAGCGCGGGCGCGTCGTTGATGCCGTCGCCGACGAAGGCAACCTTACGACCCTGCTTGAGGCCGTCTAGCGCCACCACCTTGCCGTCGGGAAGGACGTCCGCGACGATCCGGTCGATGCCGACTTCGCGCGCTATCGCCTCGGCGGTCGTGCGGGTGTCGCCGGTAATCATGGCGACCTTTAGGCCGAGCCGGTGCAGCGCCCCCACCGCCTCGCGGCTGCCCGGTTTGAGGGGGTCGGCGACGCCCAAGAGGGCGACGAGTTCCCCGTCCACGGCGGCGTAGACGGGCGTCTTGCCCGAACCGGCGAGCACTTCGGCGTCGAGGTCCAGAGAACCGAGCTCCAGGCCGAGCTGCCGCATAAACCGCCCCGCCCCTACTGCAACCTGCTTCCCGGCGACCGTAGCGCTGACGCCGTAGCCGGGGACGGCCCCGAAATCTGTAGCGGCGGGAAGCTCGAGCCCCCGACCTTTCGCCGCCACCACGATGGCCGCCGCCAGCGGATGCTCGGACGCTGCTTCGGCTGCCGCCACAAGCCGCAACACCTCGTCTTCGTCACCGTTTAGCACGCGCAGATCGGTCACTTCAGGTCGTCCGAGCGTCAGCGTGCCGGTTTTATCGAAAGCGACAAGCTTGACCTCCTGCAAACTCTGCAAGGCGTCACCACGCCGAAACAGCACGCCCAATTCGGCTCCCTTGCCGCTCCCGACCATCACCGACGTCGGCGTCGCCAGTCCCATCGCGCAGGGACAGGCGATGATAAGGACCGCGACGGCGTTTACGAGGGCGAAACTGAGCGCCGGTTGCGGCCCGAAAAGCAGCCAGAATGCGAACGTCAGCGCCGCTACCACCATGACGATAGGAACAAAGACGCCAACTACCCGGTCGGCAAGCGCCTGAATCGGCGGTTTGCTCCCCTGCGCCGCCTCGACGAGCCGGATAATCTGCGCGAGCAGCGTGTCCGCGCCCGTTTGGGTGACCTGAAAGCGGAAGCTGCCGGTTTTATTTAGGGTGCCGCCCACCACCCCGTCGCCGACGCCTTTACGTACCGGGACGGGTTCGCCGGTTAACATCGCCTCGTCGACGTACGAGCTGCCGTCAAGTACAGTGCCGTCGACCGGAACCTTTTCGCCCGGACGGACGCGCACGGTGTCGCCGGGGCGCACGTCGCTGAGGGACAGCTCGAGCACCACCCCCTCACGCTCCACCCACGCCGTCTTCGCACCCAGATCGAGAAGACGCCGAATCGCCTCGCTCGTGCGGCCTTTGGCGAGGGCCTCGAGATACTTGCCCAGCAGAATAAAGGTGATGATAGCCGCCGACGCCTCGAAGTAGACGTGCGCGGTACCCGTCGGCAAAAGTCCCGGCACAAAGGTCGCGACCACCGAGTAGCCGTACGCCGCCGTGGTGCCGAGCATCACCAGCGTGTTCATGTCCGGCGAGCCGTGCCGCAGCGCCGCCCAGCCGGGGCGATAAAAGCGCCTGCCGGGGCCGAACTGCACCGCCGAAGCCAGCGCAAAGCCGACGAGGTTGAGCGTGTTCATACTGACCCAACCCATCAGCAGGTGCTCGAAAGCCGGGATCAGCATCGGCAGCATGACCAAAAGCAGGAGCGGTACGCTTAAAAGAGCTGCGATCACTAGGTCGCGCCGTAAGGTTTTGAGTTCGGCGGCCCGCGCGTCACGCTCGGCGTCGGGGCGTTCGGCGGTTTCTTCTAGAACGCCGTAGCCCGCGTCCCGTACCGCCTGACCCAGACTTTCGGCGCTGACGCTCGCCGGGAGGTAACGGACGCTCGCCCGCTCGGTCGCCAAGTTTACATTCGCGCTTAGCACGCCCCCCACGCGCCCGAGCGCCCGCTCAATCCGCGCCGAGCAGTTCGCGCAGGTCATCCCGGTAACGCTCAAGCTGGTCTCGGCGACGACCGGCGTGTAGCCACTCGTCTCGACCGCGCTGAGTAGGGCTTGCGGCGCGGTCTTCGCGCTATCAAAGTGCACAGTCGCCCGCTCGGTCGCCAAGTTGACCGAGGCCGACTCGACCCCGGCTTGTTTTTGCAGCGTCCGCTCAACTCGCGCCGAGCAGTTCGCGCAGGTCATCCCGCGTACCCCGAAATGAAGTTCCACCATCTCACTCCTACCTATCCCACCCCGGGTGGGGTACCGATGCTTGAGTCTAGCAGGATCGAAAAGGGTCGTCAAGCACGCCTGAAACATATCGTATGCTGTTGACGTTTCCTACCCCCCTGCGTTAAAATATCCTAAAGGAGAACCTGATGGCACACTA
>CADCWP010000074.1 GCA_902806425.1 uncultured Truepera sp.
CGATAACGAGACGTTCCTGGTCTTGGAGCGCGTCCGGGCCGACAAGCTGAACGACCTCTTGAAGTTCGGCCTCGCGCTGCAAAAGGGTTACAGCGCGGTCGCGGAGGTCGCCGTAGTCAGGAGCGACGTTCTCCTTGTACCAGTCCGTAAGAATCCCGGTGAAGAGTGAGTACGAGCGGTTCCAGTTGATCGCCGGGAAGTGGCGGCGGCGGGCGAGCGAGGCGTCGAGCGCCCAGAAACAGCCGGTGATGCGGAGCGTCGCCTGCGTAACGGGTTCGGAAAAGTCCCCCCCGGCGGGCGAGACCGCGCCGATGATCGACACCGCGCCCTGCTCACCGGCGAGCGTGGTGACGCGGCCCCCGCGTTCGTAAAAGGCGGCCAGACGCGACGACAGGTAGGGCGGATACCCTTCTTCGGCGGGCATCTCTTCGAGCCGTGAGGAGATTTCGCGGAGCGCCTCTGCCCAGCGTGAGGTCGAGTCAGCCATGACCGAGACGGCGTAACCCTGGTCGCGGAAATACTCGGCCAAGGTGATGCCCGTATAGATCGAGGCTTCGCGCGCGGCTACCGGCATGTTCGAGGTGTTGGCAATCAGCACGGTGCGGTGCATCAGCGGGTTGCCGGTCTGTGGGTCCTCAAGCTCGGGAAACTCGACGAGCACGTCCGTCATCTCGTTGCCGCGCTCGCCGCAACCGACGTACACCACGATGTCGGCGTTTCCGTACTTAGCGATGGACTGCTGCGTGACCGTTTTACCCGACCCGAACGGCCCCGGGATGGCGGCGGTCCCACCCATCGTGAGCGGGAAAAGCACGTCTAAAATCCGCATTCCCGTCAAAAAAGGCGTCACCGGGTCGAGCTTCTGCGCGACCGGACGCGGCTGCCGCACGGCCCACGGGTGATAGAGCCGCAACTCGGTGCCGTCCTCGAGGGTTCCGATCACGTCCTCAATGGTGTATTCGCCCTCGGAGGCGAGCGTTTTGAGCTTGCCCGATTTGTTGGGCGGTACCAGAATCCTGTGCGTAAATGAAAACTCCGGTACCGTCCCGATGACCTGTCCACCCTTGACCTCATCGCCGACTTTGGCCGTCGGCGTAAAGGGCCACTTCGCCTCGCGGGAAAGCGAGTTGACGGTGATGCCGCGCTCGATGTAGGTACCCGACGCTTCGTAGATTTTGTCCAGGGGGCGCTGAATCCCATCGAAGATGCCGTTGAGCATCCCCGGCCCGAGTTCTACCGCGAGCGGCAGCTCGGTGGTGACGACGGGTTCACCGATGGTCAGGCCACCGGTGTCTTCGTACACCTGTACAAAGGCAGTGGTACCGTCTAGGCGGATAATCTCACCGATCAGGTTTTCCTTGCCGACGCGCACGATGTCGAACATGCGCACGCCCATCATGCCTTCGGCGATAACCGCCGGTCCCGAGATACGCTGAACTTTACCTTCTATCGCCACAGTTCCTCCTCTGGGTGCCTGTTGCTAATGAAAACCGTGTCTTTAGTTTAGACCGTCAGGCCGTGCGCGGGGGGTTTCAGGGTGCATTTACTCGAGCTTGACGTCAAAACCGATGGCGCTGCGGACGAGCTGCTTCATATAGTCAGTAGCGTCGCCGCTCTCCTCACCAAAGGCCGCGCCGAGGCTCGGCATGCTCAGAAGCACCGGCAGGTCGCGGCCCCGCATGGCTCGAGCCGACGAGCGGTTCGGGTCGGGGACGAGCGCCTCGTCAACGGCGACGAGCCCATAGTCGTTCGATTCGATAAGTTCTTCCAACGCCCGCTGCGCGCCGCCCTGGTCGGCCTCACGCACCTCGACGCCCGCCAAGCGGAAGCCGGTCGCGGTCTCGCTGTCGGTCAACACGACCATTCTAGGCACGGCCCAACTCCTGTTCAAGCTGCCCCCGCGGGACGCCGTAAAACTTGCCCCGCGCCAGCAGGCGCAACCTGGCGGTCTCAGTCTCCTTGAGCCGCAGATAGTTCAGCACCACGCCGACGCCGAGCGGGTCGCGCAGGGCGAGCTTGCGCGCCTGCCGGTCGAGGCCGCCGCGGAGCGCCTCTTCAGCGCGGCTCAGGTTGTCGGTCTCGGCTACCTCGGCGAACGTCGTGCTCGAGAGCCCCTGCGTGTCTCCGGAGAGAAGCGCGTCGAAGGTCGTCCGGCGCACCTCTTTGCCCCCTTTGATAAAGACCGCCTCCACCTGCGCAGGAGCGTCGGCCCCATCGCCCGAGCCGCGCAGCTTGAGGGCCGTGCGGATGTTTGTCGCGTCGACCTCGCGCTGGATATAACGCTTAAAGTCGTCCGGGAAACCGCCCTTATCGACCTCTTCGCTTAGAGCTTCGTAGTAGGCGCGGTCGAGAGACAGCTCTAGCTCGTACAGATCGCCGTCCGAGCTGTAGCGGGCGACGGCGCGGGTGAAGGCTGGTCCGAGCGGATGCCCGGTCACCGCGACCGCCTGCGCCGCCGCGGGCAGGTCGCTCGCCTGCGCGATAGAGTCCAAAACGGCCGGTTTCAGCTCCCCGGCAGGGAGCAGGCCCGCCTGCACCTCGTCGGCACCACGGCCCGCACTTTTGGCCCGGGCGATAGTCTTGAGGTTACCGAGGTCGTAGCGGAGCAGCAAAAGCTTTAAAAGTCGCTCCGGCAGACCGTCGGAAACGTTTAGGAGCGTCCGGGTGGTGGTGTAGAAGTTGCGGGCGAGCGCCTCGTCCACAGTCCGAAGCTCGCCCCCGTAACGCGCCTGCGCCTCGTCGAACTCCCTCGAATACGAGGTCTGCGCGAACGAGCTCAAAAAGGCGCGAAAGTCGGAACCGCCGAGCGCGTCGTTATAAAACTCGTCGCCCAGCAGCTTCGCCTTGAGGCCGCGCACCCGGGCGTTGATATAGCCGAAGTCCGAAGGCACCCTAAGCCTCCGGCTGCGCTGAGGGTTGGCCGGAAGGTGTCCCGAGAAGCTTTGAAACCTCCGACGCCAGCTCCTCGCGGGCTGCCCCGAGCCGGTCGAAGAGGCTGTTTTCAACCGTCACGTTAGAGCGCGCCTTGACCTTGACGCCGCCTTCGACCGCCGCGTCGGTCTCGACCTTACCGTCGAGACCGTACTTTTTAGCCGCCTCTTTGGCACGTTTTTCGTCCGCCGGGTTGACGCTCACGGCGGCGACGTTGTCCTTACCACCCAAGGCCTCGACCGCCTCGTCGAGCAGCGTCGAGAGCATGGGGGTGTAGCGTTTGTCATCCTTTAGAAGCGAGCGGAGTTCGGCGTGAGCCGCCTCGAAAACCCCTTCGACGACCCCGTGTTGCGCGCGCAGTCTCAGAGACGACGCCTCTAACTGCGCCGCGCTCCGGGCGCGCACCCGCGCCGCCTCGCTCTGCGTCTGCGATAGGCGTTCACGTTGGGCCGTCAGCGCTTTGGCATCTTCCTCAGCCTTAGCGACGATCTCCGAGGCACGCTGACGCGCCTCGGAGAGGATGGTTTCGACTTCCGCGCTCGCTTCACGTTCAAGCAGCGCCGCAAGATTCGCCACGTTTAACCGATCTGACCGTTTAGGAAGAACGCGATAACGAAACCGAAGATGATGAGCGTTTCCGGGATAACCAAGTAGATGAGAATCTGACCGAAGGCTTGCGGACGCTCCGCCAGGGTACCGGCACCGGCGCTACCGATAGACGCTTGTGCGATGCCTACGCCGATAGCCGCCAAACCGATGGCGAGCGCCGCGCCGATAGCAATCAGACCGTCACCGAGCGTGCTGCCCGCACCTGCCACGGCTTCCGCCGCCTCCTGCCCGAAGCCCAAGCTGACGAGTGCCAAAAGCGCGACCAGACCAAAAACCTTTTTCATAATCTTCCTCCTAGAAAGCGGAACGGACGGTACGGCGTGCCGTTCTCATCGTAAAACCCGAATTTAGTAAAGAACTCGACGTATTGTAAACGCAAAGGTTGCAGCGTATGACCGATGATGGTGAGCGCAATCGCCAGCGTGTGAACGGCGAGCGCGACCAGGATGCCTAGAGCGGGGCCGACAATCGGCGCGACGCCGCCGAGGGCGAAGCCTAGGTCGGTCGCCAAGTTGGCGACGAGCGCTGCGGAGAGGCCGACCGCGAAAAGTCGCAGGTAGGAGAGGATAGCACCCGAGTTCGAAATCAGCTCGACGAGCATCAGCGGCAGCCGCGCGAAAATGAGACCCAAGATAAACATCGCAAAGCCGACGATCACCAAAAAGCCGACAAACCCGTTTCCGGCCAGCGACTCGGTTAAATAGGCGGTGGCGAAGACGATGATGGCCACCAAACCGCCGAACATCCCGACGCCCTCCCAAAAGTGCTTCATGTCGCCGTGGCGCATCCCGTAGTAGGCTCGGATCGCCCAGCCGAAGAGGACCTGAAAGATACCGAACACGAGCGAGATCAGGAGCAGTGGGGTGTACTGCTCAACACGGAATAAGATGATGGGAATCCAGCCGTAGCCAGCCTCGTGGTGGAGCGGCGTGTAGAAAACCGGTTTGTCGTGCGGCCAGTGTTCTAAAAAGTTTCCGAAGAACTCACCGTACAAAAAGCCCCAGACGATAGCCCAGACCGAGCACCAGACGATGACGGTACCGATAGACGGCATCGCGCCCGGTTGGATGGTGATCCCGAGCGGCCCTAGGCTGAGCGGCCTACCCGCCTTGCCGCGGGCGCGTAACCAGAGGCCAACGGCTAGGAAGATAAGACCGAAACCGATGTCACCCAAAACGATACCGAAGTACAGCGGAAAAAAGACGGCGAGCGTCCACGACGGGTCGAAGTAGCCGTACTTGGGCGGCGCGAAAAGTGACAACAACCCCTCGAAGGGTTTGACCCAACCGGGATTCTCGAGCTTGACCGGGATGGCGTCGTCGTGGTGTTCGTCGGCCTTGCGGCTCTCGACAGCGACGCCGTCGCCAAACTGCTTTTCGAGAGACGTTACGACGCGCGCCCGCTCGTCTGACGGGACCCAGCCCTGCATGGCGAAGCTGTAGCGCCCACCCGCAAGCTCGCCCATCGCGTCGTAACGGGCCCCATAAGTGCGCGCCGTGTCGCGCACCGAGAGGAGCTTGGCCGCGTTAGCCTGACCGAGCCGCGCGAGTTCGCTCTCGACGCTGCTGAGGCGTTTGGGCAGCGACTGTGAGCGCTCCTCCATGAGGTGAACGGCTTTGGCCGTCCCGTCCTGGGCATAGCGTTCGGGCAACCTGAGTTCGCCTAAACCGAGCTTTGAGAGCGCGCCGAGCAGTTCGGCGTGGTCGGCCCTTAAAACAGCGGCGACCGCTACGAGCCCGCGGCCCTGCGGTTTGACGGCCAGTTCGTAACGCTCGGGTAGCGCTTCGCCCAGCGCGGCGCGCACCCCCTCGAGCGCGTCGCTGCTGGGGATAAAAAAGGCCGCGCTACCGAGGTAGCGGCTTCCCTCTAGGGGAGAAAGCAGCGGTGCCAACTCACGAAACTGCGGCAAGTATGTCCCGATAACGTCGAGTTCGTCGGTGATCTCGCCGCGTTCGGCGATCAGGCGGTCGGCTTGCGACCCAACTTCGTTCAGATAGTCCTGTATTTCGGCGAGGCTCGTCGGCACCTGCTCTTTAGCGGCCCTTCCAGAAACATTGTCCCTGGCAACACCGAGCGGCATACCACCCTCTCGCTCAAAGCTCGTTACCAAGCCCTCGCTGCGCGCGACGACGGCGTCCCACGCCTCCTTCGCCTGACGGTCGGCGTCGCCCAAACTAAAGGGGCCGAGCACCTCGCCGTGCGCCGGGACAAGGTGCACCACACCGAGCCCCTGCAAGCTGGCGAGCAGCTCTTTGGCGAGGCTTTTGCGCCCGACGACGAGCAGTTGGTCCATCTCGGCGATCACGACAATACCTGCTCAAGTACCCGCTTGACCGCCGCGTCACGCCTGCCCTGCGCGCCCGCCTCGGCCTCCGCGACCTCGCGTCCTGCCCGCTCAAGCACCTCTTGACGCTCAGCCTCGCTGCCCTGCTCGGCCTCGAGGCGGCGCTCGCGCGCGGCGCTGTCAGCCCGCGCGGCGGCCTGTTCACGGATTTCCGCTGCCTTGCGCTGCGCCTCCTCGATAAGGCGCGCCGCCTCACGCTTGGCCTCTTCGACCTTGGCGAGCTGCTGCTGCTCTTCATCGACAAGACGTTGCAAAAGTTTTTCGCCCTGAGCTTCCAACCGACCCTCCTTCCCTATGGTAGACCACCACGCCCCCGCCGCTTACGACGACAAAAGCCACCTTATAAGGCCGGGTCACAAGTGCGTCTTACGGCATAAAAAAACGCGAGGTTGAAGACGTCGCGCTTTACGGGGTTCAGCATAGCAACCCGCCTAGTAAGTGTCAACGAAACGGCGGCGCTAAGAAGGGAGGCTGCGCGGCACTCTCTACGAATCTCCAAAAGCCAAAAACCTCGTGCTGCACGGCCTCGCAGGTCACAGCACCACCTTGCGGTCTAGGCTCTAAGCTCAACTCTCAGCTGCACGATAGGGGCATATGTCTCCAAAGTTGCTAGCAGTTCCCCACTCGGGGCGTATTTACGGATAGCGTGGCCACCCCGCTCCGCTGCGAACAGGTTGCCCGCCTCGTCGACGCCCATATCGACGAGCGCGTCGGCACTGGTAGCGTCAGTTTGCAGGCTCAGGGTATCGAACGCGCCGCCCTGAGCCGCGAGCTTGTGAACGTGCCCGCTGAGCGCTTCGCGCAGGTAGAGGTCGCCGCCCCGGCTGAGCGTAAAGCCGCTCAACTGCCGCAGGCCGCCCCCACCGCCCGGAGCATCTTTAGAGGCGCGAAAGGCCCAGCGATTTTTATACGTACCGTCGGCCCCGAAATGCTGTACCTGCCGGTTGCCGTAATCGAGGACGGAAAGCTCGCCGTGAGCGTTGACGTGCAGGTCACGGGGATCGTTAAACCGTCCCTTACCGCCACCGCTACCCCCGAAGCCACCTAAATAGTGGCCGTCGCAAAAATGCTCGACGCGGTGCGTCTCGGCGTCGAGCACCCAGAGGCTGCCGTCGGGGGCGAGGGCGAGGGCGACGGGCCGCAAAAACTCGCCCGCTCTGGTCCCGTAGGAGCCGAACGACTCCAGCACCTCACCCCCGTGGCCCAATTTATAGATCATGGGGTAGTATGCCCCCGCCTCCCCCTCGGTCACGGCGACGTAGAGGTTGCCCAAGCCGTCACCCGTACAGGCCTGCGGCGGGGCGGGCAGCGTCGCCCCGACGTCCCCTATGCTGGGCAGCTGCCCGCCGGTATCTAGAATCCTGAGCACGCCCCGCGGCGCGCCGAGCACGCACAAAAGGCGACTCTCGGGCTCGAGCACGGGTACCGCGAAGGGTTCTAGAAGGCGGTAGGCGACCTCAGCGAGGGTCGGGCGCGCTTCGGGCTCTTTTTGGATCATCTGCATGACCAGGCGCTCGAGCTGCGCCGGAACCCGCGGCTCGAGCTGCCGCGGCGGCGGCGGCAGCTGGAATATCTGCTGGTGGACGATCACCTCGTAGCCGCCCCTAAAGGCAGCCTGCCCGGTCAGCAGTTCGTAAAAGACCAGACCCAAGCTGTAGACGTCGCTGCGCTCATCGCTGCGAAGGCCCCGTGCCTGCTCCGGGGACATATAGGTCGGGGTGCCGACGCGCACGCCCATCGCCGTAAGTCTGCCCAGCTGCGCGCCGCCCGCGACGCCGAAGTCCATGAGTTTAAGGGTATCCGCCGCGACGCCCTGGGCCGAAAATCCCGCCCGCTCGAGCATCATGTTGGCCGGTTTGATGTCGCGGTGAACGATTCCCGCCTCATGAATGTAAGAGAGAGCTCGCACCGCCTGCCGCATTAGCTCACAGCTGGTCGCACAATCGCTGCGGTGGTCGTCGTCAATGTAGCTCTCGAGGCTGTAACCGTCGACAAACTCCATCACCATAAAATGCTTTGCGCCGACGCTGCCGTGCTCGAAACTCCGGACGATGTTCGGGTGTGCGAGGCGCTGCGCGACCTCCGCCTCGCGGTGAAAGCGGCGGATAAACCCCACATCGGCAACAAAGTTTTCCGCAGGAAGTTTGAGAGCAACGGTCGCCCCACCCCGTTTGCGGCGCGCCCGAAACACGCTCGCCATCCCCCCCGAACCAACCTTTTCGAGCACCTCGTAGCCGGGGATGTCTAGCGGGTCCAGCGGCGACGAAAGGTCTCGCGACGGCACCAGGGTGCTCGTGAAACGGCGCGGGAGTGCGCGAGCACGTCGGCGGGGAGCGACCCTGGGTGCGCGGGGAGGGCGGCTGGAGGGCAAAAATAGCCCCAACGCAAGAGCCGACAGGAGAAGCGGCGCGAGCGCACGCTCGGGACCACCCAGAAACAAGACCAGAGTACTGAAAAGGAGAAGCGACGCCCATACCCCGACCCCGAACAGTCGAGGCCGCCCCACAAGCACCGCCATCCCTACTGCCCACAAGCTAACGCCCAACCAGA
>CADCWP010000075.1 GCA_902806425.1 uncultured Truepera sp.
GGTGGGTGGATTCCGAGCCGCATAGGGGTACTCGTACCCGCACTAGCGGGGGCCCTGGTACCTGGACCCGCCTCTAGTGAGACTGCTATGAGTGGGAAGGGGTTCCAAGAGAGATTGGACGCACTCAGTCCAAGAGACCATCTGCGAGATGAGTTCTAACCACCCTTGCCACTGCACCCCCCTCTCGAGCGGCTCGAAAGGGGTTGTGTTTTCCCAAGGCTTTGACCTCAAAACCCAGCTACCAAACTCTCGTCGACCATCTGTACACACCCTCCGTACCAGGTTTAGGGCATATGGGGCGTCTATAATGCAGCCATGAAACCGAAAAAAGCGTGGCTCGAGGCGGACTACGCCGCGGCCACCGCGCGCCTCCCTGAGCGAGGCACCCCGACCCGGACGCTTTCGGACATCGAAGTTGCTCCCGTCTATACCCACGAGGATTTAAGCGGCTTCGACCCGGACGAAAAGCTCGGCTACCCCGGCGCGTACCCCTACACGCGCGGCGTGCAGGCCAGCATGTACCGCAGCAAACTCTGGACCATGCGGCAGTTTGCAGGCTTCGGCAGCGCCGAGGGAACGAACACGCGCTTTAAGAAACTCCTGGAGGCGGGCCAGACGGGGCTCTCGACCGCGTTTGATCTGCCCACGCTGATGGGCCTCGACGCCGACCACGAGATGGCCCGGGGTGAGGTCGGCAAGATGGGTGTGGCGGTCTCGAGTCTGGCTGATATGGAAAGGCTCTTCGACGGCATCGACGTGGAGACGGTCACCACCTCGATGACCATCAACAGCCCCGCGAACGCGGTCTGGGCGATGTACCTGGCGAACGCCGAAAAGCGCGGCGCGGACCTTTCTCGGCTCGGCGGCACGATTCAAAACGATATCTTAAAGGAGTTTATCGCGCAAAAAGAGTACATCTTCCCGCCCGCGCCGTCGGTCGGACTGGTCATCGACACCTTCGAGTGGGGGCCGAAGCACGTGCCCAAGTGGAACTTCGTGTCGGTCTCGGGCTACCACATCCGCGAGGCGGGGTCGACGGCGGTGCAGGAGCTGGCCTTTACCTTGGCGGACGGTATCCACTACGTCAGAAAGGCTCTCGAGCGCGGGCTCGACATCGACGAGTTCGCGCCACGCGTGTCGTTTTTCTTCAACGTCCACAACGACTTTTTCGAGGAGATCGCCAAGTTTCGGGCGGCGCGGCGCATCTGGGCGAAGCAGATGCGGTTCGGTTACGGGGCCAAAAATCCCAAGTCGTGGATGCTCAGAACCCACGCGCAGACGGCGGGCGTCTCGCTCACCGCGCAGCAGCCGCACGTCAACATCGCCCGCGTGGCGATCCAGGCGCTTGCCGGAGTTTTGGGCGGTACCAACAGCCTCCACACCGATTCGTTCGACGAAGCGCTCGCCCTGCCGACCGAGGCGGCGGCGACCCTCGCCCTGCGCACGCAGCAGGTCATCGCCCATGAAACGGGCGTAGCGAACACCGTAGACCCACTTGCAGGCTCGTACTACCTGGAAACCTTAACCGACGAGATGGAGCGGCGGTGCCTAGCCTACTTCGAGCAGATCGACGCTTTGGGCGGGGTTGAAGGGGCCATCGACGCGGGCTTTTTTGCCGCCGAAATCGGCGACGCCTCGTATCGACAGCAAAGGGAGTTCGACACCGCCGAACGCCTCACCGTCGGCGTCAACGCGTTTGTTTCGGAGGCTCCCAAGACGCCGCTCTTACCCTTCGACCCCGAGGTCGAGCGGGCGCAGCAGGAACGCCTAGCTAGGGTGCGGCGCGAACGCAATCCGGCGGCGGCGCAGGGGGCGCTCGCGGCCCTTCGCACCGCCGCCACGGAGGGCCGCAACACCATGCCCGCCTTTATGGCCTGCGCACACGCCTACTGCACCCTGGGCGAACAGATGGACGTGCTGCGCGAGGTCTACGGCGTCTATCAGGAACCGGCGGTGGTCTAGGGGCTACACCTAGGGTGCGCGCGGCTGAAAGCGGCGATGGTGTTTGGTATAATCGTCCATATGGCAAGATGCACAGCACCAGTAAATGGTCATCGCACAGCGAGCGAGCGAGCGTCCTGCCCTGCATGCGGTGGTGGCTACAGCCGCTACAGTGGCTACGGGTCGAGCTCGTCGTACCCATCCTACTCCTCAACGGGGAGCAGCGGGGGCGGCCGGAGCAGCTTTGGCGGGTTGGGCAGCAGCGCAAGGCCGCGCTGGTCGCGAGCCGGTTCGTCCGTGGTGTACACGCTTGCCGAGGTGCGGGCACTCACGCCTGTCCGTGACAGCGTCGAGAAGCGAGCGCCCCTGCCTGACCTTCGGGATGTCTTTCTCTGCCATGCGTGGGACGACCGCAAAGGGGCTGCCAAGGAGCTACACGATCTGCTCGAGTCACGCGGTGTCTCGGTCTGGTTCAGCGAGAAGGACGTCGCCCTCGGCACGTCGTTGCTCCGCGAAATCGACAAGGGACTGACGAAGTCGCGAGTCGGGCTCGTGCTGGTGACCCCTGCGCTGCTGCGCCGCGTCCAAGATGAGGGCATCGCCGACAAAGAGCTTTCGGCACTCCTAGCGCGTGACCTGCTCGTTCCCATCGTGCACGACACGACGTATGAAGCTCTCCGCGAAGTCAGCCCCCTGCTCGGCTCGCGAAGCGGCCTGAACACTACAGACGATCCGATGGCAGACGTCGCAGCCAAGCTCGCCGAGCTGGTCGCCATTTAGCTCTGCGGCAGCCTAAATCGTCCAGCTCGGCGTTCTAACACCAAGCTAACAAGGCGCTGCACCCGACCGCCTACAGCTCCGTTCGCTGCGGTCGTTCCTCTCTTCGCTCGCTGCGCTTCCGGCGGCGGGTGAGCTTGGTCGTTCGCCCGCTGTACATTTTCGAATAAACACAGAGACTGTCTAAGCGCGCACCTGCGTTATGATAGCGCTATGGAACAGCGCAGGATTCGCGTGCTCATCGCCAAGCCCGGTTTGGACGGGCACGACCGCGGAGCCAAGGTCATTGCCCGCGCCCTGCGCGACGCCGGGATGGAGGTCATCTACACGGGCCTCCGGCAGACGAGCGACATGATCGTCAGCGCGGCGGTGCAAGAGGACGTGGACGTGGTGGGGCTGTCGATCCTCTCGGGCGCACACCTGCACTACTTTGAAGAGGTGATCGGCAAGCTCCGGGCTAGAGGTGCCGAGGACATCCTCCTCTTCGGCGGCGGCATCGTTCCGGACGAAGACCTGCCGAAACTGAGGGAGATGGGCGTCGCGGCCATCTTCACGCCGGGGACGAGCACGCAGGAGGTGGTGAAGTTTTTGCGGGAGGCGCTGCCGGAAACGAAGGGAGCACTCTGAGCGGTGGCGGATACGTTTCAGAATGTTGACCCCCACACCGTCGCGCAGGCTATCGCCGCTGAGTTCGCCGAGCTAGAGCAAGTCGAGGCGGTTGCACTAGGGGAATCGGTCGGAGCCGGACGGGGCGATTCCCTCTCGGATATCGACCTCTACATTTTTTGTAGGGACGCTGTACCGGTAGCGGCTCGAGCCCAAATCATCGAGAACCGTGCCAGCCGGATGGAACTAGACAACCCATTTTGGGAAACTGAAGATTACTGGATTGAGAAGGACAGCCAGATAAAAGTTGAAGCAATTTACCGAGGCGAGTGGGTTGCTGAGAATCTGCGGGAGATGTTTGCGACCAACCGAGCTCAGCCAAGCCACAGTACCAGCATCTGGCACAGCGTCAAAACGTCCCAGGTTCTTTACGACCGTAACGGTTGGTTCGCGTCGCTCCGTAACCTAGCCGCGGTCCCATACCCTGACGCGCTTGCCGACGCGATCATTCGTAAAAACTTTGCGGTCTTACGGGGCAGCTTGGCGGCGCACCCGGCGCAACTGGCCCAAGCCGTAATCCGAAACGACGCTTTTTGCATCCATCAGCTCATTCAGGTAATTCTGGATTCTTACTTCGATATCTTATTCGCCCTCAACCGCCAACTGCATCCCGGCGCGAAACGACTGCTTGCCTACGCGGAGGAACTCGAGCGCCAACCCAAAGAAATGCGTGAAGACGTTACCGACATACTCAGCGACGGTAATTCAGCACAGATAACGAGCAAGGTTGACCGGCTTATCGACCGTCTAGCAGCACTGCTCGAGAAGCACCGAGCACTTTTTTGAGACACATCCCGCTACGTAGTTCACGGGTACGACACAAAAACTTTGACGGGCGGACTCTCGAGCATCTCCCCAAACACTTCGGGCAGGTCCGCAGCCGCGATGCGCCGGGTGAAAAGCTTGTCCAACGGCGCTTTCGTCTCCCGCCAACGGTCGAAAAAAGCTCGAGCGTGACCTGGATAATCTTCCCCGTCCGACGACGCCACGACCGAGAGTTCGCGTCTGTGAAACTCGGGCGTGAGCGTTAAGGGCTCGATGTTACCGTCGGCCAAAACGCATACCTGACCTTCGGGCCGCAGGTGCCGTTGCAACAGTGCGAACGCCGCCTGAGCGCTCGAGCACTCCACCCCCGCGGTGTAGGTTGGTTCAGGCAACGCCTCGGGAAGGAAAACCGAACGCGCGCCCAGAGACAGCGCTAGCGTGCGGCGAGGCGCGAGCGGCTCCACCACGTCCACCTTTGTAAAACCGAGCCAGCGCAGCCGGTGCAGCGCCAGCAGCCCAATCGTGCCTGCTCCGGTGATGAGTACGGGATCGCCACGGTTCAGCCTCAACTTGCCGACGCCTCTGCTCGCGTCGTTTGACAAGACCGCGAGGAGGGCGATCTCGTCGGGAACATCATCCGGAACAAGCATGAGGTTTTTTGCTGGCACGCAAGCGCCGGTGCGGTGGCCGTAGGTAGCCACGACGCGCGTCCCTACTTCGACCGCCGTCACACCCTCGCCGACGGCTACCACCCGCCCCAGACTCTCGTAGCCGGTCATGAGCGGATAGGGGTGCGCCTCGGCTCCGCGTGCGTCGCTGCGGTAGAGGGCCAGCTCGGTACCGACGCTGACGGCTCCGGCGAGGGTACTGAGCCACACTTCACCTGAACCGGGCGGCGTGAGGTCAGCACGCAGCCACCTCAGATCCTTGGGCGCGTAAAGCAGCAGTGAGTCGGCCTGCCCGGTTTCCTTTAGGCGTCCTTCGCCCACAGGATGCGCCCACAGCTCGGGCAGCGCGTGACGCCCTGGCCGCCGCGCGCCTTTTGAATCACATGGATGGGCAGCCGCACATTGCAACCGCCGCACCGCTGATTGTCGATGATCTCGACCAGACCGACGCCGCGCCGCGCCCGCCGCACCTGTTCGTACTGCTTTAGTAAGGACGGGTCGACACCCCGCGCGACCTCGGCACGTTCGGACTCAAGGGTGCCGATGCGCGCCTTGACGTCCGCGACCCGGTCGACCTCGGCCTGCGCGATGCGTTCTAACTCGGGTTCTAAATCCTCGATGTCGCCCCGCAAGCGGTTGACCTCGTCCTCGAGCCCTTCGAGCCGTTCGATCAGCGGCAGCGTGTCCTCTTCAAGCTCTTGATAACGGGTCGTAAACTGCATCTCTTGGTTTTGGTACTGTGACGCTTCCTTGGCGCTCGAGGCCTCGAGCGCAGAGGAGGCCGCGTTTTTGCGGCGCTCGTCCAAGCTCTTAAGCTCCAACTCGCTGCGGCCCACCTCCTGCCGCAGTTCAGAGTAACGCGCCTCGGCGTCCTCCAACTCCGTTTGCAACCGTCCCAAACGCTCCCGCAGCTCGAGCAGTTCACCGGGCGTCTGCCCCTTTTCTTCTAAAAGCGCGTCGAGACCTAGGTCGCGGCGCTGCACCTGATCGAGTGTTTCGAGCATTCTGCCCTCCTGCACCGCCCAACCCCCTAATAAAAAACCGCCCTGCCGCGAGGCGGGACGGTCTAGGCTGGGCTAGGCAGCGACTTCACATCGCCACTCTAGCACACGCCGCACGGCGCGGGCCGCTGCGCTCAGACGCGCGCCTAAAGGTTAGAATCCGGGGGTGTTCGAAGAGTCGGTCGAAAGTTTTATAACCCAGTGGCGACCCTACGCGGCCGACGCCGCGCTCTTTGCCCATACCGAAGGCAGCCCGCTGCTGGAATGCGCCGCCGCCGGGGCGATCTTCGGTGTATTCGAGCGGACCGGCCCCTACACTGCCCACAGTGGCCCCGCTAAACTCATTTTGCATCTTATGGCCGAGCAGGTAGAGCTTTTGGAAGAGCCGGAGCGGCGGCTCGAGGTCGTCGGCCCGAGCCGCCTCAAGGTGACCGGTTTGGTCGTCCTGCGGCAAGGGCAGATGCTCGTCGTAGACGCCGGGGTGCCGCTCGTCGTCGGCAGCTTCGGAGCGCCCTCTGATACGCTCGCCGCCGGTGACTGGGTCTCGGTCAACGGGTTAGCGCCGGTTCACGGCTTCGTGGTGCCGAAAACGCGCAGCACGCTCGCCGCCGTACACGCTGAGATTTAACGCGCTGAGGTTTAACACGCTGAGGTTTAAGCAGTGCGCTGGCCCGAGACCAGCACAGCGGCTGTCCGCCACGGATCGACCGCACGCGCGCGCCCATCCGAAACGTCCTCCACCGTGAAACCACGCTCGCTCAGCCTCTCTGTAGCGGCAGCCAGCTCCGTTTCGGAAGGCACGACGAGCTGCCACTCGAGAAGCCGCACGTCGCCCTCTTCAGCGAGCGGGGCACCCGCCGCCCAGGTGTTGAGACCCACATGATGGTGATATCCCCCCGCCGAGACGAATAACGCCCCCGGAAACGACGACACCATGGGCTCGAAACCGAGCCCGTGCTGGTAGAAGGTAGCGGCTCGAGGGAGGTCGTCAACGTAGAAATGCACGTGCCCGAGGACCGTACCGGCGGGCATCCCCTGATAGGGTACGTCGCCAGCCGCCCCCAACACGCCGTCTACATCTAAGGGCAGGCTGTCGCCGACGAGTTCGCCGTTCTCGCGTGGCCACCTCTCCCTGGGACGGTCGGCGTAGACCTCCAACCCCAAGCCGTCCGGATCGGTCAAGTAGAGCGCCTCGCTGAAGAGGTGGTCGGACATGCCGATGTGGACACCCGACGCGCCCACATGCCGCAGAAACTGTCCCAGCGACGGCCTGTCGGGGAGCAGGAGCGCGGCGTGGTAGAGCCCCAGACGCCCCCGCCTGGGCACCGGACGCGCGCCGGGACGTTCACACAGGGTGATGAGCGGCGCGCCGTCCTCTGCACCCAACCGAGCACAGCCCACGTCTCGCCCGAGAAGCTTTAGCCCCAGCAGGCTCCCGTAAAAGTTCAGTGAGCGTTCCAAGTCCGCAACTTGCAGCGTCACTGGCCCGAGCTTGATATTCGCTGGGAGGCGCGGGATCACATCGCGGGTCATCTCACCTCTGAAGCCGAGCGTCCACGCCGGAACACCGCGTCCAAGGCGTACGCGCCGGGGCCGGTCAGGGCGAGCGCCAACAGAGCGCCCAAAAGTGTCAGGACGAATTCATAACCGCCGTTCATGGCAGAAAATCCATTGGGCAGGTGTACGAGAAGAAGGGCACCCAGCATATCCGCCGCGAGAAGCGCCGCGACGATGGGCGTGAACAGGCCCAGGATGAGGGCGATTCCCCCAGCGAACTCGAGGACCGAAACGAGCGGCGCAGTGACGCCCGGCAGGGGTGCACCGATCTGCGTAAAGAAACCGGCGACGCCACCCACACCCTGCTCGAAGAGCTTTTCGTAGCCGTGTACGACGAAGACGATACCGACGACGACACGCAAGATGGCGAGGCCGGTGCTTAGGCGCGAAGGGGTGGTGTCCGCAGCGGTGGCAACAGTATGGGTCATAGTTAAAGCTCCTTTGGGTGAGACTATGGTTGAGCGGCCCCCAGCAACGCCTTGAGCGCCTCTAAACGCTCACTGCCGAGGTGCCCGAGCTGGCGGAGGTGCAGGTTGGCTAGGGGTGCGTCGAGGTCTGCCAAGAGTGAAAGTCCCTTGTCTGTGATACGCGTTTTGACCACGCGCCGGTCGCCGCTCCCCCGTTCCCGCACGATGAGTCCCTGAACGGCCATCCGGTCGAGGAGCCGCGTCAGGTCGGGGGCGTGAGCGAGGAGCCGGTCGCCGATCTCACTGCACGCGAGACCTGAACGGTCGCCGTCTGCCTCCGCACCGCGCAGAATCCGCAGAATATTAAACTGCGGCGCGCTCAGGCCGTGCGCCCTGAAAAGCTCCGCGACGTCGTAGCTGAGGGTAAGGGCTAGACGCTGAAGGCCCAGGTAGACTTCGTGCTCGAGGCTGGTGAATTTGGGTGTCGGGTGGGGTTGGGTGGTGGACAGAAGAACACGCTTCCTCTCATAAGTTTGTTGCAACAATAGTTGTTTTAACGAATTTTGTCAAGATTATTAAGCATGTTAAACTTACAAAATACTCACATTTATTAGGAGCAACGA
>CADCWP010000076.1 GCA_902806425.1 uncultured Truepera sp.
GTTAGCTAAGTCGGGTAGTTCGCCCTATAACATATCCTAAATACGGCGGTAGTGACCATGCGTATTTGTGCGGCGTCACCGGATGTATACCCCAAGGGCGGGTTTGTGAAACTGCGTCAAGGCTTGACGGAGCGCTTGGTCGGGGGAAATTAGACGACGTGCATTCAGGCAGTAAACCCTCTGCTCACCCATACCCGGCGGACGTCGCCAGCCGACGAACGAGAACCCTGAGGTGCTTGGTGGCAGCAGGTTATAGGGACTCGCTCACGAGGTCAACGCGCCTTGCAGGGCGAGTCTATGCTAAATTGACCTTATGCACGCCGCGCCGCGCTCACTTCTTAGCCTGTATGTGCGCCCCAACGTTCGCGGCCTCCTGGGACGAACGTCCCTGCTCACGGTTTAACATCTACCTGATCCCCTAGCTGATACATTTTAGAAACTTGTGGCCTTTACGCTGCACACCCGTCTGGACTACGTTGTCCCGACACCTTTTATCCTGATACCCCGAGGTGACCATGTTCATAACCCTGCCCGACGGCAAACGTTTAGACCTGCCCAAGCACGCCACCGCCAAACACGTCGCCGAAGCCATCGGCCCTGGCCTTGCCAAAGCCGCCCTCGGCGCTTCTGTCAACGGTCAACTGACCGACCTGCTGAGCGAACTGCCGGACGGCGCGCAGGTCGCTATCCTTACCAAGCGTGATGACGCGACGCTCCGCCTGATGCGTCACACCCTCGCGCACGTGATGGCGCAGGCCGTCGCGGACGTGTTTACCGCCGAGGGTACGCCGCGTGACGCCGTAAAGATGGGCATCGGCCCGGTTATCGAGAACGGATTTTATTACGACTTCGACCTGCCGCGCACCCTGGTACCGGAGGATTTGGAGAAGATCGAGGTGCGGATGCGCGAGATCGTCGCGGCTAAGCTGCCGCTGCGGAAGTTCGAGCTGCCCCGCGCTGAGGCGCTGACCCGCTTCAAGGGCAAAGACCCGTACAAGTTAGAACTCATTCAAGACCTACCCGAAGACGTGCCGCTCACCTTTTATGAACAGGGGGGAGAGGGGGGCTTTACCGACCTCTGCCGGGGGCCGCACGTGCCGAATACCGGCGACATCCCGCCGCACTTCAAGCTGATGTCGGTCGCGGGGGCGTACTGGCGTGGGGACGAGTCGCGCCCGATGCTCCAGCGGGTGTACGGTGTGGCGTTCAGGATCAAGGAGGACCTCGAGAGGCACCTCTGGCAGTTAGAAGAGGCCAAGAAGCGTGACCACCGCAAGCTGGGGGCGGAACTGGACATCTTTACTTTAGACGAGGACATCGGCCCCGGTCTGCCCTTATGGCTCCCGCGCGGCGCGCTCATGATCGAAGAGATCGAAGCCTTAGCCAAGGAGATGGAGCGTAAAGCGGGGTACCAACGGGTCAAGAGTCCCCACCTAGCTAAAGAACAGCTCTTCTTAAAGTCCGGCCACCTGCCCTACTACGAAGGCGACATGTTTCCGGCGATGGAACTCGACAACGTCAAGTACTACCTCAAGCCGATGAACTGCCCCTTTCACCACAAAATCTACGCCGCCCGTCCCCGTTCTTACCGCGACCTGCCGCTTCGCTTGGCCGAGTACGGTACCTGCTACCGCTACGAAGACCATGGCGCGCTGATGGGGCTGATGCGCGTTCGCAGCTTGCAGATGAACGACGCGCACATCTACTGTTCCGAAGCGCAGTTTGAGGACGAATTCATGCGTGTGATCGGCATGTATTTAGAGTATTTCAAGCTCTTCGGTGTCCACGAGTACGTGATGCGCCTCTCTAAGCACAGCAAAGAGGGCCTGGGTAAGAAATACGTCGACAACCCCGAGTTGTGGGAAAAAACCGAAGACATGGTGCGTAATGCGCTCCAAAACGGCGGTATCAACTTTATCGAAGCGGACGACGAGGCAGCCTTCTACGGTCCTAAGATCGACGTGCAGATTCGGAGCGCTATCGGGCGAGAGTTTACCCTAGCGACCAATCAGGTCGATTTCGCCCAGCCGGGACGCTTCAACCTCGAGTACATTGCCGAAGACGGCAGCCGTCAAACACCCTTATGTCTTCACCGCGCACCGCTCTCAACACATGAGCGCTTTATCGGTTTCCTGATCGAGCACTTTGCCGGAGACTTCCCCCTCTGGCTCGCCCCTGAACAGGTTCGCATTGTGCCCATCGCCGACCGCCACAACGACTACGCGCTAAAACTTCGCGAACAGCTGACAGACGCCGGGCTCCGCGCCGAAGCCGATTTGCGCGGCGAACGGATGAACGCGAAAGTCCGGGACGCTGAACTCTACAAGGTGCCCTATACCGTCATCGTCGGTGATAAAGAGGTCGAGGCCGGGGCGGTGTCGTTCCGCAGCCGTAAAGAGGGGGAGCAGAAGGATATGGCGGCGGCTGTGTTCGTGCAGCACCTCCAGGCGCATGTCAAGGGAAGAGCGCTCGAGGTCGTGCCACTGAGTCACCTGGAAACTGTTTAGAGAGTTGTGCAGGCCGAGCCATGAGTAGAGGCTTTTTCCTCAGGGTCCCTAGCTCATGGCTTCTCCCCGCTACCCGCCCCTCAAGCTAATCCCAAAAGCCGCGCAAGCACCGCCCACTCGAGGTCAAACACCAGCGTCTTCGCCGCGAGTGCCACCACCACGACCAAAAATACCTGCCGCACGACCTCGTTGTTAAGCCTGAGCGCGAGCCGCCCGCCCAGGGTTGCGCCGACGAACATGATGGCGCTCAGCGCCA
The DNA here is from genome assembly GCA_902806425.1 of uncultured Truepera sp. Taxonomy (GTDB): domain Bacteria; phylum Deinococcota; class Deinococci; order Deinococcales; family Trueperaceae; genus Truepera. Next base: position 2,764 of record CADCWP010000076.1, read on the forward strand.
ACCCGAGCGGCCAGTCGATGAGCCCCGCCCAGGCGTACACGGCGGTCGCTACCAGTGACGAGAAGATGTTGACGATTTTTGTCGTCGCTACCGCCTGCATAAAGGTCATGCCGAACAGCGCCACAAAACCCGTCGTGAGCATGGTGACGTAGCCGCCCGAAAAAAAGCCGCCGTACACGCCCAGCAGAAACGTTGCTAAGTAGCCGGTTCCCGCGGCCCTGCGGCTCACGTGTTCCTTGGGCGTCACCCCGGCGCGGCGGTTGAGCATCACAAAGATGGCGACGCCGAGCATGAAAAAGGCGATTAAAAAGCTCATTGCTTCGGCGGGCACAAGCGTCACCAGCCACGCCCCGACCGCCGACGAGAGCAGCGTTAAGCCGACGAACCAGGGCAGTCGTTTGGTATCAAAGACGCCCTTGCCGACAAAGGGCAGCGCGCCACCGACGCTCATAAAGGTCAGGGCCAGCATGTTCGTCGCGGTCGCTACGCGCGGGTCGATGCCGAACTGAAACATCACCGGGATGGTGATGAGCGAGTTTGCTCCGGTCACCACGCCGATCACGCTGGTGACGAAAAAGACGGCGAACAGCAGCCCCAGCTCGAGCGGGCTCAGGTTTTCACCTCGGGCACGCCCACACCGCCGAGGTCGACGCGGTAGCGACATTTTTCGCGCTCACCGCGCCTGTAGAGGTCGCTTTCAGGCGGCACCGAGACGATCTCGACGAGGGTCGCGCCAAGATGTTCGCAGGTCTTGCGAGAGGCGACGTTATCGGGGTTGCAGGTGATCCACAGCGGCGACAGCCCGTGCTGTTTGGCAAGCGGCAGCAGCAGGCGGCACGCCCTAGAGGCGTAGTGGTGTCCGCGGAACGCCCGCTCGACGGCGTAGCCGATGTGCCCCGCATAATGGGTGATGTAGTGGTCGCTGCTGAGCCGCAGGTCGATCTCACCCACCCGCGCGTCCGTCTCGGCGTGCTTCATATCGAAGGCGTAGTTCGGCGCGAGGCCGAGCGAGCGGCTGCCCCCGTAGGTTCGCCGCAGCACCAGCCTTAGGTCACCGTCTCGCAAGTCGCCCGGATCGTAGAAAACGCTCCCGCCCCGCACATTCAGGCGCGTTCGAGGATCGTGACGCGCTCCATCACGTCGGGTTTGGTCCCGGAAGCCCGCATCGGGTCGATGCGCTGGAGCGTGTCGAGAACCTCGAGACCTTCCGTAACCCGACCGAAAACCGTGTGCTTACCGTCGAGCCAAGGCGCCTCAGCGAAGGTGATAAAGAACTGCGAGCCATTCGTGCCGGGTCCGGCATTCGCCATCGAGAGGATGCCCTTGCTCGTATGCGAGCGCCCGTTGTCGGTCTCATCACCAAAGGTGTAGCCCGGACCACCGCGACCCGTGCCGGTCGGGTCGCCCGTCTGCGCCATAAAGTCCTCTAGAACGCGGTGAAAAACGACCCCGTCGTAAAAGCCGTTGCGCGCCAAGAAGATAAAGTTGTTGACGGTCTCGGGCGCGTCGTCTTGAAACAGGTCGATGACGATGCGGCCCTTGTTGGTGTCGATCACGGCCAAGTAGTCCTTGCCGGTCTCGAGCACCTGCTCGGGCTTAGCAAACTCCGTCTGGCGGTCTTTACTTAGCGGCTCCGCTTCACGGTAGCCCTGCTCGGTATAGGTATCCATAAGTCTCCTAAAATCTGTATCTAGCGCAAGAATAACTTCTCAACTTGGCGCGCTCAATCTACCCCATCAAGGGTTTTAGGGTGGCCTCTAGCCTGCGTCTTTTTCGATGATGGTCAGCGATTCGATCACGTCGGGCTTAGGGTAAAAGCCGACGAGCGGCCCTCCGTCACTGCCCTGACCGATGAGCCCGGTGTAGCCGTCGACGTCGAAACGCTCACCGCGCCTCGGCGTCGCGCCGAGCTTTTGCGTGAGGTACGCCTCGAGGGTCTCTCCACCGTCCCCGGCGAGCGCGACGCCGCCCTCCTGCACCACCGCGAGCGTGTCGCTCGGCAAAAAGGCGAGGCTGGGCGCCTCTTGACTCGGGTCGACCCGCTGCAACTTCGGCAGCACCTCCAAACCTCCCGTCACCTCGCCGAAAACTGTGTGCGCGCCGTCGAGCCAAGGCGTCTCGGCAAAGGTGATAAAAAACTGCGAGCCGTTGGTACCGGGTCCGGCGTTCGCCATCGCCAGAACCCCCGCGCTGTCGAAGCTCAGGCTGTCGACGAATTCGTCGTCAAACTGGTAGCCCGGCCCACCCGTGCCGGTCCCCGTAGGGTCGCCCGTCTGGGCCATAAAGCCGTCCAAGACGCGGTGAAAGACGACGCCGTCGTAAAAATGGTGGCGGGCCAGAAACATGAAATTATTGACGGTCTCCGGCGTGTCGTTCTCAAAAAGGTCGAGCACCAGGGTGCCTTTATTCGTGACCATCACCGCGCCGTAGTCTTTGCCCGCCTCCAGCACCTGTTCGGGCTCCGTAAAGTTTTGCTTGGGCGTTTCGGATAAAAAGGGGACGGCGGTGTAGCCTTCAGGGATTGAGGTCGACGTTTGGGCGACGCCACCTGTTGAGAGCAGAGTGAGGAGCGCGAGCTGTACGGCTGTCCGTGAACCTGATCGTAAACGCATAGCCTCCACTATATCCCGGTGTTACCGGAACAGTTTGGGGCCGCGCGTCACGACGCCGGAACTTGGTTTTGCGTACGCTTAAAAGATGAACCGTTTTCTCCCCCTGCTGTTTATCCTCAGCGCCTGCGCGCCCACGGTCTACGACGCGCCCTACCCGGTCGGCCCGGTGACGCTGCCCCGCGACGACGCAGCGCATCCGGCTCCTATCGAGTGGTGGTACTACACAGGGCATCTAGCGACCGAGACGGGAGAAGACTTCGGCCTCGAGCTGACATTCTTTAAAGCCTACACCCCGCCCTCTATCCGGCTGTTCGGCGTGTATCCGCTGTTGAACACCATCGACCGCGGGCACGTGGCGCACTTTGCCCTCAGCGACAAGGACGCGAAGCGCTTTACGATGGGCGAGCGCACCGATTTTTGGGCGTATGAGGGTGGTGCGTCGTCCGAAGACCTGGACGTTTACACCGCCAACTGGTCGGCCAAACGCGCCGCTGACGGCGTAAGCCACCGCATACGGGCGTCGCAAGACGGATACGTGGTCGACCTCACGCTGACGCCCGAAAAGCCCGCTGCGCTCCACGGCAACCCGCCCGGTATTCAGTCGATGGGGCCGGGTGGGACGAGCTACTACGTGTCGTACACGAGGATGAGGGTTTCGGGAACGTTAAAGCGGGGCTGCGGGTTTTTGGGCTTCGGCTGCGAAACGCTTTCCGTCACTGGGACTGCGTGGCACGACCATCAGTGGGGCGACTTCGCCATCAACGGCTACGCGGGCTGGGACTGGTTCAGCGTGCAGTTTAGGGACAATACTGAGCTGATGCTCTACTTTATCCGCGCCGCCGACGGGAGCTACCTGACGCAAGCCGGAAGTTTCGTGACAAAAGACGGGCGGACGCTCGAGCTCACCGCTCGTGAGATCACCCTGACGCCGACCGGCGAGACCTGGACGAGTCCGCAGACCGGGGCAGTCTACCCGATGCGCTGGCGTGTGCAGGTCCCGAAGCACGGCGTCGACGTGACGGTGACACCTAACTTTCCCGAGCAGGAGATGGACACGCGCGCGTCTACCGGGATCGTCTACTGGGAAGGGGCGGTTGAGGTAGCTGGGACTCGGACGGGCGTTGGCTACGTCGAGCTGACCAACTACGACCGCTACCCCTACGGCCAAACAGACGCGGCCACGCCGCTAAAACCGCTGCGCGGGCCGTTCGGCAACTGAAAACGGTACACGCTGCCCTCAAGCTTTGCTGTCGTAAAAGAGCCCAGCAAAGCTGATCGGTTTTTCACTCGGAGTTTTCAAGGGTGTGGGCAAAATTTGACCTTTGGGTGTAAAGGTCAAATTTTGCAGTACAAACGTGGTGCCGAGAGCGGGACTTGAACCCGCACGGGCGTGAGCCCAACAGATTTTAAGTCTGGCGCGTCTACCGATTCCGCCATCCCGGCGCAGCCCACAGTATACGTGCCGTACCTTGAGGGCGTCAATTGACAACATTTTGGAATGCGTGATAACGTGGCCTTCCTGGTGCCGTAGCCAAGCGGTAAGGCAGAGGTCTGCAAAACCTCCATCACCGGTTCAAATCCGGTCGGCACCTCCAGGAAACCCGAGGGCGGGTGAACCGTTACAGCCAGCCTTCGGTCAGGCCAGCACAGGCGCGTAGCTCAGTGGGAGAGCGCTACATTGACACTGTAGAGGTCGGCAGTTCAATCCTGCCCGCGCCTACCAAAAGAAAAGCTGCTAGGCATAGCAAGAAAAGAGCCCCCGCCGAGTGCGGGGGTCGTTTTATTGAGGGTAAGTACAGCTACCTTACAGCTATGGAGTTTAGTTCGCCGCGCTCGGGTCGCTTTTGGGCATGAAGTCGAGAAGCGACACGGCGCTCTGCGCCCATTGCGGTTCAAAGAGGTGTGTGTAGCGGTCGAGGGTGAAGGATGCTCGGCTGTGGCCTAGGCGGTCGGCTACCATCTCGGCGTCCTTTGCTTCGCTAACCTGTGTGGGCGGCTAACGCCAATGCTGCCGCACATATGCAAGCGTCTCGCTCCCCGAGAGTTCGCGCGTCGAGTTGCCCGTACGGACGAAAAACCGCTCCGCCCCGCCCGCATCCGTCCAGACCGGCTCCGGCGACGGCTTCACCGCCACCTTGCAAACCGTTTTGCCGGACAGTTCGTGAAAGCTTATCGAGATAAGCCCGCTCAGCCAGAGCCTGCCCTTAAAGAGCAGGTCGGTCAAGAACAGCTCGAACCCGTCGCGGTTAGGCTTTTTGCCGAGCGTTTTAAAATCGTCGTCCAACCCCAGCACCGCGCCATCGTCCGCCACGCCGATAAGGAGCGTTCCGCCGTCCGCGTTCAGAAAGGCCGTGACGGTCTTTGCAATGACCTCTTCCATCTTTTTGTCGGCCATATTCGCCCGAATGTTCCACCGCGCCGTGGATTTGAACTCGAGCCCCGCGCTCTCGCCCGCCGTGATAAGCCGGGAGATGTCGGTGTCGTCCGAAGTCGGGGCGAAGCGGTTAAAGGCCGCCAGCGCCGCCGTTTTGGTGGGCTCTGCGACCAGCGGAAACGTCGTGAGGATGTACGCGAACTCCGTTTCCGTGAGGCCGTAGAGGTGCGCGACGAGCCCGTCGAGTTCAGAGCGCAGCGCCGCCCGCTCGTCGGGGTCTAGAGCGCCGTTTGCGGAGGAGCCGAGGCCGACTTCGGCGGCGAGGTCGTCGAACTCTGGGGTGGTGCAGATGAGTTTGGCGGCGCGGGTGACGATGGGGGAGAAGGCGGGGTCTTTAGCGGTGAGGCGGGGGATGCGGAGAGCATAGACAAAGTGCATATCACAGTGAGCTGTAACCAGGAGCGTCGCCAAAGTGCGAAACGCTGTACTGAAGGGATGATTTCAGGCAGCCAAGCAAGAACCTCCGGTCAGCAAGGCATTTCTCAGGGTTTCAGCGGCGCGCTGCTGAG
>CADCWP010000077.1 GCA_902806425.1 uncultured Truepera sp.
TGCGGTGGCTCCAGAAATTTCGTCCGCTTTATCGACCTGTTTGACGGGGTTTTTGTTCTCGAGGTCGATCTGGACACGTTGAATAGGCGGCTTGCTGCGAGACCCGAGGACGAGTGGGGCGGAAAACCAGCCGAACGGGAGCTGGTTGCGCGATTGCACGCAACGAAAGCAGATATTCCAAAAAATGGTGTCGCAATCGATGCTACCAGGCCGATCGACCGCGTCATCGATGAGATTCTTAGAAGATGCAAGTGAGATCGAGCAAACTCGATAGCGCCTCTTTTTCTTTCGGTCCGCTGTTCATCAATTATTTTGGAGGACTATAGAGTAAACAATTTTACCCCGTGTTCTAGAAGAAGTTTTTTAATGTTTTACGCTGCAATACTCTATCCTGTTCTGTTGCAGAGACCGGCGTATCAGAGGCTCGAGTTGGTGCCTCGAGCCCTTCTGCCCTTTGTACAACAAGACACACCAGCTTTGTTTCAAAATCAGGTGCACGTTGGCTGTAGGCACATCAGTTCAAAAGATAGATACCCTCGAGGCCGCAGCCCGTATTCCGCCGTGAGCGTTTGTAGGGACACGTGGTAAGGGGCAAAGCGCGGCGTACAATACGCCTATAAGCCCGAACGCGGGTTCGGCCACAGGTTTTTACGAATATATACTTATGGAGGAAACATGCCAGAACAGATCGGAACGTTGCGGGTCAAAACCGGTTTCGCGGAGATGTTTAAGGGCGGCGTCATCATGGACGTTGTCAACGCTGAACAGGCGCGTATCGCCGAGGACGCGGGCGCGACCGCTGTGATGGCCCTTGAGCGCGTACCCGCCGACATCCGCGCCCAGGGCGGCGTCGCCCGCATGAGTGACCCCAGCATGATCGAGGAGATTATCGCCGAGGTCTCGGTTCCGGTCATGGCAAAGGTTCGCATCGGTCACTTTGTCGAGGCGCAGATTCTGCAAGCGCTGGGCGTCGACTTTATCGACGAGTCCGAAGTCTTGACCCCCGCCGACGAAAACTTTCACGTCGACAAACACGCCTTTACGGTGCCGTTTGTGTGCGGCGCGAAAGATTTGGGCGAAGCGCTCCGGCGCGTCGGTGAGGGTGCGTCGATGATCCGCACGAAGGGCGAAGCCGGAACCGGCAACGTCGTCGAGGCGGTTCGCCACGCCCGCACCATCATGGGCGAGATTCGCCGCATCCAGAGCCTGCCCCGCGACGAGCTGATGAGCACCGCCCGCGACCTGCGCGCGCCTTATGAGTTGGTCTTATATATTCACGAACACGGCAAGCTGCCGGTCGTCAACTTCGCGGCGGGTGGCGTAGCGACCCCTGCCGACGCCGCGCTGATGATGCAGCTCGGGATGGACGGCGTGTTCGTCGGCTCGGGCATCTTCAAGGCCGGTGCCAGCGACGCTTACATCGACCTTCTGGCAACCGAGAAGGAAAGGGAAGCGGCCCGCGAAGGGCGCAAAGAGGTGCATTTCAACCGTGCCCGCGCCATCGTCGAAGCGGTCACGCACTTCCGGGACGCCGACATCCTCGCCAAAGTCTCGCGCAACTTGGGTGAGCCGATGGTCGGCATCAACATCGACACGTTGGAGGACAAGGAACTCATGGCGGCCAGGGGCTGGTAGGCTGCCGCCGAGGCTTTTTCACAGGGCCGGGCGAACGTCCGGCCTTTTTCTTGTGGGGTTTTCCTGGCAGGTCGTCGCCCGCATGTGTTTTATTGAGCTATCCTCGTCAGCGGCCCTCAGCTTTGGCAGTCTTCGGTTGTGTACCTCGAGCGCCCACTACGTTGTCACCAGACCGTCAACAAACCCCTAGCAGCTGCACGACATCTGTACACGCCTCCAGTAGGGTGATTTCGACTGCTCTTTAGGCATGTGGAGGACGAGCGGACGCTCGAGGTCGAAGGCTTACTCGGATCGGGAATAACCGCCGCGCAGACGGACACGGTAGACCATATTTACACTGTCTAACGCAACCCGACGAAACCAAGCAGAATGAAATAATTGCGGCTTACACCGTAGTGCCGAGCGGTTGATGGTGGCTGCGGAGTGGATGATTCTCGTCGTGCAGCAGCGCGCTCTGAACACATCACAAGCAAACGGATGTATTTTGCTTATTTTGTACATTTCCCAACCATAATTTCCAACAGGGCTTCCTGCGACCACTCCGGTCTAACCTTACTCCCGCCGCCACGGCTCCCACACCTCCCGCGCCAAACGCCGCCCTGCGTCCGTTAAAAAGAGCCTTTCCCGCTTCGGCCCGAGCGTGATGAGCCCCTGTTCGCGGCCCACCGCCGTCACCTGCGAAACTTTGGCGTCATCCCATCTGAGGTGCTGACGAAGCGCGCTGACGCTATTTTCTCGTCCCGCCTCCTCTTTACTTTCGTGGTTGTAGAGGTGCACGACGAGGGTTCGTGCCGCGTTCTCCCCCTGTTGCCGCCGCCGCTGCGCGCGCTGCGCTACTAAGCCGTAGCGCGGGCCGAACAAAAACGCCGCTACAAGAAATACCCCGGTGCATACGGCCATCGTCCCGCCAATGGAGACGTTCAGCCAGATCGCTGCGAGGTAGCCCAGGAGGCTCGAGGCCACCGCTATGCCCACCCCCAGCGCGAGGGTCTTCCATAACGTATCGGTCAGCAGATACGCCGCCGAGGGCGGCACGATGATAAAAGCGACCAGCAAAACCGCGCCCACCGCGTCGAAGGCCGTCACCGCCGTTACACTAGTTAGGCCCAGGAGCAGATAGTAGAGCAGCACCGGGCTGAAGCCCAGCGCCGCCGCCAGACCGGGGTCGAAGGTCGCCAGTTTGAGTTCCTTGTAAAAAAGTCCGACGAACAGGGCGTTTAAAAGCGTCACTGCGCCCAGCGTCATAAGCGCGTTCGGTACCTCCACGCCGCCTACGCTCACCGTGTCGAGCCACGAGAAGCCGATCTCGCCTAGGAGCACCGCGTCGGTGTCGATATGGACGTTTCGGGCAAAGACGTTGATGAGCACGACGGCGATAGCAAACAAAAACGGGTAGACGAGACCGATAGCCGCGTCCGCTTTGACGCGCCCGCTCCTCGTCAGGAGTTCGGTTAAAAAGACGGTCAGCAGGCCGACCGCCGCAGCCCCAGCGATAAAGAAAGGCGAGTACTGATCGCCGGTGACGAGGTAGACGAGTACGATGCCGAGCAGCACCGAATGGCTGATAGCGTCGGCCAGCAGGCTGCTACCGCGCAGCACCAGAAACGTCCCGACCAGGGACGAGGCGACGCCCACGAGTGCCCCCACGAGGGGCACGACGACAGAAGGGTTCGTGAGGAGCGCCTCAAGCATGATGTCCCAAGCTGTTCAGCGCGGCCTCAGCGCGAGCCCAGCCCGCCTCGGTCAGTCGGTAGTGCGTTCCTTCTCCCGGTACGTGCGTGGTGTGCTCGGCTAAGCCTGCCGCCTCGAGCCTTCTGAGCTGCGCCTCCGGCGAGCCGCCGTAAAGGGCTCTCAACATGCCACTCTCACTCGGGTACGACGGGTCGCTGTGCTGCTGCGCCAGGCCGTACATGTCTAGAAGGACGCGCTGCTGCTCCAATTCCCGCCGCGCCCCCCGCGCCCGGTAGGCTGAGGCGATCAGCCCGCGCTCGGGCGCGAAGAGAAGCGAGGCGAGGGCGATAAGGGACGCCGCGATGATGATCAGCGGACCCGTGGCTAGGCCGCGCCCGCTCGCGCTGAGGAGCGCGCCCGAAACGCCCGCGAGCGCGCCGAAAAGCGCCGCCAAACCGACCATCTGCCCCAGAGAGTCGCTCCACTGCCGCGCCGCCGCCGCCGGGGCGATGATAATGGCCGCCATCAGCACCACCCCGACGAGTTGCAGGCCGATCACGATGGCGAAGGCCAGGATGCTGGTGAGGAGCAGTTCGAGCGGAAGCCGCGGAAACCCCAGCGACGCCGCGAACTGCGGGTCGAACGTGAGCAGCTTGAATTCTTTCCATAACAGCGCTACCGTCAGCAGCGCGGCGACCGCGACGACCGCCATCAACCGCACGTCGCTCGGGACGATGGCGGCGGCCTGACCGAACAAGAACGCCTCTAACCCCGCCTGCCCCGACCCCGAGCGACTCTGGATAAAGGTCAGCAAAACGAGTCCAAAGGCGAAAAAGATACTCAGTGACGCCCCCAGGGCGGCGTCCGTCTTCAGACGGCTGCGGCTCGTGAGGAGCATTGTAAAACCCGCCGCCAGTGCCCCCGAGAGAAGCGCGCCCACGAATATCGGCAGCGGTTCGCGTGAGCCCGTCAGCAAAAACCCCAAGCACACCCCCGGCAGCGCCGCGTGCGCGAGCGCGTCACCCAACAGGCTCTGCTGCCGCAACAGCGCGAATGACCCCAGCACGCCGCTGCTGACGCCCAACAGCGCCGCGCCCAGCATCACGTTGCGCAGGGTAAAGTCAAACTCGAACACGCCTACACGGTCTCCGCTACTGTGGGGGGCGTCTGCGGAATCTGCGCGGTTTGCAGCAGTGCGATCTGTCCGCCGTACGCCGCCCTCAGGTTTTCCGCCGTATAGACCTCGCTGGTCTTGCCCTGGGCGATCAGCCGGACGTTTAAGAGCAGCAGAAAGTCGAAGTACGTCGCTACGGTCTGCAAGTCGTGGTGGACCACGATGACGGTCTTTCCCTGCTCCCGCAGCTTTTTAAGAAGCCCGATGATGACCCGTTCGGTCGTCGCGTCAACCCCGGCCATCGGTTCGTCCATGAAGTACACCTGCGCGTCCTGCACAAGGGCCCGCGCCAAAAAGACGCGCTGCTGCTGCCCGCCCGAAAGCTGGCTGATCTGCCGCTCGGCGTAATCGGCCATACCGACCTGCTCGAGCGCCGAGAGCGCCTTGGTCCGCGCCGCGCGCCCCGGACGCCGGAGCCAGCCGAGCTGCCCGTAGAGCCCCATCGTCACCACGTCGAGGGCAGTCGTCGGAAAGTCCCAATCGACCGATGAGCGCTGCGGCACGTAGCCGACCCGCCTTCGCTGTTTGGCGTAGGGTTCGCCGTGCAGGTAGATGTGGCCCGCCGAAGGTTTTAGAAGGCCCAAAACAGCCTTGATCAAGGTCGATTTGCCCGCCCCGTTGGGGCCGATAATAGCCGCGAGCACCCCCGGCGGCACGTTGATGTCGATGTCCCACAAGACGGGTTTGTCGTTGTAGGCGACCGTCAGGTCTTCGATGTGGAGGGCCAAGTTGGGTTCGTGCCGAGGGGTGGGTTGGGGCATGAGGCTCCTTTAGTAGGGGTGTCGAGCTAGGATTAGGATGTGACACCCCACCGCTCGGCCCAGGCGCGCAAGCCTGTGGGAAGCGGGGGTGCGGTGCCGCCCAGAGCTTGCGTGATGGCGCGGGTGTTGTGAACGATCATGCCGATATAGGTGCCGTCCTTGGTGCCCGCCTCGCCCATCGCGTCGCTGTAGAGCTGCCCGCCGACCCTTGTTTCGACGCCCCGGTCCGCGGCAGCCTGTTGTACGGCCTGAATGGTGCGCCCGTTGACGCTGCTCTCGACGAAGATGGCGGGGACGCGGCGGGCCACGACCGTGTCGACGGTGCTGCGGATGTCACTGATGGCGGCCTCCGAGGCGGTGCTGACGCCCTGAATCCCAGCGACTTCGAGGCCGTAAGCGCGGGCGTAGTAGCCGAAAGCGTCGTGCGCCGTAACGAGGATGCGCTGCTCCTCGGGGATCGAGGCGATGCTCTCCCGAACCCAGCCGTCGAGCGCGCCCAACTGCCTGCGGTACGCCGCCGCGTTTCTCCGCATCCGCGCCGCGCAGTTCGGTACAAGTTCGCTCAAGCTCCGGGCCGTGACGTCGGCGATCCGTCCCCACGAGGCCACGTCCATCCACACGTGGGGGTCGACGCCGTACTTGCTGTCGGTGGCGATAATCTCCGCTCTCGGGATGGCGGCCTCGGCTACGGCGAGCGTAGGGCGGCCCTCACCGATGCGGCCCAAGAGTTCGCCGAACTCGCCCTCGAGCGCGTAGCCCGAATAGAGGATGAGGTCGGTGCTGCCGAGCGTGCGGCTGTCGCGGGCGCTCGCCCGGTAGGTGTGCGGGTCGGTTCCCGGCCCCATCAGCGGGACCACGGTCGCGCACCTCCCGGCGACGTTCTGGGCAACGTCGGCGATCATCCCGACGGTGGTGATGACCTCGGGTTTGCCCGCTACCTCACCCGCTGTCGGCGACCCGCACGCGCTCAGCAAAAGTCCTACTGTAATGAAATTGATAATCCTAAAAATAGATTTAGGCATACCTAAAATTACGCGCTCTCCGAGGTTGTGTCAAGTGATCCGGTAACCTCTGCGTAGAGCGACCCGGCCAGCGCCTCGGCTAAGGCGAGCTGTTTGCCGCCATAAGCTACCGTCACCGGGCCGCCGAAGGGTTCGTGCGAGACGACCCTGACCGTCTCGCCGGGACGCAGCCCCTGCTCCTCCAAGTACAGCAGCACCTCGCGGCGCTGGTCGGTGATACGCCTCAGCTGAGCCACCTGACCGAGGGGGAGTTCGGTCAGCGGCCTACCGCCGGGGTTGGGCAGCGAGCCGTCGAGCTGTGGGATGGGGTCGCCGTGCGGGTCGAAGTCCGGGTGTCCGAGCACGTCGGCGATGCGCCTCTCGAAGTCCTCGCTGATCACGTGCTCGAGCCGCTCCGCCTCGTCGTGAACATCGTGCCAGGGGTAGCCCAAGGCTTCGGCCAAGTAGGTCTCGATGAGGCGGTGATGCCGCAGGGTTTCCAAAGCGATCCTGCGCCCCGCCGGGGTCAGCGACGTGCCCCGATACTTTTCATATGAGATGAGGTTCAGGTCACTGAGCTTTTTAAGCATTCCCGACACGCTCGCCGCACTGACAGAGAGAGCGTCTGCCAAGCTCTGCGTCTTGACGCCGCTCTCGCCTAAGTCGTAGATCGCCTTAAGGTAGTCCTCTATCGTCGCCGACACGCCGCGCACCGTCATCGCTGCCCCCGAGAATTAGCCATGCCTAAACCTTAACTTAGTTCTCTGTTAAACATGTGCTTTACCGAACGGCGGTGAGGTTTTGGAGTGAAAGGCCGTCACGCTCGAGCCGCTCGAGCAACCCCCCGTTAAGCTTTTTGATGAGCAGTGGACCTTCGTAGACCAAACTCGTGTAGAGCTGCACGAGGCACGCTCCGGCGCAGAGGCGTTCAAAAACATCGTCGGAGGTGGCGATGCCGCCTACCGACACGATGGGCAAGCCGGTCCCCAAGCCGGTCAAAAAGTGGAGCACCCCCAACGACCGCGCCCGCAGGGGTCGGCCTGAGAGCCCACCGGTCTCATTAAGGGACGTTTTTAGCCCCTCACGCGAGACGGTGGTATTGGTGGCGACGAGGCCCGCCAGCTTGTGCGTGACGGCCAGCTCCGCAACCTCCGCGAGCGCCGCGTCGCTCAGGTCGGGCGCGACTTTAAGGAGGACGGGTTTGGGCGGTTGGTAGGCGGCGAACTCGGCTACCGCGCTCAGTAACTCCTGCAACCGCCCCCGCTCCTGCAACGCCCGCAGCCCTGGCGTGTTGGGCGACGACACGTTGATAACGAAATAATCCGCGTGCGGCCAGAGTCGCCGCAAAGACACCAGATAATCTTGGGGCGCGTTTTTTAGCGGCGTCACCTTGGACTTGCCGATGTTAACGCCAAGGGGTACCCGTACCTGGCCGGTCTCACGTAAAGCTGACAGTCGAGCAGCTACCGCCTCCACGCCCTCGTTGTTAAACCCCAGGCGGTTGATGATGGCCTCATCTTCGGGAAGCCTGAAAAGGCGTGGTTTAGGGTTGCCGGGTTGCGCGTGCGCCGTGACGCTACCGACCTCGACAAAGCCGAACCCCAGCGCGGCCCACGTCGGAACGGCTACGGCGTTTTTGTCAAACCCTGCGGCCAACCCCACTGGATTTGGGAAGGTGAGACCGAAGGCGTGGGTCGTGAGCCTGGGGTCGCGCACCGTGCAGACCGCGCCCAGCAGCCGGAGTGCGCCGGGGTGCTCTGCCGCCCACGAAAGCATGTGCATGGCGTGCTCGTGAATGCGTTCGGGATCGCTCTTAAAAAGGAGGGGTTTGAGCCGGGTGTACATCGTCAGCTATTAAAACCTGTTTGGGAGAATGGGGTAGAGGACCAAGGGGAATTAAAACGGTGAGCAGAGTCCTGAGCGCATCCTTGCGGCAACTGACTTCTTTTGTTACAGGCGCAAAAATGGTTTGCACGACCGGTACCGTTTTAACCGATGAACCAATCATGCCGTGTTTGCGCTCGTTAACCGCATAAACAGCTATGCTATAAAACATAGCTGGTTTGCAA
>CADCWP010000078.1 GCA_902806425.1 uncultured Truepera sp.
GGCATGACCTGTGCTCACTGCGTCAGGGCGGTTCAAGGGGCGCTTGAGCGCACCCCCGGCGTCGAACGCGCCGTGGTCGATCTGGGCGCGGGCCGCGCCACCGTCGAGGGAGCCGCCGATGTGCAGGTAATGTTGCGCGCCGTCGAAGAAGAGGGCTACCGCGCCTCGCTCGAAGCCCAGAACGCGCGCTGAGCGTGCCTACCGAGACCTGCTTGCACCTAGACGCCGACGTGCGTCAGGACGCCATCAAACGCCTTAAAAGTGCCAAGGGGCACCTCGAGGGCGTTCTCAGGATGCTGGACGACGAGAGCGTCTACTGCGTCGACGTCTTAAAGCAGGTCAAGGCAGTTCAGGGGGCGCTCAGCAAGGTTAACGAAGGGGTCTTGCGCGCCCACATCCGCGACCACGTAGCAACCGCCGCCCTGCGTGGTGACAGCGAGGCTATCGTCAGCGAGCTGATGGAAGCCCTTAAATACCAGGCGCGGGTTTAGCGACCCTTACATCCACGTCACCGTTACTTCACGGTGTAGCTCACGGCGCGCCTATATAATCTGCCTATATGGCTAGATCACCCAACACCGCTCCCGCACAACGGCTTACGCTTCTCACCCTCGTTATCTTGGCGGTCGGCCTGGTCGGCTTTTTAGTCTACCGCCAGGTCGCGCCTCAGCAAGCCGCCACGGTCAGCGCGAGCGGCGGGGTCGACGTAGGCGGTCAGCCGCGGCTCGGAGACGAGGACGCGCCGGTCGAGATCGCCGTTTTTGAGGACTTCAAATGCCCCGCCTGCCAGTTTTTCGACGCCGAGGTGATGCCGCAGATTCATCGTGAGCTGATTGATACCGGTCAGGCACGTATCTACTTTCTGAACTTTCCCTTTATCGGTCCCGACTCGACAACGGCTGCTATCGCGGGGGAGTGCGTCTATGAGCAAGATGAGGCTGCCTTCTGGGAGTACAAAACGCTTCTCTTCCGCTCGCAAGGGCCGGAGAGCGAAACGTGGGCAACTCCGACCTTTTTAGCGGACATCGCCCGCAACAACCTCCCCGCTATCGACGCCGACGCGCTGCAAAGCTGCACTGAGGACGAGACCTACGCCGAGCAGGTAGCCGCCGACCGCGCCATGGGCAACGCCGCCGGGGTGCAGGGAACACCTGCGGTCTACGTCAACGGTGAGTTGCAAGAGAGCTTTCAGTTCGCCGACATCCTGAGCGCGGTCGAGGCGCAGGGAAACTAGCGGCGGTGCGCGCCTTTTTTCGCACCTTCGGGCTCTACGCGGCGTGGCTCGTCGCCATCACCGCCACCGCCGGGAGCCTGTATTTCAGCGAGGTTCGGCTTTTCGCCCCGTGCTCGCTCTGCTGGTATCAGCGCATCATGATGTACCCGCTCGTCATCTTGCTCGGCGTCGCCTCCTACCGCCAAGACCGAGGGATCGTGCGTTACGCGCTGCCGCTGTCCGTTTTGGGCGGGACGGTCTCGCTATTTCACTACCTCGAGCAGAAAGTGCCCGGTTTCAGCGCCCCCAG
Source organism: uncultured Truepera sp. (assembly GCA_902806425.1). GTDB lineage: Bacteria > Deinococcota > Deinococci > Deinococcales > Trueperaceae > Truepera. The sequence continues at coordinate 1,524 of CADCWP010000078.1, forward strand.
CCTCTGCCGGATGGGGGTACCGTGTACCCAGGAGTACATCAACTGGCTCGGGTTCATCACCATTCCCTTTTTGGCGCTCGTGGCGTTTACGCTCATTACGGTTTTGCTCGTGGGGGTTGCGCGCAGCTCTAGGGACACGCATAATGCAGGTGCGGCGGCGCACCCGGCGCCCGTCTAAAGTGTAAAGGCCGCCGAACAGACCCTTTGATCAGGTGTACCCTGCACCCGTGTCCAACCGTAAACTTCGTTACAGCAGCGCCCAGGTCGCTACTGTTAGATATTTTTTAGGAGGAGCTATGCCCCACATCATCACCGAGCCGTGTATCGGCGTGAAAGACCAGTCGTGTGTCGACGTCTGCCCGGTCGAGTGCATCTACGAAGCCGACGACCAGTTATACATTCACCCCGACGAGTGCATCGACTGCGGCGCGTGCGTCCCGGCTTGCCCGGTGAACGCCATTTTTCCTGAAGAAGACGTGCCCAGCGAGTGGGAGTCGTTCATCCAGAAAAATTATGACTTGGCGGGCGTTTAAGCCGCCTACCGAGGTGAAGCGCCGGACTAACACTAGTCCGGCGCTTTTACATGGTTCGCTTACACCGGCTAACCGAGCGCTTTTAGAAGCTGCCGCATCGCCCCTAAGTGGTAGGCGCTGTGCGTCAGCACCGAGAGAGCGCCGCCCAACTCGTCCTCATCCCAGCGGCCAAACCCTTTGATGAGTTCGGCGGTGTGTTCGTAGGTCCTGCGTAAATCGGCGCGGAGCGCGTCCCAGCCCTCCGACGTCACGCGCGTCACCTTCCAGCTCTCCTCCCAGTCGACGCTCGTATGCGCTCCGGTGATAAAGCCCTCCAAAGCCACCAGATAAAAGCGCGTGTGTTCGGTGTGGGCGGCCAGGGTGGTCGCGCCGGGGAAAGCAGGTTTGGAAGCGGCCTCGGCGCTCACAGCGTCCAGCGTCATGAACACGCCCGTCCCCTTGTCGAGGTAGGCGTTGCCGTCTTTGAGGGGGCTCTCAAAGGTTTCGGTGAACATATACAAAAGCTCGTTTAAAAGGTCGGCGGTGGGGATGGTTGTGGGCATGGGTCCTCCTGGTCGTCGGGGCTCGAGAGGGCGTCGCTGCTGTTTTTTGAAATCAGGGGCCGACCAGTGGCCCGCTCAGTGTAGCAGCTTCGCCCGACCCTTACACAGCCGTTTGAAAGCGCTCCGCGTGCCGCCCCTTAAAGGCGTCCCAGCTCGCCCAATCTTTCGGACGTTCGTGCGCCTCGGCCCACTCCCAAAAGCCCATGTAGAGGGGCCGCGCCAGCCTCAGCTCGTCGTAAAAGATGCGGGCGCTGAGGCCCCCTTCTTCTAGGTAGCCGGAGGTCTCAAAGGCCCTAAGCGCCGCTGCCTGGTCATAGGGAACGGCCCGAAACTCGGGCTGCCAGAGGCCGCCCTGCGGATGGAGGAGCAGATACTGCGCGCGCGGGTCGCCGTTAAAGGGCGCGCCGACCGCGCCGGTGTTGAGCATCTGGTAGCGCCCGCTGCGGCGCGCATAGGGTCGATGGGTGTGCGAGCCGATAAACATGTCTGCTGGATAGGTCGCCGCGATCTCCCCAAAGGTCCGGTCGTCCAGATAGGCCGCGTAGCCCTCGCGGTAGTGGCGCGGGGAGCCGTGCGAGAAGAGCAGTTTCGGCAGCCCCGGCCGCTCACTCAGGTGGGTCATCGGCAGGCCCCGGAGCACGTCGATGTGGCCCGCCGCAGCGAGTTGCCGCGCGGGCCACGCCATCCCGTGCCAGAAGGGGTCCTCGAACCACAAGCCGGGGATGTCGGGGTCGCGGTCGACCCATTTGCGCATCAGGTCGTCATGGTTGCCGAGGGTGACGGTGCTGATGGTGCGGAGACCGAAAACACGCTCGACGACCCCCACGTTGCTGGGGCCGCGGTTGACGAGGTCGCCGTTGACGACGATTTCGTCTGCGCCTGCCTCAGCAATGTCCGCCAAAACGGCCTCCAAGGCCGGTAGGTTAGCGTGAATGTCGGCGATAACGGCGATCAAGGTACGTCAGTTTACCAAACCCTTTGACCTACGGCGACTCTAAATACCGTAACCCTCCGCGATGGACCGCCCCTGTAGCGCCTAGCACCCCGGGGGTGCGGTAAACTGCGCCGGTGTCCCCTACACTTCTCTACTTGCTGGGTTACGGCGTCCTGATCGTGGGGTTGGCCCTCGCCGCCGACCTGCTCGGCGTGCCGACGCCGTGGGTCGTTGCCGGGATGGTCATTTTGGCAGGGAGCGGCATCATGGCCGCTTCGCAGCACCTCAAGGACCGCTGACGGGCGTCTAAGGAGCGCGATGACAACCATTACACCGCTCACCTTGGGCAACATTTTTACCGAAGGCGCGCCGCTGCGTTTCGGGCTCACGCTGACGGGCGGGGCGTTATGGACGCTTCAAGACGTGTCTAGCAAAACGGTTTTGGGGGGCGTGGTGCGCGCCTCGGACACGGTGCTGAGCTTTAGGTTGCCCCCCGGCGAGCGCGGTCACTACCGGCTCACGCTGCACACCCAAGGAGAGCCGGAGGCCAGCACCACGCTGGCTGTCCTCAGCCCCTTCGACCTCAGCCGCGTGCAGAGTTCGCCCTTCGGGGTCTGCACCCACTTCGGTCAGCTGCGCGGCGCGAACAGTGATCTGAAAGCGCCCCCTAGGGTCGACCCCAAAGTGGTTCCGCTAGTCGCCCACGCCGGATTTAAGACCCACCGTGATGAGCTGCCGTGGAACCGCGTCGAACCCGAGAAGGGCGCGTGCGTGTTTCCGAACGCGCACCGAAGTTACATGGCGTCGTGCGGCCTGCACGCGGTCGGGTCGCTGATCATTCTCGACTACGGCAACCGGAACTACGACGGCGGCGACACCCCCCATACGGACGAGGGGCTGGGCGGCTTCACCCGCTACGCGCAGCGTGTGGTGAGCCACTACGGCGCGCAAGTCTCAGCCGTCGAGGTCTGGAACGAATTTAACGGGAGCTTCTCCAAAGGTCCGGCGAAAAAACGTCCGGAGGCGTACCTAGCGCTTCTAAAACGCACCTATGAGGCGATCAAGGCGGTGCGGCCCGAGCTGCCGGTCGTCGGTCCGGCGGCGGTGACGCTTCCTTACGGTTGGCTCGAGCGGCTTTTTGCGCTCGGCGCGCTCGAGTACCTAGACGCCGTCTCCGTTCACCCCTATACCTTCCCGGCAGCGCCCGACACCCCTGGCGGGCTCGACCGCAAGTTGAAGAAGCTGCACGCCCTTATCGCGCGTTATAGCGGCGGCCTACGCAAACCCGTGTGGCTGACCGAGATCGGCTGGACGACGTGGCGGGGCGGCGTCTCGGCCACGAACCAAGCGCGCTACGCGGTGCGCGCGTCCGTAATGGCGCTCGCTACCGGCGTCGACCAAATATACTGGTACGAGCTGGTGGGGGGCGGCACCGACGGCAGTGAGCGCGAGCACCATTTCGGACTCCTGCGGAGTCCGGACGACCCGCTCGGCGCGTACACCCCGGTGCTGGCCTACGTCACCCTAGCGGTCCTCACCCGGCAGCTCAGCGGAGCGCAGTTCATGGGACGCGACCGTCTCCCCGACCCGCTGTACAGCTACCGCTTTAGGCGAGAGGGGCACGAGGTTCGGGTCGTGTGGCGTGCGGCGCGGCCCCGGGCGGGCATGACGCAAACCCTCACCCTCCGTGCCGACGCGCCGCTGAGCGTCACCGACATGGTGGGCAAAACCAGCGTGCTGGAGCCCCAAGCGGGCCGCGTAGTCCTCATGGTTTCCGAGAACCCTGTGTACGTCGTCGGCGAGATGACGCCCGTGGGTGAACCTACCGGCCTTCTGGGAAGGCTGCGCGAGTTTTGGAGCGGTCTCTAGGGGACCGGCTTAGGTGGCATGTTGACAAGATGTAGTCATCAAGGCTCAAGCCTAACTTATGAGACGTTTAGCCTTTTATTGGAAAATAGCCCCAAGGTTGTTGGAGGGTGCCACCAATGAGCTAAGGTTAGTGCAGAAGAAGGGACTGTGGAGACCGCTCGAAAGCTTAGCTCCAGTAAGATTGCCGTGTGCACTACAGCGGATAGTGCGGCGCGGTATATGAGATAGGTATGGAGCTGCTTGCTGACTCAAGGTGGATACCCCCCAATCGGCTATCAGGTAGGCTTCTAGACAAGGGTGAATAAAGCTGATAATACGTTCTAATGCTCGGTCACATCGTAAGGTTTGTGATCACTGACTCACAAGCTAGCATTGGGGCAGATAAGGAGTGCGACATGGACAGAATAACCCGAGCGCTGCTCAGTGAGTTTGTCGAGCAAAATAAGCTAAATTTGCTTTCTGAAAACAGTGCATTTAAGTACTTTTCCGGCTTCCTAGTGACTTCAGCTGGCTTTGCACAAAAAGTCTACAAATAGTCTGACTTTTTGTGCAAGCGGCTATTCTGCACAAAAAGTCTGTTCAACTTTTAGCTCGTGCATAGACTGATGAACGACGCAAATGTTATGACACAGCACCTTCAAAAGCACTTCGTTTATTTGCGCCGTCTCGGTTTTACCCTTCACGGCGTCCCCAAACTTGCCCTTGATAACGCTGAACGTAGACTCAACGTTTGACCTCCGGTGGTAGTGCTGTAGGAACTCGTCACGGTGCAAGCTGTAGTAGTGATACATGATGCGCCATAAGTTGTCACCCCCTGCCTCGCCTGTGGCGTTTGACTTGAACGGTATGAACGGCGTTGCGCCGTGAGCCATAGCCGCGTGCAAATTGGCGCGGCTTGAATATGCCTTGTCTGCCGACACCTCTAGCACCCTAAAGTTTTGCGCCGTGCGGCTTACAAGCGGTTTAAAGAAAGGCGCGTCGTGGTCGTGTCTGCCGCTAATCTCGACGCTCGTTACAACGTTGGTAGTCACACCGCACATGAGGTGAAGCTTTATCCAGTCTCGGTTATCTATCTCCCTGCCGTACTTAACGTTAAACCACCGGACAAAACGGCTGTTACCAAAACCTGACGAGTCAACGGCAAAGTTTGTTTCTACCGCCTTGAGTGGCAGGGCGGTAACGGTGATGAGTTCGTGTAGCAGGGGCGTTAAGCCGTCTTTCTCTAGGTAGTTATAGATCGAGTTGAAGTGCGGCACCTTGGCGATATAGCCGCGCTCTAGCGCGTCCTCTAGGTCACTACCGAAGCGACGGCCCGAGAGTCCCGAATAAACCTTAAAGGCGCAAGCAAAGACCATATCGGCAAAAGACAAGCGGGGGCGTCCCATCGTTTGAGGCGGCTCGTAGATGCCCTGACACAGCCCATGCAACAGTCTTAAAAAGCTGCCCTTCTCAGTCACCTGTGCCGCGTTGTATTCGGGCCACCGCTGGCTGTAAGTAACACGAGGCGGGGCGCTAGGTGCCTCCACCTCGTCAGTACCCTCTAGGTGGTGCTGTATCGCGTAGATGTGCTTACAAGGCTGTTGGCGCGTCTCGTAGTCATCACAGGTACATTGGCTCAGGTCTAGGGCTATAACGTACTTACCCTTGCCAGTCTGCGACGGCACGACGTAACCGCTACGGGTCTGTTTGATGGTCGAGTTAAGCGCGATATGCAAACCGCGTAAACGGCGAGTATCCCCCGCCGTGCTAAGATCGGGTGTAGACATGGAGCTGATCCCTCCGTGTTCAGATAGAGCGGTTGTGCTTGGCGGCTAACCGCTCTATCGTCTTAAATAGCCTTAGCTATCCATGTCTAATTATAGCATAAGTTGCGTGTAGCACGATGTTTTTCGCATTCTAAGTGGGCTCCACTTGATCGCTAAAAGTTGTATCGGCGGCCTTTGGCAGGGAAGGGAACATAGACGCGATCTTTCTACCAAGGCCGTTTATCACCTTGGAATCATTGTCTGCTCTCTCTACCCACCCGAAATCAGCTAGCGCCGCCAAAAGCGTCCGGTAAGTGCTACTCAAGTGTTGAGATTCATAACGCGCATCTTTGTTTAGCTTTGGCGCTAGTTCGTTAGCTACTTCAATACGTCCGCCCAAATCCCTTAAAGCTACCAACGTTGCTACTTGGTTACCCGTAACATTCTCATGCTTATACTTCATGACACGTTTCTTGCCGATGGCGAATCTGTCAATTATGTAGAAGTCGTCTGGGTTTAGTTCCGGTCCTTCGTCTCTATCGTCAAAACCTACGAATCCACCTATGGAAAGGGAAGGCGTAACTAGAAGGGAGTTTTGTGCATGGTTATCTTTAGCGATGGTTTCTGGCTCACCGCGCTCTACATCAGGAGGTGGGCCCTCTTCTACGTCTCGCTGCGGCGCTTTCATAGTTGATAGCACCATGACTTCGCCTTCTGTATTTCGCGGGATTTCGCGAGATACATAGATGCTTAAAACCTTCATTGCGTCGTCATATTTCCAGTTACTATCAAATTGCAACTGGCCTATCTGTCGGTCATTTTGTTTGATGATAACTTCTAGCATCGTCAAGCCCCCTTAGAGAAATTGACGAAATGCAAGGGAAATGATAGCATTTCCCTTGACAGTCCGTCTGTCTGGAGGCGGCGGTGGAAATTGAACCCACTTAAACTCCCTTGCCAAGGAATTGTCTAACTGTTCGACCTCACCGCCAGTAAGTCCGCTCTACACCCCAAAGTGTGGAGCTTTTTTACTTCCCCTACAATACATGAAATACCGGGGGCGTCAACAGGTGGGCGGCTATAACTCGCTACTCCCTAGCGCTTATAACTTACCCCCTTATTACTCTCCATAG
>CADCWP010000079.1:0-10916 GCA_902806425.1 uncultured Truepera sp.
TTTCGAGGATGAGATAAGAGCGTTTTGTCAGCAGGGGTTTAAGATCGTCGAACTACACGCAACGGTTGATGAACTGCTGAAGCGAAAACAAAAGAGAGGAGACGCTATCAACTATGAACAGTTACGCACAAACTACGAAGGCTACTTAACCATAGTCAACCGTGCAGATGTAAAGAGTATGATCGCGTTATCAATCGATACGTCGGACTTAACACCGGAAGAAACGATAAGAACGGTTGTTAAAACATTGAACGCAGACTGAAAAGGGCTCGAGACTCGAATGTGGAGTCTCGAGCCCTTAACTTTCGGCTCAACTCTTACCGGACTTCGCTCCCGCTGGCAATATCCCGGTCCAGGGCAGAGATGCTCAGGTTTCCCTCAGCGTCCTCGGCGGCCAGAATCATCCCCTGCGACTCGATCCCGCGCAGCTTCACGGGCTTTAAGTTCGCTACGATGATGACCTTTTTGCCCGCCAACGCGCTCGGGTCGTACCACTTCTTGATGCCCGAAACGATGGTCCGTTCCTCACCGCCCAGCTTGACCGTTAGAACGAGCAGCTTGTCGGCTTTGGGGTGCGCTTCGGCCTTGAGGATTTCGGCGACGCGGAACTCGAGCCTAGCAAAATCGTCTATCGTCACTTCGGGTTTATGTTCGATCACAGCCTCTTTAACCTCTAAGCTTTCGTTTAGGGCAGCCAAGTCCACACGGGGGAAAAGGGGCGCGCCCAGCTTCGTTGCCGTTCCGGCGGGGGTCAGTCCCCACGCTTTGGCGTCGTCCAGGGTGAACGCGCCGCCCAGCCCGAGCTGAGCCCGCAGCTCCTCTGCTTTGTTGGGAATTATCGGCGAGAGGAGGATGCTGGCGCAGCGCAGCGCTTCCAAACAGGTGTAGAGCACCGTGTCCAGGCGTTTCGCGTTCGCCTCGTCTTTGGCGAGTGCCCACGGCTGCGTCTCGGCGATATACTTGTTCGCCTTGCGGACAGCCTCTAAAACGCTCTCGATGGCCCGGTCGAACTGGAGGTTGTCGACCATCACCGTGAGCCTGTCGGGGAGCGTCACGAAGGCGTCTCTGAGCGCAGCGTCGATGGGTTCCAAGTCGCCCGCCTCCGGCACCCTGCCCTGACGGTATTTGCCGAGCATCCCGAGCGTCCGGTTGAGGAGGTTGCCCAAGTCGTTAGCCAAGTCCGAATTGATGCGCTCGGCCAACCCCACCTCGCTGAACGACGCGTCGAGCCCAAAGCTCATGTCGCGCAGCAGGTAGTAGCGGAAGGCGTCGTTACCGTACTTGTCCTTGAGGTCTAAGGGCCGCACCACATTGCCTTTCGATTTGCTCATCTTGCCGCCGTCGACCAGCCAGTAGCCGTGGACGTTGAGATGCTGGTATAGGGGCAGCCCCGCCGATTTAAGCATGGTCGGCCAGAAGACACCGTGCGGCTTCAGGATGTCCTTGGCGATAAAGTGTTCCACATGAGGCCAGTAGTGCCCCTCGGTGCCGTGGCTTTTGAGCGCCGAATAGTAGTTGATGAGCGCGTCGAACCACACGTAGGTGACATGGTTTTCGTCCCAAGGTAAGGGGATGCCCCACGGCACGCGGGCACGTGGTCGGCTGATCGACAGGTCGCCTATGGGTTCTCGCAAGATACCCAGCACCTCGTTGCGGTAGCGCTCGGGCCGGATCAGCTCGGGGTTGTCTTCTAGCAGCTCGCGCAGCCACGGGCGGTACTTCTCCATCCGGAAAAAGTAGTTCTCTTCGCTGCGGTATTCCAGCACGATGTCGTGCTGCGGGCACCTGCCGTCGACGAGTTCTTTTTCCGTGTAGTAGCGCTCGCAGCCGACGCAGTAGAGCCCGCCGTACTCGCCGAAGATAATGTCGCCGTTGTCATAGACGCGCTGTAAAACGTCGTTGACGACCTCTTGGTGCCGTTCTTCGGTGGTGCGAATAAACTCGTCGTAGGAGATGTCCAGCGAGTCCCAAGTGGCGCGAAACTTGCCTGACACCTGGTCGGTGTACGCCTGAGGCGTAAGTCCGGCGGCGTCGGCGGCCTTTTGAATCTTCTCGCCGTGCTCGTCGGTACCCGTTAAAAAATAGGTGTCGTCGCCGCGCAGACGGTGAAAGCGGGCGGCGACGTCGACAAGCGTAGTGGTGTAGGCGTGGCCGATGTGTGGCTCGGCGTTCACGTAAAAGATCGGCGTGGTGGCGTAGTAGATGGGTTTTGTCTGGGTGCTCTTGCTCTGCTCGAGTTGTTCTTCGATCATGGGTTCTCCTCTTGTTGCAAATATACAGGACAAAAAAAGAGGCGCTCTTTGCAAGCGCCTGGTGACGGTTAAGCGTAAGCTTATCCGAGGCCAGGTCTAGGTTGCATGGTTCGCCAGGTCATGGGCTCAGTATAGCAGAAGCGCCCCTTACAGGCACTGCTACAGGGGAGATTAAGTCTAAAACCTACAAGGAAATTTCGGAGCATGAAGCCTGGAGCGTCCTCCAGCGGGGGTTCAGCCCCGTCACCTCGTCTAGGCCCGACTGTTATGCAGCTTGCACAGAACTCCTACAGTGTCTAGAGTTAAACTGCTACAAAAATTTTGGAGGTGGTTGGATGAACCGAAGTAAACTCGCCCGCGCTTTTCTCTTGTGTCTGCTGGTGCTGAGCGTGGCGCTCTCGAGCTGCGTTCCTGAAGGTGACGATGATGACGACGAAGACTCCCGCGTTCCAGCTGTTCACTACCTGGCCTGAACACGCTACTATTCACTAGCCGGTGCTCTCTCAGCTGGCCTAGCAGCTGAGGCGCTCGAGCGGAGGCAACTCCGCTTTTTTGCTGCGCCTACGCCCGCTTCGGGGTACGCTAAGGCCATGACGAAGCAATCTGCCAAACCTGCCGCCAAGCCTAGTAAAGGGCGCGGCCTCACCCCCCAGGCCGAGGATTTCAGCGCCTGGTATAACGATATCGTCTACCGCGCCGACCTCGCCGACCTCGGCCCGGTGCGCGGTAGCATGGTCATCAAGCCCTACGGTTACGCGCTCTGGGAGCATATTCAGCGGAACCTGGACGACATGTTCAAGGCGACTGGGCACGAAAACCTCTATTTTCCGCTGCTGATCCCCATGAGCTTTTTTGAACGCGAAGCAAGCCACGTTGAGGGCTTTTCACCGGAGCTGGCGGTGGTCACGCACGCGGGCGGCAAAGAACTCGAGGAGCCCCTAGTTATCCGCCCGACCTCGGAGACCATTGTCGGCGAGATGTACAGCAAGTGGATTCAGTCGTACCGCGATCTGCCGCTCCTCTACAACCAGTGGTGCAACGTGATGCGCTGGGAACTGCGGACGCGGCCCTTTCTCCGCACGACCGAGTTCTTATGGCAGGAGGGTCACACCGCCCATGCGACCGCTGACGAGGCGCTGGCTGAAACGACCCAGATGGTCGACATCTACGCCGACTTTTCCGAGCAGTGGGGCGCGCTGCCCGTTTTTAAGGGTGAAAAGACCCCCGGCGAACGCTTCGCCGGGGCCAAACTGACCTACACCATCGAGGCGATGATGCGCGACGGCAAGGCGCTTCAGGCCGGGACAAGCCACTATATGGGTGAGAACTTCGCCCGCGCCTTCGATATCACCTTTAACGACGTGAACAACAATCAGGCGTACGTCCACACCACGAGCTGGGGCTTTTCGACCCGCTTTATCGGCGGCCTCATCATGGGCCACGGCGACGATAAAGGGCTCATCATGCCGCCGCTTCTCGCCCCACACCAGGTTGTACTTGTGCCCATCTACCGCGCGACTGACGACGAGGCCCGGAGCCGGGTGCTCGCCGAGGTCGATAAGCTGCACGCCGAGTTAAAAGGGCTGGGTGTCCGTATAAAGGTCGACGATAGGCCGGAGCTGAGTCCGGGACGAAAGTTCAACGAATGGGAACAAAAAGGGGTGCCGCTACGCCTCGAGGTCGGTCCCAACGACCTAGACGAAGGTGTAGCGCAGCTCGCCGACCGGCTCTCGGGCGAAAAGCGCGCCGTCAAGCTTGCCAACCTTGTGCAGACGATTCCGGCGGAACTCGCGGCATTTCACGACGCCCTCTACGCTAGGGCCAAGACTTTTCGTGATGAACACACCGCCGACGTAAGCACGCTCGATGAGTTTAAGGAACGCATCGACGCAGGCTACTTCGTCTACGCCACGCACTGCGGCGACGCCGACAGCGAAAAATGGCTGCAAGAGACCACCAAGGCTACCGCCCGCTGCGTTCCCTTCGACGGCCCAAGCGCCGAGGGAACGGTCTGCATTCACACCGGCAAAGCGAGTGGGTATCCGCGCAAGGTCATCTTCGCCAAAGCGTACTGAAGACTACAAAAATGTATATTTGGACGCTGGCATCGTGCCCACTCTGCGCCGTGTGAAAGGTTTGGTTCACGCGGCGCAGGTTTTACCAAAACAGCACCACACGCGTTTTGCTTTGTGGTGACCTAACCCGGTGCGAGTCGTTGGCTATGCTCGAGACGCACCCGATGTGGTTGAATATACACTTGCATATTCGGCAACTAGCTGCTATACTTAATGAGGTCCGCTAAGGACCTCAGCAGGGCCTCTCCACCCTATCCAAGCTAACCCTCTTAGACCGGCACCACGCCGGGCCACGCCTCGCCGTGAGAAAGAACCACCTATGTTGCCTAACTCGAGCTTTACCCTACTAGCCAGCGACCACATTGCCGAACTCCAGCGCCACGCCAAGAGCGCCCGCTTAGCGCGGATTAGCTACCCCGACCGCGAACGCACCCCACGTATTCTGCGGCACTGGACGAACCGCCGATAGTAAAAAGGAGAAACGAATGACCACCGAGTTCCTAACCCGCTACGCGGACGAGCGCATAGCTGCCTTTCAGTACCAAGCTTGGGCCGATTCCCTGCGCCCGAGCCGCCGTGTGCGGTTAGCCCAGCTTTTAACCCACCTAGCAGCGCGCCTCGAGCCTGACCCCACCCGCAGCACCAGACGCAAAGCTTACTAGAGAACCCCCTAACCCGCGCTGCTCAGCCTTACCCGCTGAGCTTTTTCATGTCTTGTTGTGGGGGTCCTTTGCACTGTTGTCAGCCACGCCACACAGGCGTAGATGCCCGTACGCGAGCGCGCTCACCCCGTCACAAAGCGGATTATCAAGACCCCACTGCAACCGTCCTCTTATCCGGATATACAGTTGCATATCAAGTAGCATTCTGCTAAGGTGATAGCTGCCTGAGAAGGTTGAAAGGAAGGTGTGATGATGAAACTACCCATGAACAACTGCACAAGCGGCGTCTACATCGCTGCACCGCACCTTTTAGAAGGGCGTGTCGTATAGGCTCAGGTTTACCCTGCTTGTCACGACGCGTCCCCGGTATTCCGGGGATTTTTTTGGTCTCCAGGTTTTGGTTCTCGGATTTTAGTTTGAAAGGAGTCCGCATGGTTCGACCTATCGCGCCCTTAGCTAACGTGTACACGGTTGTATCACGGCGTCGGGTTCGTCGCCTATCCAGCTACCCTGATCGAAACCTCGTCACCTGGGCGAACCGCTAACCACATCAGGAAGCGGTCTCCCCACCACGCTAGGAGCAGCGTATGTACTCAGCTGAATTTCTTCACCACTACGCTCGAGACCGCATGAGGGCCTCTATACTCGAGGGCGAGCGCCAACAGACTTTACCTTCGTTTCGCCGCCGTTTGGCCTATAAGTTCCAGGCACTCGCAGGGTGGCTCGAGCCCGACTTGGCCGCGCCGCGCGCTGCCCCCAAGCCGTCCCTTGAACGCGCCTAGAGAACAAAGATCGCGGTTTGCCCAGCCTACAGGCTGGGTTTTTTCATGATTCAAAGGTGTCGTCGTGCAGCGGTGTCAGACCGAGCCGGTAGGCGTAGTGTTGACCACCCGCTTCCTGTTTCTGCCGGTACCTATGAAAGAGGTCGATAAGGTCTTTTTGTAAAGCTTTGGCGGTTTCAAAACTGAGCCCGAGCGTCCCGTCGCTCAGAAAAAGTGCGGGAGCGCCGGGTTTAAGCACGCTTTGTACAAGTCTGGGCACGAAATTTGTGGCTCGTGGCGCGAGTGCGTAGGAAATACCTTCGTCCGGAGGACAGGTGATGCTTAAACCCCACTCAGGGTCGAGCGTTTGTAAAGTGTGGGCCGCCTCGCGGTGAAAGCGCATCTCCGAAGGGACCATGAGGTCGCCTAAAAGCTGCGCCAATGTCTCGCTGGGCGTAAGGTGATAGGGCACGAAGAAGGTGTGGGCGGTGCTGCGGTAGTGCTTGAGGGGGCGACCCGCCCTAGCTTCCATGCGCGTGACCTCGAGCAAGCCGAACTCCATAAATTTGTTGACGTGATAGTGCAGTTTAGGTAACTTGACCTCAAGGTCTTTCGCCGCGTCGCTCAGCGTCAGCTCGCGTTTCATAAAGGGCTCGAGCAGCTGCGTAGTTTTAAGCTGGGTAAGCGCCCTCGCAACGTCAGGACGTGTAATGGTGATACGTTCCTCCGGCACCTTCACCTCCTCCTTCAAACAAGTCTCTTTCGCTTGAAGTAGCTTGCACGCATCATAGACCCTACGAGGAGGCGTGTGATGATGTGGATTCAAGAGCAGGCTGAGGAGAAATTGACTGTATATTGGCGCGAAGCGGCGCTCAGGCGGCAGCTGCCCACGGGCGTGTGGCGCGCTCAAGTAGCGCGGGCTTTGAGGGATATGGCGGAGCGGCTCGAGCCCATTTCCCCGACAACTGTCAGCGAACGCTTAACATGACCTCCGACTCATGCGCTGCACTTCGGAAGCGGTCTAAGCTGACCCCAAGGAGGCACCTTGAGCGCGATTGTCGAAGTTGAAGGGCTCACCAAGCGCTATCACAAACGGGCGAGTAAAGAGGTCGTGACAGCGGCCGACGGTATCTCGTTTCGGGTGGACGAAGGCGAAATCCTGGGCCTGTTGGGCCCGAACGGGGCGGGGAAGACGACCACCATCAAGATGATCTGTAGCTTGTTAAAGCCCGACGCGGGCCGCGTTTTGGTGCGGGGTATCGACACGCAGCGGCACAGGTTGCGGGCGCTTCGGCACCTCAGCGCCGTCTTGGAGGGTAACCGCAACCTCTACTGGCGTCTCAGCGTACGCGAAAACATGCTCTACTTAGCGGGCAACCGGGGCGTGTCGGCGCGGGTGGCCCGTCCCAAGATCGACGCGCTGCTCGGGCGCTTCGGGCTGAGCGATAAGGCCGACGAGTTGGTCAACAACCTTTCGAGAGGGATGCAGCAAAAGCTTGCTCTCGCGGTCGCCATGCTCGCCGAAACGGACGTCGTTCTGCTCGACGAGCCGACGCTCGGCCTCGATGTCGGCACGGGTCTAGAGGTGCGGGAGCTTTTGCGCGACGTTGCCGCCGAAGGGCGTACGGTCATCATCTCGACGCACGACATGGCGGTCGTGCAAGAGCTCTGTAAACGCACCGTGATCATCAGCGCCGGGCGGGTTGTCGCGGACGAGCGAGTGAGCAACCTGCTAGCGCTGTTCGCCACCCGTGGCTACCGGGTGTCGCTGGGCGCGCCGCTGAGCGCGGAGCAGGAGCGGCGTCTAGCACACACCTTCGCGGTGTTTGCGTATGGGGAGCCTGAACTGGTCCTGAACGTGACCTTAGAGCATCCCGAGGACATCTACAGGCTGATGGAGATTTTGCGTTTGGAGCGCACTCCAGTTGAGGACTTGGGCCGCACCCAGGTGGATTTTGAAAGGGTGTTTTTAGAACTCACCCGTGAGGAGACCGGGCGTATTTAACGTTTTACTCGCCAACCTTCGCAAGGTCGCTACCGAGATGCGCCGTTATTTGCCCAACACCATCAGCACGGTCGTCACCTTCTACGCGATCTTCCTGATGTTCTTTTTGGGCATCCAGGTTTTGGGTGCGCCGGAAAGCGCCGAGACGAACACACAGTACGTCATCGTCAGCACCGCCTTGTGGTTTTTGGCGCTCATGGCGATGCAGGGGATCGGCTGGGAGATTACGCTCGAGGCGACCCGTGGAACCTTGGAGCAGCTCTACATGTCGCCGATAGGCGCGTGGCGCATCCTGCTGGCGCGGATGGTGGGGACGGTGCTGGTGAACCTCCTCATCATCGTGCTGATGCTGTTTTTAAGCATGGCAACGGCGCGGCAGTGGCTCAACCTGGACCTGCTGACGCTGCCCATCTTGCTGCTGACGATTACCGGGATGCTCGGCGTCGGCTTTATGGTGGCGGGGTTGTCGCTCGTCTATAAACAGGTCGATTCGCTTTTGCAGATCGCCCAGTTCGTCTTTTTGGCGTTCGTGGCGGTGCCGCTCTCCGCGCTGCCGCTGCTCGAGCTTGCGCCGGTCGTCAAAGGGGCCGACATGGTGCGTGGGGTCATGGTCGAGAGAACGCCACTGACGGGCTTTTCCGTGTTCGATTGGCTTTCGCTGGGGCTAAACGCGGCGGTGTACTTTTTGCTGGGTATCTTTCTCTACGGGCGCGCCGAACGCCGCGCCATGAACCGAGGCTTGCTCGGGCAGTATTAGCGACACACCCTCAGAGCCCGGTCCGGTAGAGGGTGTATCCCTGTCGCCATACCCCACCGCAAGCCTGTAAAAACGTGTCTACGTCACCGTTTCGGGGGACGGGGCCGACACTTAAGGAGTCCCAGCCACGAGCGCGCGCGGCCGCCAGTGCCGCCCCGAGCAGCGCCCGCCCGATACCCTGCCGCCGGAACGCAGGGAGTACCCCTCCCCAAAGTCTCCCCGTGCGGTTGTACGTCTCTCGCCGCGGCAAGCGGTACCTGAACGCATCGTCGGGGTAGAGGAGCGCGAGGCCGACGGGGGTGTCGGGCGCGCCGGGTAGGGCGGCCAGAAACCCGAAAGGCCGCCTCGGCGTGAGCCAGCGCAAGATAGCTCGAGTTTCGGCTGCGTCGGGGGACGGGAAGTCCGGAGCGGAGAAAGCCGTCTGCAAAAGCGGCAGAAGGTCGCCCGTTAAGCGCTGGGGCTCAAGCGCCCTCAAGCTGACGTCGGCACCGCCGGGTGCGGCTTGGAACGTGTCAAGGTGAAAAAGATTCAGCGTGTCGGTAGGAGACATCAGCGCCCCCAGATGTTCGGGCGCGTAGGGAGGGCCGTAGGGCGTGTCCGCGGGAGGCGGCAGCTGCCAGTGACTGCTGAGCGCGCCGCTGCCCAACTGCGGCAGCAGGTGCGTCGGGCCGACTAGCGTCCTCACGCCATGCGGGCGCAGCCTTTCAGACAGGCCCTCGAGCAGCGCGTAGAGCGTATCGTGGTCATTGACGAAGTGTAGGAGCGTCAGGTAGCCCGTATCGGGACGTTCCGGGTCGCGCCGGACGGCGGCGGTAGCGACCGGGACTTCAAAGCTCGAGCCGCGAAAGGTGGGGTCTCGGGGCAGCGCCTCGAGCCAGAGGCAGGTGGGTTTAAGGTCGCTCAGTGTCCGGCGCAAGGTCGCCGCGTGAGGGGGCCTCCAGCGGGGGTCGCGGAGGCCGAGACGCCGCCATTTGCCGACGAAGTCGCGCCTGCTCCAAGCACCTTCGGCTGCATAAGCGCGGTGGTTAAAGTAAGGGTACGTCGTCCCGGTCTCCTCGCTTCTCCAACTGTTTAGTTACAGCCGATTATAAGCGTTTCGTTTCTGAAAACCGTTGTGGGCGGCTCTATCTATAGGGGGTCCCAGCGGTACTCCATCCGCCGCGCCGTCCACGCCGCCACCTCAGCGCCGTGCAGGCGGGCGATGATATGAAGCGACATGTCGATTCCCGCCGAGATTCCGGCGGACGTGACGACGTGCCCCTCATCGACAAAACGTACGTTCTCTTCTACCGTTACGTCCGGGTAGGTCGCCCGCATAGAGGGCACGCTGCCCCAATGCGTGGTGGCGCGTTTACCGCCTAGCAGACCCGCCTCAGCCAACAAAAACGCCCCAGTACAGACGCTGGTGGTGAGTTCGATACGACTGTCTTGAGCCCGGGTCCACGCCAGCAGCGCGCCGTTATACATCTCCTTGCGGGTGCCGCGCCCGCCGGGAACAACCAGAATGTCGAGGGGCGGATGGTTGTAAATTGTGTAAGCGGGTTCGACCTTGAGGCCGTGGCGCGCGGACACGGTGCGCGCCGTTTCGCCTATCGTCACCGCGTCGAAAAGCCGCGCCTCGTCGTTGTTGCTCCCTAGGGGGCGTGCAACCGAAAAGACCTCGAAGGGGCCGCAAAAATCGAGCACCTCCACGTCGTCGAAAATCAAGATGCCGACGGTACGGTAGGTTTGCGCTGGTATGGGTGGCGCTGTCATAGGTGGGACTATAGTAAGAGCAACCACAAAAAATGCGCCCGTCGAGGCGCTGATAAAAATCAATATACACCCATATGCGGTATTCGTCAAGTCTATGAGCGGAACCCGGATAAAAGTCTGTATAGCGCATGGAGGAGCCTAAAGAGAGGCTCGTTCTAAAAGCCAAAACCCTTTGGTTGCCAACTCTCTTAGTTACGTTCTGCTGTGAGCAGAGGATGTTGAGAGTCGTCCGGCTTTGAGTACCCCTTGAGCCGGACAAGGGTCTGAGTACTTCATCTGGAAGCCTGTAAAAAGCTCTGTCACCTGCGCGGCAGCGCCCTAATCTTCACCCTATTGTCTTAATCCCCGGCAGACGCTCAGACCGCGCTGATTCCCATTCGAGGAGGTTGTGAGCCGAGGTCTAACTCTCGAGGCCCGTTCTCAGCGACTCAAACTTTAACCGGCTTCTCCACGCCTTTAACGCGACCTCTTGACAGTTTATCTTTATTTGATATATAACTTGCTTATATATGAGCCGTGTCAACAAAAGCCAATTTGCCATCCTCGGCATCCTCGGGTTAGGGCCGCATTCGGGCTACGACATCAAGAAGCTGACCGACATCAGCACCCGTCACTTCTGGGCGGAAAACTACGGCAACCTCTACCCGAC
>CADCWP010000079.1:10926-25889 GCA_902806425.1 uncultured Truepera sp.
CCGGAGACGGTAAGCCTGACCGTAAGGTCTACACGATTACCGACGCCGGACAAGGGGTGTTACGGCGGTGGCTCGAGACCCCCGCCGAAACGACCCCGCCGCGCAACGAGCTGCTGCTCAAGCTCTTTCTCGGTCGTCAGGCAGCGCCTGAGGTTAACTGGGCGCACCTGGAGCGGTTCCGCGCAGAACAAGACGCGTTGATCGCGACGTATGGGGGCATCGAGCGGTGGCTTGAGACCGAGCAGGCGGGCGACTCGAGCCTACCGTACTGGCTGCTGACACTTTCTTACGGGAGGCTTCAGGCGGAGGCGCTCAGGCGCTGGAGTGAGGAAGGTTTGATAGCTCTGAAAAATCTCGCTGCTCGAGAAAAACGGCTCTGATGAGCCTCCACCAAGAGTCAGTCAACGATAATTTCAAGGACAAAGGAGTCTTACCATGAACCGTGCCTCCAGTAGAGAAGCGGGCATCTTGCTCGTGATTTTCCCAACCGTCATCTATGGCGGCGTCAGCCTTTTAGGTTTGCTCATCAACGATCCGCGTTACCAGGAGAACGCGCTCCGTCAGGACCTGTGGCGGGCTGGGCACGCGCACGCCGGGGTGCTCCTCATCCTCGCCTTGGTATGTCTACGCTACGTCGATGAAACCAAACTGCCCAGTTGGCTGAGGGAATTTGTTAGGAGGTCTGTTCCCCTCTCCGCCATACTCCTACCGTTGGGGTTTTTTCTCTCAGTCCTGTCCCCCGACGCAACTTCACCAAACGCGTTTATCTACTTTGCCTACCTAGGCGCGGTGTCCCTGACCGTTGGGCTCTTGGTTCTCGGCGTAGGTCTGTTGAGAGCACGAACCTAAAAGCTGCCGACCTTTAACCGTCTACTGTAGAAGGTTTTATATGCGGGACAAAATATTACCGGCTAACTTTCCTGTCGACGTTCATATCGCTGGGCTACAACGCTTACCATGTGATCTAGGACAACCACGAAGGAGACAGGCTATGACAGTTAAACAGCTCAATACCCAAGGTTTAGTGCAAGCCAGCAAGCCAAGCCATCAGCTCAGCTCTGAGGCGTGGGGGTTTCGGATCGGGGCGGTTGGAGCCGTCGTCGGTTCGCTGCTGGCGATGGTCGGCAACCTTCTCCACCCGGCGACACCCGTTGGACGTTCTGAGGGTGTCGCTCGTGCTATTGCCGAGAGCGCGGCGTGGGCTCCCATTCACCTTATGATCGTCGCCGGATTGATCCTGATGTTCGCCGGGCTCGTCGCCCTCAGCCGCTCGCTTAAGGGAGGGTTGGCAGGTGCGCTGGCACATCTGGGCTCCGTCGCTGCAATTGCCGGTATCACCATAGGAATACTTCTCGTTATGCTTGACGGTGTTGCCGCCAAGCACCTTGCCGACGTCTGGGCAACCTCGCCGCAGGCGGAAAAGGCGGACGCCTTGCGGTTAGTGCTGGCTGAAGAATCGCTGAACTTTGCGATTGCTTCGGCATTTAACATCCTTTTTGCCGGTGTCACCTACATTCTGCTCGGCTTGGCGGTGGCCCTCAGCCGCGTCTACCCGCGCGGATTGGGGTGGGTAGCGGTAGCTATGGGTCTCGGCTGCATTGTGGCCGGACTTATCCAGGCGCTTAACGGCGAGCCGACCCTCGTGACCAAAACCTTGACCATAGTCTTTCCGACGGTCATTACTCTGTGGACCGCACTGCTCGGCGTGCTGCTGTGGCGGAACGTTCTAAACAACATGTTGGTCGCCCATGACCCAAATAGGGTAGCGGATTTCTAAGGACCACGGTGAGACGCACCCCGTGACGAAGGTCGCCTCGCGCCACATGCCCATCAAACTCCGTCACCCCGGCCCCGACGACCACGAGGTCTGAGCCTGGGTATAAATAGGTCTTTTCACAGCTCGCTTGGGTGACCTGCTAAGCTCACGGACGCTCCCGCTAGTTTCTTATGATGCGTATGGAAAGGTGTACAGTTGGCCGCTGGAGCGCTTTGTGGAGGTGCTCTCCGTACGTGACCTGCGGCCCCCGTAACGTAGCCGCTAGTGTTCCCTACCTGTTGATGTAACTCAGCCAGTGCTCGAACTCCGGTACCTTGCCGCTCGCCGCGTCCAGATAGACCTCGCGCATCTTTAGCGAAAACGCGCCCGCCTCGCCGCTCCCGATAGGGCGGCGGTCGATGAATGACACCGGCGTCACCTCGGCGGCGGTGCCGACCATAAACACCTCGTCGGCGATATAGAGTTCGTCGCGCGTCGCCATCGTCGGCTCGACGGGAGTCCCCATCCAGGTAGCGATCTGCACCACCGAATCACGGGTGATGCCGCGCAGGTTGATGGAGTGGGCAATCGGGTAGAGGGTACCCCCCTTGAGAAAAAAGATGTTCTCGCCCGAACCCTCAGCCACGTACCCCTCTTTGTCGAGCAGCAGGGCCTCGTCGAAGCCGCCGTCTTTGGCCTCTTGGTTGGCGAGCACCGAGTTGACGTAGTTGCCGCCCGCTTTGGCCTTTGTCGGCAGCACGTCGCCGGGGCTTCTGCGCCACGACGAGGTCACGAGTTTGGCCCCTTCGCGTACGGCGTCCTCACCCAGATACACGCCCCACGGCATAGTAGCGACCATGAAATGTACCCGGTTTTTGCCGGGATTGACGCCCAGGGAGTCCGAGCCGTACCACATCAGGGGGCGGATATAGCAGGCGTCGCGGCCATTTTTGCGGACAGTCGCCAACACCGCCTCGCTGACCTCGTCCACGCTCAGCGTCCTCGGCATCCCCAGAATTTTGGCGGAGTCCAGCAGGCGCTCGGCGTGTTCTTTCAGACGAAAGACGGCGGGGCCGCGCGCCGTGGCGTAGGCGCGAATCCCCTCAAAAACGCTCGTGCCGTAGTGCAGCGCGTGGGTCAGCACCGACACCTTGGCCTCGGCGGCGGGGACGAGTTCACCGTCGAACCAGATATAGCCCGCGTCGATGCCGGAGCTTGTTTGGGAGCCGGTTTGGGTCAAGGGTAGGGTCATAGGGTCCTCCTCGGTAGGGGTAAGGGTCACTATACGCCAGCTGAGGGTGGGCGTCGGGGAGAGCTGTGTAGCGTGGTCGCCGGGCGTGTAACCCCGCTACAAGCCTCACCCAAACCTTATCCATAGGTCTCAGGCGAAGGCGTAAGGTGAGCTAGAGCGCAGCTCAGGAGTGCATGATGCCCGAGTAAGAGCAGCGTGACCCGCCGTTCATGGGCCGCTTATGGCGGGCTCCGGAGGCTGTGATAAGCTGCTTAGGCTTAGGAGCGAGATGAAACAACTTGTCCTTTTGGTTTGTTTAGGTCTTTTCGGCGGCGTGTGGGCGCAGCAGAGCGCCACTGTCGCCGGTACCGTCGAAGCGCCGGAGGCACTTCCTGAAAACGCCCGCATAGGCGTGCACATCGTCGACCAAAACGGGGTTTGGGGGCGTGAGATCGGTACGGCGACCCCGAGTGACGGGCGCTTCAGCGTCGAGTTGGTGGGAACTGCTGAGCCGCTCAGCCCCTTTAGCAGCAGCGACGTGGTGCTGCCCGGTTTGCAAAACGACTACAGCCTCGACCCCGACGTCAACTTTACCCGCGCCCAGGTCAACGTCTATCTAGACGAAAACGGCAACGGCACCTTCGACCGCAACACCGACACGCCGTACTTAGGACTCGCCGGAACAAGCGCGCCGACCGGCTTTTTCGTGCCCTTTTACGTCGATCAGGACGCGACCATGGAGGCTAATGGCGAAACCCTAGAGTTAAAAGCGGGTTGGAACATCTTTACGGTGCGTTTTCCGGACGGTGCCGAGCCCGACTACAACGTCTCGAATTCGCTCGACGCGGCGCGTCTGGACGTTTTTTCGGGGAGTCCGTGAGGCGGCTTGAGGGCTCCTTAAACGCCAGCGGCCTGCGGTTTGCGGTCGTCGTAAGCCGGTTTAACGACTTTATTACTGCCCGACTTCTAGAGGGTGCCGAGCACACGCTTCTTCGTCACGGCGCGGCAGAAGGGGACGTCACGGTCGCCTGGGTGCCCGGAGCCGTCGAGATTCCGCTCGTCGCCAAAGCGTTTGCCGCGAGCGGTGAGGTCGACGCGGTAGTCGCGTTAGGCGCGGTGATCCGCGGTTCGACAAGTCACTACGACCTCGTGTGTAACATGGTCGCGGGCGGTTGCAACGCGGCGTCGCAGGAGACCGGCGTCCCGGTCATCTTTGGTGTCATCACGGTTGACACCATCGAACAGGCCATCGAGCGCGCGGGTACAAAGGCGGGAAACAAGGGTTCGGAGGCGGCGGTTGGGGCGGTCGAGATGGCCAACTTGCTCAAGCAAGTGGCGGGTTAACGACTCCGTTCGGTTATAAAGTGCTCCAACTGCCTCATGGGGAGCATTATTTATATTGCAGCGGTCGAGCCCCGGCCCGTAGCCGCTTGGTATCGTATAGCCTCAAGCCCCGAAGTGAGCGAGAAATTCGCGTCTGTACCTGTTGGTATAGAGCAGCACGGCTCGCATCCGAGCAGCTTGCCGTTTGCGGCGAAACATTCGTCCGCCTCAGCGCTTAGATCGGCGAACTCAGCCCTCTCCAAAAAACGTTTGGACACGCCTCCCAGCTGGCCTTGCGGTGGATGGGGCTCGGTTTGGTGCGTAGGTCTACAGGACAAGGTCGCAGCATAGTATGAATACCAGCTACCGGCAAGGGGGCTGGTTTGGCCGTATACTCGGCCCATTGTGAGTGAAAAGACCTACAGCGCCCGCGAGATCGTTTTGTCGCTATTTCCCGGAACCGACGCGGTGCTCGTGCCGTTACCCGAACCCTACCGTTTTGAAAGGACCCCCGAGGGGCTGCGCCTGCTGCGCGACGGGTCTGAACTGCTGCTGCTCGCACCCATCGCCGCCGCCGGAAACGCCTCCACGCAGGTTCTGTGCGACCTCTGTCAGCGGAGCGCGCCGCGCCACTACCTTCAGATGTTCCGCGCCGAGGTGCCGGGGTCGAAAGGGCGGCGCTACCGTTATGTATCGCTGTGCCGCGATCCCGGAGGGTGCGAAGCGCGTCGCAGCGGGGGCGACACGCCGGTTGAGGTGCTCCTGAGCCGCGTGCTGGGGAACTAGCACGTTTCCTCGGCGGTATCACTGAATCCGGTTAGGGTTGTCTCAAAAAGCCTTCCGCTTTGGGTGTGACGTCCGCGGCTGCGGTATGGGCCCGGAGGTGGTCCCTTCGTCTGCTAAGCTGGGTTTGACATCGGGTTGTTTTGTCCATCAGGGGGTGCGACATGACCGCTACCAACGTGTTGCAGGAGATCGCCAGCGAACTCGGGTTCGGAATCGTTCCCAACTTGTTTACCGCAGCCGACGCCAATCCGGAGGTGCAGCGCGCTCTCTGGGAGGCGTTTCGCCACACCGTCTTGCGAGGCCTTTTGCCACGCACCATCAAAGAGATGATGGGGGTGATCGTCTCCAAAGAGGCGGGCAGCCACTACGCCGCGCGGGTGCACCTGCACGCACTGACGTTGCAAGGCGTTGAAAAGCCGATCTTGGAGGCCTTGGAGCGGGGTGAAGCGCCGACCGGCGTCCCGCAAAAGACGCAGGCGCTGCTGCGCTTCGCCTACGCCGCCGCCCGTCAGCCACACGACCCCACTCAGCTACACCTCTTAGAGGGTGTAGGTCTGAGCGACGCCGAGCAGCGTGAGGCGGTCGCGGTCGTCGGCGTTTTCAGGATGATCAACACCTGGACCGACCTTTTAGCCATCCCGCTCGACACGCTTTAGTCCTCTACGTTAGTGGGTTTAAGCGTACGACGTTAGCGGGGTGCTAGCCGCTACTGCCGCAGCGTCTGCCATCCCGGCAGCCAGCGTTCGGTACCGACCTTATACCAGCCCTCGACGTTCGCGGTGACGAGATATTCCGGACCATAGGGGGAGAACGTGAGGGACTGTACAGCTTCGTAATTAAGGCCGGGGCCACGCCTTATCTGCGCGTTTGGGGAGAGGACGCCGCGCACCCAGAAGGGCCAGGTCGTCGTAGCCGCCGCTGTAGGCACGAAGACGTAGTGGACGAAACTGTTCGGGTCGCGCCACTGCGTTTTGTAAAAACCGTCGGTCACACCAAAAGCCGTGAGGGTCGCGCCTTGTGCAAAGGTGGTGACGACCTCCGTAGCCGGGTCCGGGGTGAAGCGGGCCTCGGCGGGGGCGACGGTGCGGACGCTGTAGACGGGCGAATCGACCGGAACCACCCCGCTGTTCGGCACGTAACCACTGAGGCCGTCTACCTGCACCCGGTAGAAGCCGCCGCTACCGCCACCGACCACGAGGCGTGTTCCCCGCGTCAACCGCGTTATCACCGAGCCGTCCGCCGAAGCGGACCCTCTAAGCGACAGTGTTTCGGTGCTTACGCGCGCCGTAAAGGAGGTTGTACCGGAAACTACCGGGGCGAGCCCCGAGTAGGTACCGGGGAGCCCGTTCCCTCGGTTTACCCAAGCGCCGAACTCGAGCCCCGGTAACTGGAGCGCTGCCCCGTCCTTAAGCACCGCGAAATGAACGTGAGGCAGCCCGGCGTTGCCCGTGCGACCGCTGCGCCCGAGCGTCTGCCTCACCCGAACAGTATCACCGGCCCTTACGAAAGGCGTTTTTAGGAGGTGCGCGTAGAGCGTTTCATAACCGTTTTCGTGCCTTAGCCGAACATAAAAGCCTAAGCGCGGGGAGAGGCTGAAGCCCGCTTCGGCGACGGTGCCGCCTCTGGCTGCGGCTACGGGTTGCGCGTAGGCTAACGAGACGTCCGCCGAGCCGAGCGTGTGCGGGCTGCCCGTCCGGTAGACCGACGTAGCGGTGATCCAGCCGGACACCGGCCAGATAAAGGCCGGACCTGTAGACTGCGGCCCTAAGTCAGGGGCGCGGCTACACGCGCAGAGCGCGAGCAAAAGTCCCAAAACCGGCAGAAGTCTAAACTTGGCAAACCCGGTAAGCCCGGTAAGCCTAAACCCAGTCAGTAGATGACCGGGCGCGGTGGTCAGCTTGTACATGATGCCCTCCCGAGGTGTTACACCCCTCAAGATACCGTAACGAGGCGCTGCACCGTTACGACGTTCACAGGGCGCGCTTTAGAGGATACTGGGGATATGCACGTGGGGTCTACGGATGACTGGATGGTGCTCTCGAACCGGCTGCTGCTGCTGCAAGAGGTCATGGTGGGGCTCAGTCAGTTGCCGCCCGCCGAGGTGGTGCAGCGCGCCGCTGAAGGGGTGACCTGGATTTTTGACGGCGGCGCGCTGCACACGCTTAAACCGGGCGAGCTGGTGCCACCGCCGCTTATCACGCGGGGACGAACGCGGCTCACCACGCTCGGCGAGGTCTACCTGGCCTATTTTGCCGGACCGCCGACGCCGCTGTACCTAGCGCTCTCCGGCGCGCGCCTCTTCGACCCGCAGGAGTTCCGGTTGGCGGCGCTTTATTTCGAGCATCTGTCGGCGGCGCTCGCGGCGGCGGGCTACCGCGAGGAGTTGGCGCGGCAGGCCCACGCCGACTGGCTGACAGGTCTTCCCAACCGGCGTTCACTGGTGCGGCAGTCCGCACGCGCGCCGGGCGCAGGCGACGTTGCGGGCTTACTCGAGGCGCGTCCCCAGGGAACCCGCAGTCAGGCCGACCACGACATGTTTCAAAAGCGGCTGGCCGAAACGCTGTTACGGCTGCTGCCGGAGGGAGGGAGGGCGTTTCGCGCGGGTGCCTTTCGGGTGGCGCTGTTTTTGCCCCAGTCGGAGGTAGAGGGGGTCACGCGCGACCTTTCTCAGGCCGGGTTTGTAGGGACGTTCGGCTGGGCAAGGCAGGCGGAACTCCGCGTGGAGACGCTCGGCGACCTTTTAGGCGCAGCCGAGGCGCGGCTTGAGGCAGAGCTAGCGCGTCCGTCGGGGCCGGGGAGAGAGGCGTGGGCACACGCACCTTCGGGGGTGACCGTACATAGCGGGCTCGAGCAGGTTCGGCTTGCGGTGCAGGAGCGGGTTCACAGCCTGCCGCTGACCTCAGCCGGATTGCACCTGCTGCTCGATACCCCACTCGGGTTCGCGCTCGAGTTCCTGACGGCGGAAACCGCTCAGCGCGCCCACACGCTGGTGGTGACCGACAGCCCCTCTCATCCCTATCTGCGCGACCTGTTGGCGCAGGGACCGCAGGGTTTGGTCGTCGGTTCGCTGGACGACGCGGCGCTTACCACGGCGCTCGAGCGGGTAGGGCGTGGGGAAGCGTTTTATGACGGACCTGCCTTAGAAGATGACGACCTCTACCCGCGCGAACGCGAGGTCTGGCGACTGGTCGTGCGCGGGCTGAGCAACGTGCAGATCGCAGCGGTGCTCGGGATCAGCGAAAAAACGGTCGCCAACTACGTGACGAATTTGCAGGACAAGCTCTTCCTAAATAACCGGGTGGAACTCGTCCTCTTTTACCTCGGGAAGCTCGAGCGCCCCCACTGATTTGAGAAAACCAATCTAGGAATAATTCCCGAGTGGCGTTGGGACGCCCACCCTACCCGCGTCTTCTACTTAGGCTTAAACTCTCTCTAAGAGGTGGCACCCAAGGTATACGTGAACAAGCACCCCCGGCACTCACGGATGCTAGGGGTGCTGCCTCAGTTTTTGGGCGCAGTGCATATTTGGCAAGTGCCATCTGGTCGTAAACGTTCTCGAATGAAAGTTTATGTTTAGGACGCGGGTTTTCAAGCCGCTAAACATTTGCAAATCATCCGCAGAATACTCCTTACAACCATAAGTGCCGAAACAGGTGTGCTGTAGTTCTTTTAGATCCGTAGCCAGCATCGGTGTCCGCTCGAGCATGTCCTTACAGCCCGTTCCAGCGCCTAAGCGCTCCCCTTTCAGTCAGCGTGGTTGCCTACTTTACCTACCGCATGTCCGTACAATGGGCTATGCCGCAAAAGGATGACTTTCTCACGCGTCTGCAAGAGCAGCTACTCAGGGCGCTCGAGCAGGCGCGGCAGCTCAGCGCAGCGGGACAGACGGACGAAGCGCTGGCGGTCATACACCGGGCGCAGCGCACCCTCGTAGGTTTGGACAGCAACCTTCTGCACCGCGTTCCCAGCGCCGACCTGCTCTTGCTCCTAGGTGGCGCGGAGACACCCGACGTCGAGAGGTGTCTGCACTGCGCCGAACTCTTGAGCGCCGAAGCCGAGTTCCGCGCCAAGAGTGGTGAGCCCGACCCGGCGCAAGTCCATAAAGCGCTCGAGCTGTACCTGAGCGCGCTGCGCGCCGAGCCGGGTTTCGCCGCACACTACGAGGCGCGGTTGGGGGCGCTGACCCAGAGCCTTGGCTACGCCGTCTTAGAGGCTGCGCGGAGCCAACTCGTCGACGTGTACACCCACGCAGGCCGCTTCGACGAGGCGGAAAACTGGCTCTACCGCTGGGGAGAACTGCAACCCGATATGGCGCGGGGGAGGGCCGAGAGGTTCTACCGCGAGCTGCTGAGCTTGGACGACGGCGTGCTCGAGCAAGGTGGCCTCCCCCGCGCCGAAGTTGAAGAGGGGTTGGCGAACATTAACGGGACAACGGTATGAGCGCGGGACGCAGCAACCGTTTCGCCTCCAAGCGCGTACAGGCGATGCCGGAGAGCGTCTTCGCCACTATGGACCGTGCCAAGGCTAGGGCGCGGGCTCAGGGCCTCGAGATCATCGACCTGTCCATCGGCTCGTCGGACGTTGCGCCGCCGGTGGTCGCCTTGGCGGCGCTTAGGGCGGCGACGCACAACCCTGAGACCTACGGCTACTGCCTGCACACGGGTACCGAGCCGCTCCGGCGGGCGGTCTCAGCGTGGACGGCGCGCCGCTTCGGCTTCGCGCCCGACCCCGAGACGCAGGTGCTGCCGCTTATCGGCTCACAGGAGGGGTTTGCCAACCTGCTCCTGGCGACGACCGACCCCGGTGACCTCATCCTCGCACCTGACCCCGGTTATCCGTCGTACTACGGGGCGATAGCGTTAGCCGGACTTGAACTCGCCCGGATGCCGCTTCTGGAGCCCAACGGCTATCTGCCCGACCTGAGCAGTATCCCCACCGAGACCGCCCGCCGCGCTAAAATCCTGCTGATGTCGTACCCGAACAACCCGACGGCGGCGGTGGTAACAGACGCCTTTATGCGCGAGGTGGTGGCGTTCTGCCGAGCCCACACCATCTTGCTCGTTCACGATTTCCCCTACGTCGATACCGTCTACGGCGACTACCGCGCGCCGTCGGTGCTGACGCAACTGGGCGCGCTAGACACCGCCGTCGAACTCTACAGCGCCTCGAAAAGCTTTCACATGGGGGGATTTCGTATCGGCTGGGCGGTCGGCAACGCGGACGCGCTGGCCGCGCTCGCCAAGGTCAAGGGTGCGGTGGACTTCAATCAGTATTTGGGGATTCAGCACGCGGCGGTGGCGGCTTTGGAGGGTGCGGAGGCGGACGTGCGGCGGGTGGCGAAAACGTTCCAAGCGCGCCGTGACGCCCTCGTAGAGGCGCTAGGTGTTTCAGGGTGGAGCGTACCGTTACCGCAGGCGAGCATGTACGTCTGGGCACCTTTACCACGCGCCCACGCCGATTCTTTTGCGTTTGCGCTCGCTCTGGCCGAAACGACGGGGGTGTGTCTGGCTCCGGGGCGCGCGTTCGGCGAGCAGGGCGAGGGTTACGTGCGCTTCGCGCTCGTGCGTCCTCCTGAGGTGCTGGCGCGGGCGGCGGCGCGGCTTCGGGAGTTTGCGGAGGTGGAGGCGTGAACCGTTTTTTGCGTGAGGTCCGTGAGTATCTGGGCGCGCCCGCCATAGCCTCTTTAGTCGTGACGTTCGGGTTTACGACGGTCGGGGTGACCGGGTGTTCGTTCCGAAATACGAGTGGCTGCGGCGGCTCGGGGTGGTGGGGGGTATGACCGTGGCGACATCGTGATCGTCCGTGAGCCCGCCGACTCGCCCGCGCGTGAGGGACGCCGCGATGTGATCAAGCGGATCGTAGGGGTGCCGGGAGACGTCGTTGAGGGCCGTTCGGGGTAGGTGTTTATCAACGGGAAACGCCTGGAGCAGGGGTTTATCACCGCTGCCGGGGTGCCCCCGGGCCAGGCCAGCTTCCCCGCCCTAAAGCTGGACGAAGCTGGCTATTCCATCATGGGTGATAACCGCACCCACAGCGCGGACTCGAGGTTCTACGGCCCCATTCCGCTTAGGTTGATAGCGGGGCGAGCGAGCGCCGTTATCTGGCCTCCCAGGCGGGGCGGACGGGTAAACTGGCGGCTACTGCGCCCCCCGGAGGCGTTTGCCGCCCTGACGCCCCAACTCTAAAAGCCCTTGGAGATTGATCAGAAAGTGGGCGATGAGCCCCGGCCATAGGCTCCCGGTCAGCACCACGGCGTACCCGAACGCTACCCCCGAGAGGGCCGTGTAGAGCGTGTAGCTCCAGCCCCGGCGCGGCATCGGGTGAAGGAGCCCGAACACGAGCGCTTGGCCCCACACCCCGAGGACACTTTGCAGCGCGGCCCGGAAAAACAGTTCTTCGGCGACGGCGGTCAGCGTGGCGAGGAGGACGGCCTCGAGCGCCGACAACCTCAGCCGGACGAGCGCCCGTTCCAGCAGCCCCGACGCGTAGCGAAACGACGGCAGCGTGCGCCCCAACACCCAGGCGCCCCCCAAGAGCGCAAACACGAGCGCGCCAGCCGTGAGGGCGAGCGTCAGCGGGTCCGCGCGTGGGCCCAAGTCGGGTGGGCGGAAAAGGAGCCAAGCCGCGCCCACTATTCCCGTGAGAAGGCTGGGTAAAAAGGGCAGGTAGCGGCGCACGAGAGGCATCATACGTGAGCGGCTCACCCCAGAAAGTCCACGTGCTGCCCTACTCCGGCAGCCAACGCCCCCCGGTAGACCGACCACGCCGCCACCAAATCCATCCACGCCAGCCCCACGCCGCCGTACACCGTGAACTCGTCACCAACGCGCCCTGGTTGGCGGCCTGCCAAAACGTCGCCTAACTCGCCCCAGATGGCCGCGTCACCCAGCCCCACGTTGCCCACCGCACCCGTTTGCAGCGCCAGCGCGCGGTCGTCGCAAAAAAAGCGGCTCGCCAGGACTAGCTCCGCCGAGACCTCGCGTTTGCCCGGTTCGTCCGCGCCCAGCGTCGTCACGTGGGCACCCAATTTGAGCAAGTCGGGGTAGAGAAAGGGCTCCCGCGCCCAGGTCGCCGCGACTACGATGTCGGCATCTGCTAAGGCCTCGACTAAAGAGTCGGTGGGAATGAGTTTGGCTTCGGTCTTAGGGGCCAGCCGCCGGACGAAGAGGCCGGTTTTAAGCGGCGTGGTGTCGTAAACGGTGACGGTGTGGAGGGGCCGAACGTGCGCTAACAGCTCCACCTGCCACGCGTTTTGAATCCCCGCTCCGATGAGCGCGACGTGGCCTGCGTCCGGCCTAGCGAGGGCGTCGGCGGCGACCGCACCAGCGGCGGCAGTTCGCAGGGCGGTCAGATGTCCGGAGTCCATCACGGCTAAAAGCGCGCCCGTCCCTACATCGAACAGCTGGACTAGGCCGCGAATGGCCGGGGTTTGGCCTGGAAACTTCGTGTGAACCTTCACGCTGTAGGCCGGAATGCCGGGGAGCAGGCCGGGAAAGAGAACGGTGGCGGTGGTGCCGTTTTGAGGGAGCGCTGAGCGGGCGCGCTGCGGGGCGACGCGCGCGTCGAGTGCCGAGATGAATCCCTGCTTAATAGCGTCTAAAAGATGGGTGGGCTTCAGCAGCGCCGCCACCTCTGAACGCCTCAAGACAAGTGTGGACATACCCGTCAGTCTAGCCAGCCCTGCGCGGTGGCGTAACGTCTGAGCGCGGCCTCGGCCTCGCGTTTGTCCCCTACATCACCGACCGCTTCGGCCTCCCGCACGAACCGGACGGCCTCGCCGACACGTGGACCGGCGGAGAGTCCAAGCAGCGCCATCACCTCGCGCCCATCTAAAAGGGGCGCTTTGGGGGGTCCTTCGCTCAGAATTTCGAGCACGCGCGCGAGCGCCAGCCGGTAGCGGCGGCGGCTCGCGGGTGACGACATCGACCCACGCGCGGCCTCGCGGTCGGCGATCATGAGTTTGAGTAGGTCGGGCAGCAGGGTGCGGCGGCGGTAGACGAACCTTCGCGCCTCCTTGTCGTTTTTGGGCAGCTGCACCATATGATAGCGGACGAGCTGCGCGGCCCGCTCCCCCCGCTCTCTAGGCGCGCGCAGCCGTTCGAGCAGCGTCTGCGTGAGGTCGGCCCCAAGTTTATCGTGGCCGTAAAAGTGGTAGTAGCGCCCGCTTTCGTCGTAAGTCTTCGTAGCGGGTTTGCCGACGTCGTGGAGCAGCGTCGCCCAGCGCAGGGTCAGGTCGGCGTCGGGAAAACCCTGAACGAGTTGGTGAAGCGCCTCCAGAGAGTGCCCCAGCACATCGAGATGATGAAAGCCGCCCTGCGTCACGCCGTCGGCCTCGGCGAGTTCGGGCAGGTAGACCGGCAACAGGCCGACGCGGTGCAAAAGCCTCATCCCGGGTCCGGCGTTGTCACTCAGCAGGAGCTGTGAGAGCTCGTCGTTGACGCGCTCCGGAGCAGGGAGGGGCGCTTTACCCGTACCCAGTTCGGCGGCGTGTGCCTGGATAGCCGTCTCCGTAGCTTTCTCCAAGGTAAAGCCCAGCGTCGCAGCCAGCCGCACCCCGCGTAGACCACGCAGCGAGTCGGCCCGGAGGTTTTCGGCGCTGACCATCCGCAACCGCTTGGCCCATAGGTCGTTTAGACCCTTAGTGAGGTCGGTCAAGCTGCCGGTGAGGTCGGCGGCGATGGCGTTGACCGTGTAGTCCCTGGCCCGCAGGTTGGCCTCGAGCGCGCCCAGCGGCGCGTAATCGCGGACGACGCCCCCGGCGACGACGCGCCAGTGGTCTCTGGTTTCGTCCAGCACAAAGGCGCGGGCACCCAACCTCGCGGCGACGCGTTCAGCCTCGAGCCTCGGCTCCGGCACCACCCAGTCGAGGTCACGCGTCGGGCGTCCGAGTAGCGTGTCGCGCACCGCCCCGCCGACCAGATACCCAGCGCCCGGGTGCGGCGTAAACTGGCGCATGTCGATTTTGGGGTTGCGGGGCCGGAACCAAGACATAGAGAAGAGTATATGAAAACCACACATAGTAGCCCCAGGCGGGCCGCGCCCCATACGCTAGCGGTGCGCCAGTGAGCAGCTTATGCCACCGCTGAACATAGGCCTGACCGGGAACATCGGTTCGGGAAAGTCGGTGGTGGCACGGCTTTTCGCCGAACGGGGGGCCGCCGTTATCGACGCCGACGTTCTCGCCCGCGCGGCGACCGAAGACCCGGCGGTGCTCCGCGAGCTTGCCGCGACCTTTGGCGAGACTATCGTCAAGGACGGGAAACTGATGCGCGCTCACCTCGCGTCGGTCGTGTTCGACAACCCGGAGGCCAGAGCCGAGCTAAACGCCATCATCCACCCCTGGGTTGGGCGCGAGCGGGAGGCCAGAACCGCCGCGCTTGCTGCCCAGACGTCCTCACCCGCCGTCATCGTTCACGACGTACCGCTGCTTTTTGAGGTCGGGCTCGACGCCGAGATGGATAAGGTGGTGGTGGTGGACGCGCCGCTCGAGCTTCGCGTCGCCCGCGTCACCTCACGCAGCGGTTTAACGAAGGCTGAGGTGCGGGCCAGGGACGCCGCCCAGCTGCCCCTAGCCGAAAAGGTTCGCCGCGCGGACTTCGTTATCGACAACAGCAAGTCGCTGGAAAGTTCGGCTCGGCAAGTTGACAGGGTGTGGCGGGCGCTCACGGCTGACACTTGACAGGTTGACGGATCGTCGGCAAGCTAAGTTGATACTCATCAAATCAAATGGTGAGTTAGCGGAGGGGCGGTGTTATGACTAGAAGCCATCTTAAAAACTCTCATCACCTTGTGCTCGACGAGGGTTTAAGCGAGTGGATTCCGAACGAAGTGAGACGGGGTTCCAAGAGAGATTAAACAGCTCAGTCT
>CADCWP010000079.1:25899-30159 GCA_902806425.1 uncultured Truepera sp.
CAACCCTACACCGTCAAACCGTTAGCAGCCCGACAGCCCGACCGTCTCGCACCACCTGCGTAAGTTAGCCGGTGCGGTCTGGTCGGGGTAAAGCTGAGGGCCTCTACGGCGTCTACACGCTCCGCCCGGAGGTCCTACACGAACAAGTGAAAACGGTCCTCGGCGAGGGAGACTTAGGCGCTCTGGCCGAAGAGGTCGACCTATCGACCTTCGACCGTAAAGTCCTGGGTACCTTTACCGACGAGGCGGGCTTGATCACCGCGTTTCCGGCGTAGCGGAAAAAGTACGCCGTGCTCTTGCAGTACATGCTCGGCGCGTTTGAACCCGGCGTCCGTTACCCTGAAAAGCAGGTCAATGACACTCTGGCACGCTTTAACGCCGACACCGCCCGCTTGCGCCGCAGCCTGGTCGAGCACGGGCTGATGGCGAGAGCGGGCGGCGGGGGCGACTACTGGCGGCTAGGCGTGCAGATTCAAAGCTGCACCGGAGAAGCTTTTATGATATGGGCACTTACGAAACCGGTTTGAGACCCCTAGCGTGAACCTCGATAAATTAGAATGTCCGCCCAGCAAAGAGGGCGCTTGCTGAGCGCCCTCTTCCGTGAACAGTTCCGATTATTCCGTCCAGTTGACCGCTGTTTCCGAGTAACTGCGAATGCCCCCGTCGGCGCGTTCGCTGTAGCCGGTGCTGCTGCCCAACCGGGTCGCTACAAAGCCCAAAAACTCTTCTGCGACCCCGCTGGCGGCCTCGACGGCCTCGAAGTCAAGGCCCGACGCGCCACCCATACCGGCGGCCAACTGGATTTGGCTGCTGAGCTGCTGCGACAGACCTTCAAAGGTCGCCTGACTATCCGTGTAGGAGACGCCGGTCGCGCCCCCGGGTACGTCGCCGAAAGGGTCATCCTGCCCGCCCTCTTGCTGCGCGGTGAGGGTGCGCTCCATGGCGTCCTGACTGGTTGCAAGGATTGCGTACCCGCCGCTAACGGCGTAGAGAACGGTGACCCCGTCGGTGATGTCGAAGCGGGTGACCTCGGCTCCGGCGATGGTCTCCTGCTGGCGCTCGGGTTGCCCCGCGCCGCCCTCGGGGTCGCTGAGGGAGGAGGCCGTCTGGCTCAGGTTTTGTAGAAGCGCCCCCAAGCCGCGCTGCGCTGCCGCGGCGTTTGTCGCCTCGATCAAGTAGGCCGCGTCACCCAGCAGGTTTTCGCTCGGGACGCCGGGTTCTACGGCGGCGCTTAACCCGGTCGTCACGCTTACAAACTGATCTCCGGTCCAGCTGAACACGCTTTCGCGCAGATTGAGGCCAGTAAACGACAAGATCAAGCTGTCCAGATCGCCCCCGAGTTCGGGGACGGTGAGCGCCAACTCGTTGAGGTAGTCGTACCAGCCGCCTAAGTTGACCGCGTTGGCGGTGAAGCTGAGGGCACCTTCGGGAACGGGAACGTCCGTAGCCGCGGCGGTGTCAGCGGTTAGAAGCGCGTACAGAGAGGCGTCGCCGCCTTCACGGTTTACGGCCTGGAAGCTCTCGCTGACGAGTGCGTCTTCGGTCAGCCGGACAACGCTGCCGACCGCGCCTACTGTGGCGAGCGCTCGGCTAAGGCGGTCTACAAGCGGATCGAAGCCGAGATTTCGAGCGTAGGGCGCGGCGACTTCGGCGAGGCGAGCATAGTTGAAGAAGCTGTAAAAGGTCCCCTCGTCAAGCCCCTCCAAGGTGTCACTGTAACCTTGGGCGCTTGCGAAGTTCGGCTCGTCGGCCCCGGCAAGGCGGCGCAACACCCCGCGCAGTTCGTCGGGGTTGGTCGACAGCGCGAGCAGGTCATCGGTTAGGGTGTAGGCCAAGACCTGAAGCGGTTCCGCGCCGTTAAGCGGAATCTGGAAAAAGGTCGCGCCGCTCTCCTCGAACGCTTCGGCGTCCTGCGTTCCGGCGTCCCCTAGCAGCGCCTGAACCTTTTCGGCCCCTTCCGGCGTCACCCGCGTGACCATGGTCAGGGCAGGCAGCGGGCTCACCGACGAAGCTGAGAGCGCAATCCACGCCTCTTGGCCCAGAACGTCGAGGCTGCCGAACGCCTCGAGTGCCCGCCGCGCTTCGTCGGGCAGCTCCATGTCAGCCGTACTGGCTGCCCCCGTGCCCCCTGAACCCATACCACCGGACATCCCGCCTTGGCTCGCCCCGAGGGTGCTCAGCGCGCCGACGACGTCGAGCCGCCTGAACTCGGCGCTGAAGCTTTCTAACTGCGCTGAGGCGTCCTCCAAGTTCTGCATCCCGAGAGCTAAAAATGTCTCTTCTGGTAGCAGCTGCGCGAGGTCTTGGGCGGCGGCGTGCCCCCCCAAGGTCAGCGCGACCAGAATCGGTGTGATAGGTAGGACAAGCTTGCGTAACCCCATACGGCCTCCTGAAGTGGTGACGTGCACAGGACAGTGTACCCGAGCCTCACCTGAGAAATCTCCCACACCCACCGTGACAGCAAAAACCGGGGTCGGCTTAGCAGCGGCCGACCCCGGTTTTTCAAACGCCGCTTTACAAAAGTTTGCGGGCGTACTCGGCCACGTTCTCTGCGGTAAAACCAAAACGCCTCATCAGCTCGTCGCCGTCCGCCGACTCGCCGAAACGGTCGATGCCGAGGACCGCGCCGTCGAGGCCGACGTATTTGTACCAACCGAGGGTCGCGCCCGCTTCGACCGCGACGCGTTTTCTAACAGCGCGCGGCAGCACCGACTCGCGGTAGGCTTCGGGTTGCTCGTCGAAAATATCGGTCGAGGGTATACTGACGACCCGAACCTTGTGGCCGTCCGCCTCGAGCGTCTCTTTGGCCGTCAGGCAAATCGACACCTCCGAACCCGTAGCGATCAAGATCAGGTCGGGGGTGCCGTCCGAATCGGCGAGGACGTAGCCACCTTTTTTAACGCTGCCTTTGGGAATCTCTAAGTGCGGTAGGTCTTGGCGCGACAGGGCGAAGGCCACCGGGGTTTTGCTGGTCATGGCGTAAGCCCAAGCCTGCGCCGTTTCATTCGCGTCCGCCGGACGGATGACCGCGAGCTGCGGCAGGGCGCGCAGCGCGGTCAGCACGGCGATGGGCTGGTGCGTTGGTCCGTCGCCCCCGAGGCCGATGCTGTCATGGGTAAAGATGTAGATAACCGGCTGGTCCATAAGTGCGCTCAGGCGAAGCGCCGGACGCAGGTAATCGGCGAAAATCAGGAATGTTGCGACGTAGGGCTTGAGGCCGCCGTGCAGCGACAAGCCGTTGGCAACCGCCGCCATCGCATGTTCACGGACGCCGAAGTGGATGTTGCGGCCACTGTAGTCGTCTTTAGAGATAAAAGGCACGTCTTTAAGGGTCGTCATGTTCGAGCCCGCTAGGTCTGCCGAGCCGCCGATCAGCTGCGGAAACTTTTCAGCCAATACATTCAGGACTTTCCCTGAAGAGATGCGGGTCGCCGCTTTACCGCCGACCTCAAAGGTCGGCATCAGGTCTTCGATGTCCCCTTCGGCCTCGCCTTTAAGGGCTGTTTGAAACTGTTTGGCCAGATCGGGAAACTCACGCGCGTAGGCGTCGAAGCGCTCTTGCCACGCCCCTTCGGCCTTTTTGCCGCGCTCGGTGGCCTCGCGGTAGTGGGCGATCACGTCGTCCGGCACCGTGAACTCGGGCCAGTCTATGCCCAGGTTTTTCTTGGTCGCCTCTGCCTCTTCAGCTCCTAGAATCGAGCCGTGCGCCTTCGAGGTGCCCTGCACTTTCGGTGACCCGAAGCCGATAATCGACCGCACCGCGATGAGGCTGGGTTTGCCGGTCTCGGCTTTGGCCGCTTCGATAGCTTCTGAAATAGCCTCGACGTCGTTCCCATCCTCGACGACCTGGGTATGCCAGTGGTAGGCGTCGTAGCGTCCCAGCACGTCTTCGGTAAAGGCGACGTCGGTGCTACCGTCAATGGTGATGCTGTTGTCGTCGTATAAAACGATGAGTTTGCCCAGCCCCCACACTCCGGCCAGGGACGAGGCTTCGCTCGAAACCCCTTCCATCAGGTCGCCGTCCCCAGCGATGACGTAGGTGTAGTGGTCGATAATCCCGTGACCGGGACGGTTGTAGGTGGCCGCTAGGTGCGCCTCGGCGAGCGCGACGCCGACCGCCGTGCTGACGCCCTGCCCCAAGGGGCCGGTAGTGATCTCGACCCCCGGCGTCATGAAATGCTCGGGGTGGCCGGGGGTTTTGCTCTTGTACTGCCGGTAGCGTTTAAGCTCCTCCATCGGCAGATCGTAACCGACGAGGTG
>CADCWP010000079.1:30169-31972 GCA_902806425.1 uncultured Truepera sp.
GGTGCGCCAAGCTGTACTGAAGCATCGAGCCGTGACCGGCGGACTGAATGTAGCGGTCGCGGTCGATCCAGCGGTCGTTGGCCGGGTTGAACTTCATAAACCGGGTGAAGAGCGTGTAGCCCATCGGCGCGGCGCCCATCGGCATTCCGGGGTGCCCGCTCCCGGCGGCCTGGGTCGCGTCAATAGTCAGGGCGCGAATAGCGTTGATCGCCCGCTGCTGGAGCGGCTGGCGGGTTTGGGTCTGGGTCATAGTTCCTCCGAAGCTTGGGTTTAAAGGGCTCGTCCTCAGCATAACAGAGCGGTATGGAGAGGGTGAACGTCCCTTCAATAAGAGGCTGCGCGAGCGGACTGGCAATTTATCTTATGGATAGAGCTAAATCATGTATTTGCCGTATGTTTTGGTTTAGCGAATTCGGATTGGTTTTTAGATTACTCGAGGTTGGCGTGAACCGCCCGCATCCCCTCCTCGGTCAGACCCTTGGCGTGAATGATCTTGGCGATGGTGCCTTCCAGATAGATCAGGCTCGAAAGCTCAAAGGTTGTCCCCATCGGCATTTCCGGAATCTTTTCGTACGAGCTGTCCTGACCGACCTGCACTACCAGGTCCGCCATCTCGGCCATAACCGAACTTTTTTTCATCGAGATGACCGCGACCTTGGCACCTTGCTTTTTGGCCGTTTCAATAAAGGGCAGCAGCGATTTGGTCCCGCCCGAGCCCGAGATTACGATCAATAGGTCGCCCGCCTGAATACTCGGCGTGACGACCTCGCCGACCATGCTGACCTGATAGCCGCTATGAAGGAGGCGCATGGCAAAAAAACGTGACACCAAGGCCGAGCGCCCCGCCCCTGCCAGAAAGATGCGGCCCGCACCCTCGATAAGCCCTAACAGCCGGTCGTCGCTGCCGGGGGCGGTTTCACCGATGACGCTAGAAATCTTGTTTAAGATCAGTTGCTGATACATCGTTTCTCCTCTTTGGTAGAGCTAACTGCACAAAAAAGTCCACCATCTCGGTTCACTGCTGACACGAGATGGTGGACTTTAGGCTTACGTTAACGGCCTAGCGGACGCCTTAACCGCGAGCTAAGCTGGTGATTTCGGCGGCGGCGGCGGCGGGGTCATCCGCGCCGTAGATGGCGGCCCCAGCGACTACGATGTCCGCGCCCGCGTCGGTGACCTGTTTAACGGTTCCGGGTTTGATACCCCCAGCAACCGAGATCTTCACGCCGAGGTTGAGGTCGGAGATGGTTTTCAGGTCAGTGAAGGGGGTTTGACCGGCAGCCTGAGCGTCAAGGCCGGTGTGAACACCGATGATATGCGCGCCCGCTTCGGCGGCTTCTCTAGCGAGACCGGCTTTGTCGGAGACGTTGATCAGGTCAACTTGCGCCTCTTTGCCGTACTTGTTGGCGGCGGCAACTACGCCCTTGATCGTCGGTATGCCCGCTGCGCCCAAGACGGTGCAGATGTCACCACCGGCCTTGAAGAAGGGCTCGGCTTCGTACTCACCCGCGTCCATGGTCTTGAGGTCGACCAGAATCTTGTTGTTCGGGAACTTGGCTTTAAGCGTCTCGACCATTTTGATGCCGTTATGCTTGATGCAGGGGGTGCCGATCTCGAGGATATCGACCTGATCTGCGACCTTGCCCGCCAACTCTACGGTTGCGTCGAAATCCAACGAGTCTAGTGCCATCTGAACTAACGCCATGATGATGCTCCAATCAGCTACATAAAAGGGACTTTTTATCTCAAATCCGGAAGTCAATCTTAACGGCCCTATAGGGGGCTGTCAACGCCGATAAAATT
>CADCWP010000079.1:31982-34122 GCA_902806425.1 uncultured Truepera sp.
TTTAATGACAACACACAAGGTTAGATCAGGGGTTGGTTGCGGCGGGCGGCGATGCTTTCTCGGATGGTCTGGGCGACCTTGTGGTGATGGCGCTCGAGTTCCGTCTCTACTCGCAGCTTAGGTACCGGCGCAGGTTTTTTATCCCGGCCTAACGCCACGAAATTCATGTGTCCGACCGTGCAGAGCCGCCGCTCACCGCTCGTCGGATTTTCACCGAAAACTTCGCAGCGCACGATCATGCTGGTACGTCCGACATACGCGACCCGGCTGCGAAGCTCGATAATCTCGCCTACATAGATAGGCGCGCGAAAATCTATAGGTTCGGTCGAGGCCGTCACCGACGGTAAACGGCAAAAACGCCAGCAGGCGATGGCGGCGTTTACGTCCATAAGTTCTAAAACCCGCCCGCCGAAAAGCGTCCCGAGCGGATTTACATGGTTGGGAAAAACGGTATCGAACGTTGTGATCCATTCGGAGATGCGTTCGGCGGCCATAGGGTCAGTATATAGAGGCTCATGTCGACACGCCTGGGTGTAAGTAGACTGGGTACACGTCGGCTTTTGTCGTCGGGATGGGTCGTGGAGGCGTTCTCCGGTAGGGCGGTAGATGAGGAGCACTGAGAAGGCTTTGAGGCTCCCGTTACGCCGCACTTGCGCCCGACGACCCGACAGCGCCTAAGCGCGGCTGTTATACTTGCAGCCTCTGAAAGGGGCTTATGACCTACTCGTCTCCTATGATCGACACCCTCATCCCGGTACGCGCCGCCGCTCTGCGAATCCCTTTACAACTGGCTCTGGGGGTGCTTCTGATGGCCCTGCTCGCGCAGCTCGAAATCAACATCGGTCCGGTCCCTGTAACCGGTCAGACGCTCGGCGTGCTGCTGATTGGCGCGGCTTATGGGAGCGGCTTAGGCGGCCTCACGCTGCTGGCGTATCTGCTTGTGGGCGGTTTCGGCTTCGGGGTGTTTCACGGCGGCGGCGCGGGTTGGGCGCACCTCACCGGTACGACCGCCGGATACTTGGCCTCATACCCGTTTGTGGCGGCGCTCGTCGGCTACCTCGCGCAGCGCGGCTTTACCCGAACATTCACGAGTACGGCGCTGGTGATGCTTTTAGGAAACGTGCTCATCTACCTGCCGGGTTTGACGTGGTTAGGGACGTTCGCCGGGTCTTACGCGCCCGCTGGCGTCTCGCCGCTGTCGTGGACGCTGCAAGCCGGACTCGCGCCGTTTATTGTCGGTGACGTTATCAAGCTGCTTTTGGCTGCTACTTTGCTGCCGCTAGCGTGGCGATTAGTGGGCAAAAAGTAACGCAAGCCTGTAGAAAGCAGCCGCCCAAGAACATGTCGGGGCGGCTGCCTGTGCTTTAGCTAGATTTACGAACATCCTACTCGCCTGCAATGGCCCGGAGGGTTTCCAAGTTGGTCAGCGCGATCTTGCCGTAGCCTGCGTGGATGGCCCCTTGCCGTGAGAGTTCACCTACGACCTTGGTAACGGTCTCACGTACCGACCCGACCGCTGCCGCCAAATCGTCATGCGTAATGTGGACAACTGCCTCGCCACCCGTCCCGGCGGTTGCGAGTGCGCTGTCTTGAAGGTCTAGAAGCTCAGCGGCGATGCGCGCTTTTAGGCGTTTTCCCGAGAGCCGGTAGAGCGAGCGGTAAAGCCTCTCTATCGCCTCGACCAGGTGTGTAGTAAGTTTTAGATTCTCTTGTGGCCCTAACGTGGCCGGACTTATAACCTCGATGCTTGAGGAGGTCACCGCCTCCGCGAAGTAACGCCGGGGAAGACCGACAAGCGCTTCCTCACCGAAGTAACCGCCCGGCTTGACGTAGCGCAGTGTAAGGCCGTTGCCTTCATCGTCAACGGTATGAATTCGGATAAGACCTTCTTGCACCCGGTAGAGATTGTCGGGAGAACCCGGGAATAGGGTGACCTCACCCGCCTCGACGCTGAGCAGGTCCATGTAACCACTTTTTGCTACAGGTTGAGGAGTTTGCGGTGTGCCGCTCACGGGGTATCCTCCTTTCGACCGGAGAATGATAAGACTTTCGGCATGCTCATCCAAAAGTATACGTGCGCCGTCCCGCACGAATAAACGTCCACATTACGAAAAATGTTGTAACGCTTTGTACGCTGAGG
>CADCWP010000080.1 GCA_902806425.1 uncultured Truepera sp.
TTGACCAGGAGGATCACGTTCTCGCCCAGGGCGGCCACGCGGTTCGGGCTGAAGCCGAACTCGGTGATGCGCGCGGCGATGGCCCACAGCGCTACCGCGTCGGCCAATAGCGCACTGACCACCAGAACGACCTGCACCACATCGAAGGCGCCGGGGGACGACCGGGGGTCCCGGGCGGAGACGGAATAGAGCAGAAGTCCAAGGACCACCACCAGGAGCAGGTCGAAGGCGATGAGCACGTTCCGCTCGATGCCAACTCCGCGTCCGGTCCACAGCATGGCCCCCAGAAACGTGACCAGCACGGCGGCGAAAAGGGGTGTGAAGAGGCGCGTCAACACGGGCGCCATGTTCTCGATCACGCTCTGCTTGGCCTCCACCAGCCAGGAGGCGACCACGACGGCCCCCGCCGCTCCGCACGGCAGCAGCCACGACTCGAAGAAGGGCTCGATGTCGATCCCGATGGACTGGAAGATCATCGCCATAAACGCCGTGAGGACGCCGCCGCCGAGGGCGATCAGGACGTAGTAGATGAACAGCTCGCCCGAGAACCTAATGAAATCCATGCGGCCCCCGACCTCCCTCCAGCGGCCACCGGCATAGGCGATCCCTACCACCAGCCAGAGC
Organism: uncultured Truepera sp.; assembly: GCA_902806425.1. Taxonomy (GTDB): domain Bacteria; phylum Deinococcota; class Deinococci; order Deinococcales; family Trueperaceae; genus Truepera. The sequence continues at coordinate 625 of CADCWP010000080.1, forward strand.
GCGATGGGCAGGTGCAGGGCCGTAAGCGCCTCGGTGGAGCCGTCCGGGGCGAAGGGATAGACGTTGGCGAAGACAGCCGCTGCGACGAACGCCAAGGCCAGCCAGCGGAGGGTGCCGGTGTCGAGCCGCCGTTTCCAGACGAAATAGCCGGTGAGGAGGGGCAGCACGAAGAGGCTCAGATTGCGGGCGTAGAAGCTGGCGTCTCCGTCCAATTGGATCCCGAAGAGCGCCGGCACTTTGATGAGCACGGCCGCCGCCACCGCAAGACAGAAGACGACGATGGCATCCGTTCGGGCCCGCGCCCGTTTGTCCCCCGAATCCGAAGGGACGACGACGAGCTGTTTCCAAAGGCGCTCCGAGTGCTCGAGCGCGAACTCCCGCGAGAGGGCGTCGAGGTCGCCCATGCGCTTCACCGCCACCAGAAACGCTTCGTCGGCGGCGAGCCCCGCGTCGATCAGGACCGATACTTGCTCGCGCAGATGGTCTTCCAGCTCCGCCACATCGACGGCGTGGATTGCCTGCCGACGGTGAAGGTAGCTCCGCCACCCGTCGATCTGCTCCTCGAGCGATACCCCGTGACCTGGAGCCGACATCGTCAGTCTCCCTGAGGCAGCGGCGCGGCCCACGCCGGGTGGCTGACCGGAACGGAAAGGGGGAACGCCTGCCAGATGCCCCGTAGCGTAGCGTCCACCACGCCCCACTGCCTGCGTTCCTCCGCGAGCTGAGCCCGGCCCGAAGGCGTGATCCGGTAGTACTTGCGACGACGACCGCTCTCCGCGACTTCCCACCGCGCCTCGACAAAGCCGAGCCGCTCGAGCCGGTGCAAAACGGGGTAGAGCATCCCGTCCGTCCACGCCATGCGCCCCCCGGACAACTCCCGAACCCGCTGGAGGATCGCGTAGCCGTAGGAGTCCGCTTCGGCCAGGATCGCCAGGACTATCGGGGTCGAGGAAGCGGCTATCAGGTCCTTGCTAATCTCCATCATTTCACCCGCCGCGCGTCGCTAATGAACCTACCCAGGCATAGCCAACTGATCGCCGCCAGCGCGCGGGTCAACCCTCCAACCCTACGCCCGCGCGATGTTGCTCCCGCGCGGCATACCGAAACAGCCAAGCCGATCCGAGAAACAACGCGACGAAAAACCCATTCAACACCAAGATCTCTAGCGGCGGGCTTCACGGGAGGCCCAACCCGAAGATCAGCGCGATCACGGCGACGGACGCCTGCGCGAGCGCCGTCGCGAGCAACGCGCGCGCCATCCCATGTGGCCGGAAGCGCGCGATGACGGCACCGATGATTCCGACGGCGAGCACCCCAAAATACATCAGGTTGGCGGGGTCGCCATCCGCCCCGATCATGCCAACGCCGAGGCTCAGCCGGGCGAGTCCTAATGCTGCCGCGAGCGAAACGCCGACGGCGGCTCGGTACGCGTTCATGTTTGTCTTCATCGCTTCCTCCAGGTTTGAGGGACAGGGTTTCCAAAGATCTGGGCGCACCAGCGTCCGTAGCACGAGGAACACTCCTACACCTACCTAACAGCATTATACATAGTGGTGCTAGGTAGGTAAAGAACTGCGGGGAGGTGAAAAGGAGCAGAGCCAGGGCGTCTTGCGACCATGCTCGGCATCGGTGCTCGGACGCTGCAAAACTGGGAAGGGGCGGAGGTGTTCGCAATTCGAGCGCGTTGAACGCACGACGGCCTTTTGACCAAGAGTTTAGGTTATCGGCTCACAGCAGGCTCGGAAACTTAAGCGTAAGTATCCATGATAGTCGCTCTAAATTGCACAGAGTGTTGCCGGACCTTGTGGGGCAGCGGACGACCGAGGCGGTCGTTGCACAACTGCCCGTACGTGTAGGTCGTCACTCCTAGAGTTTACGTGCCGAGAGCCTCTCTACCACGCCCCACTTCGAGCGCTCCAGTCGCTCAACCTCCAGGTGCTCGAGGGGTTCCCGCAGCATATGGTCGCCCTGAAACCGCACGGTAAGCGGATCGAGGGGCACTGCACGATGGGAGATGGCCCGTACGTCGGCTACCGTACTTCCCACGATTACGCACCGCTATCAGGGTTTGACAACTCAGGTTCGAACGATAAACTGCGTCTAGAACAAGTTTCACCTTGGTTAAGGGCTTGACAAAACAGAGTCTCGGTACTATACTTACTATAGCTATGTGACGTTAGACGCTTTTACTGAGCACCAACAGCCGGTCAGCCGTTAATTCCAAATCGCATGTTCCCCCTTCATCTTCTCTAAGAAACCAAATATTTAATCGACCAGACGATGTACGTCTGCGTGGGCAAGTACGGCAGGGTTACGCTGCCTATTCCCATCGCAACCTTGAAAACTTCAACGTACGCACTATCTCGGGTGTTATGGGAGCAAATGTGTCAGACCTAGAGAATATCCGGCTCTTAAGACAAGTAGGGCTCGGCATAGCCGATCAGAGAAGCACGCCTGTAACAACTCAAGCGATTAACGAAAACGAGGTTAAGCAAACGATGCAAGAACAACTTACGAACGTAACGGATGAAACGCAAGAGCTTGACGTGATCGTAGACTCGGACGCCTTAGAACTCGAGGACGACCTCGACATTGAGGACGAGTTAGACGAGGCGCTCGAGGCGGAGGACGAGGGGGAAGACCGGGAGGCGCTGGAGGCCCGGATGGGAGACTTGGCCGACACCGGGGCGTCGACCGGAGACCCGGTGCGCCAGTATCTGCGCGAGATCGGCCGCGTCAAGCTGCTGACGCTCGAGGAGGAGATTTCACTTGCCCGTCGCTACGAGGAGGGCAAAGAAGCTAAAGCGAGGTTGGAGGGGGAGGGTGATACGCTCCCCGAACGTACCAGGCGTGGCCTTATGCGCGTGGTCGAGGACGGCGAACTTGCCAAAGGGCAGCTGACCGAAGCCAACCTCCGGCTGGTAGTGTCTATCGCCAAAAAATACCGCAACCGTGGTCTGGGCTTTATGGACACCGTGCAAGAGGGTAATCAGGGGCTCATCCGGGCGGTGGAGAAGTTCGAGTACCGCAAGGGCTTTAAGTTTTCTACTTACGCCACCTGGTGGATACGCCAGGCAATCAACCGGGCCTTGGCCGACCAGGGCCGCACCATCCGCATTCCGGTGCATATGGGCGAGACGCTCAACAAGCTCAACCGACTTAGGCGTGAACTGCACCAAGACCTCAGCCGTGACCCCTCATTTGCCGAACTTGCCGACGCCATGGGTCCGGGTTGGGACGCCGGACGGGTTGAAGAGGTGTTCCAGCTGACGCGTGAACCCACCTCACTAGAGACGCCTATTGGCGAAGAGGACGACTCGTTTTACGGCGACTTCATTCCCGACGAGAGCATCGCCTCGCCGGTCGAGCTCGCCAGCCAAAACGCCATGAATGAGCGCTTGGACGAGGCGCTGGAAAGGCTTAACGAGCGTGAGGCGTTGGTGCTCAAGATGCGCCATGGGCTTATTGACGACCGCGAGCACACGCTGGAAGAAGTGGGGCAGCAGCTCGGGGTCACCCGTGAGCGCATCCGCCAGATCGAGAACAAGGCGCTCCGTAAGCTCAAGTACTTCGAATCCCGCAACCGGGGGCTAAGAGACTTTGTGGAGGGTTGAACCTAAACCCTGTACGCTCTGAATTCTCTGAAAGGCGAGCCGTCTGAATACCAGACGGCTCGCGTGTTTCGTCTGCTGCTCCACCAGGTAGCTGCTAAGCCGTCGAGAACGAACGCCCCTACGAGGAGCCACGCGCGCAGCGCTTTCCAGCGCACCACGGTACTGAAGGTCATGTCTTCGCTGCCGTAGGTACGAGCCTACCGCAGGACTAGGATGAGGGTATGAAAAGGCCGCGTGCAGAGGTCTGGCGAGAGGCGAGAGCGCTGCTCTGGAGTTACCGGAGGGGCTTGGGCATCGGCTTCGCCCTGATGATTATCAACCGCTTGGCAGGCTTTGTGCTGCCCGGCAGCGCAAAATTCCTGATCGACAATGTTATTGGACAGGGGCAAACCGGGCTGCTGGTGCCTCTCGTGCTCGCGGTCGGGGCGGCCACGGTAGTTCAGGCCGTCACCACGTTTTCGCTCTCACAGGTAGTGAGCGTGGCGGCGCAGGGAGCCATCATGGACATGCGCCGCCGCGTGCAGGAGCGGGTGACGCGGCTGCCCATCAGATTTTTCGACGGCACCCAGTCGGGCGTCCTAATCTCGCGCATCATGACCGACGCCGAGGGCATCCGCAATCTTATCGGCACGGGCATTATCCAGCTTGTAGGTGGCGTGCTGACGGCGGCGCTGGCGCTCGGCGTGCTTTTTTACCTCAACTGGCAGCTCACGGCCGCGATCCTGGTCTTTTTGCTGCTCTTCGGTGGGGCGATGGCGCTGGCCTTCTCGAGACTGCGTCCCATCTTCCGCGAACGCGGGCAGCTCAACGCGGAGGTCACGGGTAGATTGGCTGAGACCTTGGGCGGCATCCGGGTGGTCAAGGCGTACCGGATGGAGGCGCGCGAGCAGCGCGTCTTCAGCGAGGGGGTAGAGCGGCTTTTTGCCAACGTCAAGCGCTCGATCACCGGCACCTCGGCCATCACCGCCTTCGCCACGGTGATTATCGGCGCAGTCGGCGTGCTGATGATCCTCTTTGGCGGCCGCGCCATCTTGGCAGACACCATGACGCTGGGCGACCTGGTGATGTACGTGGCCTTTGTCGGGATCTTGGCCGCACCCGTGATTCAGATCGCCGCTATCGGTACGCAGGTGAGCGAGGCCTTCGCGGGGCTTGACCGCATCCGCGACCTTATGGCGATGACTACCGAAGACGACGAGGATAAGGACCGCGAGTCGCTGCCCAGAGTGGAGGGAGAGGTGGTGCTCGAGAACGTTCACTTCGCCTATGAGCCCGGCGTAAGCGTCCTTAAGGGGGTGTCGTTACGCGCACCCGCCGGGACGACGACTGCGTTGGTCGGTTCCTCGGGCTCGGGCAAATCCACCCTGGTAAGCCTCATCATGGCCTTTAACCGCCCTACGGAAGGCCGCGTCACCGTGGACGGGCGCGACCTCTCCGGCGTCAAACTAGGTGACTACCGCAGACAGCTCGGGGTGGTGCTGCAAGAAAACTTCCTTTTTGACGGCACCGTAGCGGACAACATCCGCTTTGCTCGCCCGGACGCCACGCCGGAGGAGGTTGAGACGGTAAGCCGTCTCGCCAACGCCGACGTCTTTATCAAGGGATTTCCAAACGGTTACGACACCGTGGTGGGTGAGCGCGGTATCAAGCTTTCAGGCGGGCAGCGGCAGCGCCTCGCCATCGCCCGCGCGCTGCTGGCCAGCCCACGCATCCTGATTCTCGACGAGGCGACGAGCAGCTTAGACAGCGAGAGCGAGGCCCTCATTCAGGAGGGGTTGCAACAGCTCCAGTTGGGTCGCACGGCGTTCGTTATCGCCCATCGGCTCTCGACCATCCGCAGCGCCGATCAGATTCTGGTGCTCGAGGCGGGGAAGGTCGTTGAGCAGGGTACACACGCCGAACTCTTTGCCAGGGGTGGACGCTACCGCGACCTGCACGACCGGCAGTACGCCTGGGAGGCCAACGCCTTCGTCAACCCTGGTGAGGACTACCAGCCCACACCACCTGAAGTGCCTCGCTAGGAACTCGACTCACGTAGGCGCGAGGCTAGGCCACGAACATGGCGACGATGAGGGTTTCGCGCCTGGTGTGCCAAGTTCAGCCCTGACATAGCAGAAACGCTGCGCCGCCGTCAGCCGAGACGAGGCCGGAGTGGCACCTTGACGAAACGCAGAATGCCAATGATCGGCTCGGGGCTGTGATTCTTTCGCATGGCTATACTCTAGTGCCAGCAACCTATGGCAGCTGTTCAGCCGCTGGGGGATTATATGGAAAAAAGAGCTTAAGGGCTAAGCATTACAATGAGACGGAGTAGACGCTGTGACATAGTGCGCTGCGCTCTCTTGACCCAGCGATTTTGTAGACGAGACCGCCTCCTAGCTTGAAGTGCCACGACTCTGTAGCTGGGCTCGTGATGGGTAACTGCCGAGTGCGTCACATCAAACAACCCCGACAGCGAGTCAAGTCATCCGGCTATCGCCTGCATCTTCACTAGAGTTAAAGCTTATCTGCGTAGCGCGCACACCCTGACGCTCTGCGCCAAGCACTCGCTCTGGCCCCTATCACGCCTCGAGAAGCTAAAGCTTTGCACAACTGTGGCTACCTGTAAGTATGACATTACAAGATGCTAAAATAAGCCCGTTTGTAGGAGCACTGCACAATATCCCGTACGCAGGCCTCTACTCGCTGCTCTAAAGCAGGGCACACCTAACCGATTCTAGACACCTCGTCGCCTACGGGCGGTAAGGTGTGAGGATGGTCAAAGCCCACGCCCGCTTGTTGATGGCAGCAGCGGCAGCTTGGCTGGCCGACAACGTGCCGCGCTTGGGGGCTGCCCTAGCCTTTTACTCGGTCGTGTCGCTTGCCCCGCTGCTGATCGTGGCCGTAGGCGTCGCCAGCCTCTGGGTGAGCCAGGACGCCGTGCGCGCCGAGGTCATGCTTCAGGTCCAGCAGCTTATGGGACCTGTAGGCGGGGAGGTCGTAACCGTCTTGTTTGACAACGCTTTCGACGCCTACGGGCAGCAGTCGGGGGTAGCGGCCACGCTCGTCGGCACCCTTATTCTGCTGTTTGCCGCCTCGATTGTGCTGCATGAACTCAAGCTCATGCTCGACCTCATTTGGGACGTCGCGCCCAGTAAACGAGGTCGGGTCTTCCAAACACTGTGGACGCGTCTGTTCTCCCTAGCAATGCTTTTGGCAATCGGCTTTTTGCTGCTCGGCTCGCTGCTGCTAAGCGCCGTCCTGGGCGCTTTCAGCCGCTTCCTAAGCGCCCGCTTGGTCGTCCCGCTACCTCTGGTCGCCGCTTTTGACACCGTCCTGACCCTTATTCTGATCACGCTGCTGTTTGCCGTGCTCTATAAGGGGCTCCCGAACACCAAAGTGTACTGGAAGGACGTGTGGTTCGGCGCGTTTGTCGCGGCGCTGCTTTTCACGGGGGGAAAGTGGCTGATCGGCTTTTACCTCGGCAACACCGCCATCGGCTCGGCCTATGGGGCGGCCAGTTCATTCGTCATCTTTCTTCTCTGGGTCCACTACACCGCCCAGACCTTCTTCTTCGGTGCCGAAATCACCAAAATTTCAGCTAGGCGCGGTTCGACGCGTGTACCGACCAACGCGAAAGTCGGTCGCTGACGTGAGCGCTCTTAGCTACCGAATTCTGAGCCAGAGTATAAGCAAACGGTCGTTTGTTGGTACCCCGCTCGAGCTGAATAGGGATGCCTGCTAGACGCGGTTCTCTTCAGTCCGGAAAGCACCTCTTTAGGGCGGAGCACTAACTAGATGACAACGGAAACCTCAGAAACCAAGGGGAACGACAAAGGCGGTTGGGAAGTTTGGCTCCGCTGCCTTGCGGAACTTGCAGTTTTTGTAACTGTTGCGCCGTTCTGCATGTACCTTGTAGGGTGGCTGGCTTTGAGTTTACGGATAGCTATCACATTTTCATTTCTTTCGCTTGATGAATTGCTCTACGCCACCGGGCGGGTTGCTAACTTCACAGTCGTCACGTTCGGCCTATGCGTCTCTGTCCGAGCACTTGCCA
>CADCWP010000081.1 GCA_902806425.1 uncultured Truepera sp.
CAACAACCAGGGTCGGATCATCGAGATACGCTACCGCGTCAGCAATACCGTTCAGGTGACCGTCAGGGATACGGCGCAACTCGGCGCGCTTCTGGGCTCGAGCGTCGAGGCCGGGGCCAACGAGGTCTCGAACGTCGTCTACACGTTTTCCGACCGGAGCGCCCTAGAGCGTCAGGCCCGCGAACAGGCGATGCGAAGTGCCCGCGAAAAGGCTGAGCAACTCGCGCAGTTTGGTAGTGCGGAACTTAGTGAGGTGCGGCGAATTGTAGAAGGCGCGCAGTTAGGAGGCGTCACACCTTTTGCTAATTTCCGTGATGAATCGGCGGATGCGTCATTGGCTTCTGGCGAATCGGTACCGGTCTCGAGCGGTCAGCTCGCGGTCACCGTGTCGGTACAGGTGACGTTCGGCTTAAGGCAGCAATGAGTAAAAAAGCAACGAGCAATGAGTGAAAACCTCATTGCTCGTTGCTTGGAACTCGCTACTGCTAGATAACCTGCATCACATAATTGTCGGTCGCGGCCTCGAGGTTACGCGGGTTGGCGATGTACACGCCCCTGGTGCCGGAAAGCGCGCCCTCTTGGCGCAGCTCACCCAGGATGCGGGTGATGGTCACGCGCGATGAGCCCGTGAGGGACGCCAAATCTTCATGCGTTAGGGCCAGGGGCAGCTTGACCCCGTCGCTGCTGTCTGCGCCCTGACCGAAACGCTCGGTCAGCCGTAAAAAGGTGCGGGTGACGCGCGCGCCTACCGGCAACTCGGCGTCGTCGATGGCCTCGCGGCTGCGGCGCAGCTGACGCGCCATGCTGTGAAAGATATAGTCGCGCAGCCTCCGGTCGTTCAGCGCCTGCTGCGGGTCCAAGGGCGTCAGACAGGCGTCGTGAACGGCTTGAACGGTCTCGGAATGGGTATCGCCTTCGATAGCGGCGAGGCCCAACACATCACCGGGACCGTGCAGGTCGGCAATCCGGTCTCGACCCAACGAGGTCGGGACGACCGCCTTTAGCACGCCGCTGTTCACGATGTAGAGCGAACTGGCCTCACGACCTGCTTCGTAGAGAATTGCGCCGGGCTCCAGGGTCCGGGTCGGGTGAGCGAGCGTGCTCGGTATGACGTCCGGGGTGTCACAGTTGGGTTCGGCAACGTGTTCGGTAATGCTCAGCATAGCGGGGCCTCCTTCTGCATTCGCGCCCTCTTTGCCCCAAGCCGGACGCTACTTGGTAAAATATAGTATCACGTACGTTGGCCTACCATCTCGGTAGGAAAAGCCACACTTCACGGCTTACATATGGCTCACTTATGGGTTCTCAAGACGCCTTAAAGCGTCCCCGGCAGGTGCGTAGGTCGGATCGGTGCTGAAAGCCGCTTGGTAGTTTGAAACCGCCTCCTGGATTTCGTTCATAGCCTCGTGAGCCTGACCTAGGCGGTAAAACGCCTCGGCGTAGGCGGGCGAAGGGCGCGGGTTCGGGTCCTGCTCCAAGATGGTGAGGGTTGTTTCCAGAGGTGCCATCGCCGCTCTAAACTGTCCCTGTTGAAGAAGAACCCGTGCGTAGTTGAGGCTCGGCCACGGTTCGGTCTTACCCTTGGAGGTCCCGGCTGCCTCCCGGTAAGCGCGCAGTGCGGTCTCCAAATCGCCCCCCTGCCACGCGACCTGACCCCAGTCCATGGCGATGTCGTAGTCAGGCGCGGCCTTAAAAACCTGGGCGAGCAGCCGGGTCGCGCGCTCGGTATCGCCCTCCGCCGCGCGTACGAGGGCGTCTAGGTGCGTGAGCGAGCGCTTCAGCGCGGGGGTGGCCGCGAGGGGCTCCGCGCGGGCGAGCTGCGCCCTAGCCGCCCCCAGGTTGCCGACGAAGTAGAGAGCGCGTGCGTAAAGAAGGCGCGCCTCGGCATTTTGTGGCTGCGCTTTAACGGCCTGCGGCCCCTCGACCTGCGCGGCGAGCGCGTAGTAGCCGCCCGCCAAAAGCTCTTGGAGCGCCGCGACGCCGGTCGGTTGCGCCCACGCCGTGCTTAAGGTGGCAAGGGCCAGCAGAGAAACCGGGAAAAGTCGCCTCACCCCCCAAGCGTAGCGCGCGCGGGTGAGACGGCGCTCAGCTAGCCTGAAGGGTTCTTGGCTGGACGCTCATCTCGCCAGGCTCGCGCTGAGCCACGTCAGGCCGTCACGGGCTCGAGCCGTAAGCTCCGCGACCCTCTCTAAAGCGGGTGTCGGACGCGTGATTTCCCTTAACAGCGCCGCCGGGTCGGGGGGTATGGGATGGGCGCGGTTGCCAACCTCTTCCAGAAACGCGGTCACCTTGGGGTCGTAGGCGATTCCGCTGAAGGGGCGGCCCGCGCGCGCGGCCAAGATAAGCCCGTGCAGCCGCGCCGAGACGACGTGACGGCTTCCGGCAATCAGTACGAGCGCCGCTTGCGGGGTGGGGGCCTCGAGCCTCTCCACCGTGGGCGGCAGCTCCGCTAAGGGGGCCGCGTCCTCGCCCGGGTGCAGCGCCAGTCCGGCAAGTGCGACACCTTCACCGTGAAGCGTCTCGGCAAGCCGCGCCAGCGCAGCCGTGATCTCCGGGTAGCCACCGCGTGGGATCAGCAGCACAGAGGCGGTCGGCGCGGCGTCGGTTGGAGCGGCGGGTTTGGGTAGGAGCAGCGCAGCGTCGGCGACGAGGGTTGAGGGGACGTCCAGGCGTTCTAGCAGCCGCTGCGACGCTCTATCGCGCACCGCGACGGGAACACCACGAAGTGCCCCGGCTACAGCCCGCTCACCGCTCGGGCTGAGGGGGCCGACCGACTGCCCGTAGACGATGACCCGTTTGCCCAGACGTTTTGCCAGCGTGATCACGCCCAGGTAGTAGTGCAGGCTGCGCGCACTCGTCTTGTCCTGCAACAGTCCGCCGCCGCCCGAGATAAGGGCGTCGTGGGTCAGCAGCGCGGATAGTCCTCGTAGCCGGTGCGCCGCGCCGACGCCATGAAGCGCTCTGGTCGCGGCCGGACGTTGGGACAAGACTGTGACCCCTTGGGTTTGGAGTCCGGTCAGCATTCCGGCTAACAGCGCTTCGTCGCCCAGGTTGCCGAACCCGTAGTAGCCGCTGATGAGAACCTTCACAGCTCCTTTCGAGAGCCCCTAAGGAGAACTACTAAGCCAGCGTGAGATGGCCTGCACCAGCGGCCGCACGATCAGGTTGAGCAGCAGGCCGAGAACGAGCCCTAAAGCGAGCGCCACGGCGGTGCGCTCTAAGGACACCAGGAGCGGCGTGTGGTAGTGGCTAAACGAGTTGACGACGCTCGAGAGTGCCACGACGCCCGCCGTCAGCAAAAGCCCCCGTACCGGGGTGGGCCAGCGCGGGTTGAGGAGCGCCAAGACCGCCAGCGGATGGCCGAGGAGTTCCTTGAAGCGGGGCCGCGCGAAATAGTCCGACAGCAAGGCCCGCAACCCCAACTCGGCCTCACTCGCACCGATAATTGGGAAGTTGCCGCGCCGCAAGAGCACGAACGCGAGCGCGGCTAGGCTGATAAGGGTCAGCGCCACGTCACCCAAGCGCAGGGGCTGACTCCAAAACTCATGGACCCACGCCGCCGGAGTACGTTCGCGCAGGGTGACGTAAAAGAGAAATAGCGCTGGAGGCACGACCAGCGTCGCGGCGACGCCCGAAAACGGCGTAACGGCTAAGAGCGTATTGCGGTCGCTGCCAACGGCGGCCAGCAAAACCGCCCCCGCCAAGCTGATGAGCACTGCGCCGACCACACTCCACAACTTGGCGGGCAGCAGCGCGTACCCGAGTACCGGAAAGCTCAGCGCCGCCGTGAGCGCCAGCGCGTCCCAGCCGAAGCCGCCTGCAAGTACACCTAAAGCCAACACGCCGAGCGCGACCAGCGCTCCCCAAACGCCGGGGTAGAGCGTCGCCAAAAGCCCTACGCCCGCCAGTACCCCGACCCCGGCCAGAGCGCGGAGAAGGGGGGGGCTGGTATACGAAAGCGCCCTGACCGGGCCGATGCGGTAGCCCTCGGCCTCGAGGCTGGTCCTCAGGGTCCTCACGAGCGCCTCGGTGTTCTCCCGCATATTGCCGACCGTCTCGTCGGTGTAGGGCCGCAGGTAGAGGAGGCGCGCGCCCCGTTCATTCGCGGCGAGCAGGTATTTGTCCGCGACCTCCTGCGGCGTCAAGGTGTTGAGCCACTCCTGCGACACGCTGAAAACCCGTGCCAAGGGTACCTTGCCGCTGACTGCGCTCATCCCGGCTTGCTCGGTGCCCTCGACAAGGCCGGTGAGGTAGTCTTGCGACGCGGCGACGGTTTCGCTTAAGCGCTCCGGGTTCCCGGCGACCTCGAGCCCTTCGTGGATGAGATAGCTGACGTCGGGAAAGTCCGTCCCTACGTCGGCTAGGTTCGGGTAGTTGACCGGACGGTAGGCAATATCCCAACCCGCCCCCCGGTAGCGCCTAAGCTGCACCTGGTCAGGCCCCGCCGGACGCTGCGCCCCAGCCCGGTCCTCGGCGTTGGGTTCGCTGAAGACGTACCACGTTTGGTCGCCTAAGCGGACAGTCTGCGGACGCGGACGGTTTTTGGAGAGGGCACCCGCAAGGGCACCCGGCGTGAGCGCCCTCACCAGGAGGCTGTTCGGCGGCAACTGTAGACGCCGCCCGTTTAGGGAAGCCTCGGCCCTCGCGTCCGTCCCCGGCAGCAGCGCGACCTTGCCCTTTTCGGCTAAGGTTTGAAGCGTCTGTTCGTACAGCGCGACGCCGTTGAGCCCCGCCTCTCGGTAACGCGTCGCCAGTGCAAACGGTTCCACGCCCTCATACGCTGCTTGTTCGGCTATCGCGGGTTCGTCCATGAGCAGGGTGACGGTCTCGCTGCCGTTCTCTGTGCGGACGCGTTCCCACGCCAGCAGCCCTCCCGGAATCAGGCTCAGGAGGATCACGGTCCAGAAAAGCCCTTTAACTCGCACGGGCGACGAAGGAGGAGACAAACGTGCTCAGCACCTCGAGAGCGACCCGGTTGTTGCCGCCTTCGGGGATGATCAGGTCCGCATGGGCTTTGGTCGGCTCGACGAAAAGGTCGTGCATCGGTTTCACGCTCCGGCGGTACTGCTCGATGACGCTTCCGGTGCTCCGGCCCCGCTCGTTCACGTCGCGCTCCAAGCGTCGGATAAAGCGCTCGTCCGGCGGCGCGTCTACGAACACGCTCAGGTCAAAGCGCGCCCGTAGCGCGGGTTCGTGAAGCACCAGAATCCCTTCGACCACGATCACTGGTTTGGGCTCGAGGCGGATGCTCGCGTTCGAGCGGTTATCGGCGGTGAAGTCGTAAACAGGCCGCTCGACGGCTTCACCCCGTAGAAGGGCGTCGAGTTGTGCGACCAGCAGAGGGGTGTCGAACGCGCTCGGCTCGTCGTAGTTGGTCTTTTCGCGCTGCTGGGTGGGCAGATCGGTCTGGGCGCGGTAAAAGGCGTCCTGCGGCAAGACCACGACCTGCGTCTCGCCCGCCGCCCGCCGGACGGCCTCGGAGACGGTGGTCTTGCCCGACCCGGTACCCCCCGCCAGACCGATGACGAGGGTTGCTCTGTCGCGTAAGCTCACCCCTCGCGGGCTCTGATCGCGGGCGTTCAGGCTCGAGCCGCCGCGTGCTCACGGGCGCGTGCCCCTTGATAGCTGACCGCCGCCTCGATAAAGCCTCTAAAGGGTGGCGAAGCGCGCATCAACCGGGAGCCGAACTCCGGGTGCGACTGCAAGCCGACGAAAAACGGATGGTCGGGGAGTTCGACGGCCTCGACCAAGCCCGCGCCGCGCCCCTGCATCCCCGGTGTGACGCCGGAGACGGTGAGGCCCGCCACCTGCAACGTCTCTACATAAGCCGGGTTGACCTCATAGCGGTGCCGGTGCCGCTCGAGCACCGTCCCACCGTTTGTCCCGTCGCTGCCGAGTTGCCCCGCGTACAGTTCGGCGAGTTTCGTTCCCGGCGTCACCATCATCGGCCAGTTTCCTAAGCGCATGGTGCCGCCCATGTCGGCTAAGTCGAGCTGTTCGGGCATCAGATCGACGACCGGATGTGGCGTATAGGGGTCGAACTCGGTCGAGTTGGCGGCCTCGAGACCGGCGACGTTGCGGGCGTACTCGATAACCGCGATCTGCATCCCCAAGCAGATGCCCAGGTAAGGCACCCCTTCGGTGCGGGCGTAGGTTGCAGCCCGGACCTTGCCCTCGATGCCCCGAACCCCGAAACCGCCGGGGACGAGGATGCCGTCGAGCCCCGCGAGCGCGCCCAAATCGTCGCCTAAAACCGCCTCGGCGTTGATCCAGCGAAAATCTACCCGCGCGCGGTTGGCGATCCCGGCGTGTTTAAGCGCCTCCATCAGGCTCAGGTAGGCGTCGGGCATGGCGACGTACTTGCCGACGATACCGATCACGACCCGTTCGTCGGGTGCGCGCAGGATCCTAACGGCCTCGTGCCAAGCCCGCAGCTCGGGGGTGAGCTTCTCGAGGTCCAACCGGCGCTCTAAAAACCGCCCGATCCCCTGCTGCTCGAGGATTTCTGGCACCGCGTAGATGAACTCGGTGTCAAACGAGTTAAAAACGTCGCGCGCCTCGACGTTCGTAAACAGCGCGATCTTGCTGCGCACCTCGTCGGGAACGGGGCTGTTTGAACGCAGGATAATGCCGTCCGGCTGCACCCCGACGCCGCGCAGGGTGGCGACCGAGTGCTGCGTGGGTTTGGTTTTGAACTCCTCGCTCGTGCCTAGAAAGGGGAGCAGCGTCACGTGGAGGTAGACGCAGTTGCCGGGACCGGCCTCGAAGCGCATCTGCCGGACGGCCTCCAAAAAGGGCAGCGATTCGATGTCGCCGACCGTCCCGCCGATTTCGACCAGAACGATCTCGGCGTGCGCCGCCTCGCCCGCTTCGCGGATACGCCCCTTGATCTCGTCGGTGACGTGCGGGATGACCTGCACGGTCTGCGATAGATAGCTGCCGCGCCGCTCCTTTTCGATCACACTCTGGTAAACCTGTCCGGTGGTGACGTTGTTGGCGCGGCTCATCGGCACGTCTAAAAAGCGCTCATAAGTGCCTAAATCCAGGTCGGTCTCGGCTCCGTCGCTGGTGACGAAGACCTCGCCGTGTTCGTAAGGACGCATGGTGCCCGCGTCGACGTTGATATAGGGGTCTATCTTGACGGCGGTGACGCGGTAGCCGCGCGCGCGCAGAAGCGCGCCGATGCTCGAGGTCGCAAGCCCCTTGCCCAGCGAGGACACGACCCCACCCGTGACGAAGACGTACTTGGTTTGCATGGTTCAGCCTCCACGGGCTTTTATGGTAGCACGCCCCGTCTCGTTTCCTGTTGGCGAAGTTAAGCCGCCATACCTAGCCGAGCAAAGCTGACACTCGCGTACCTGCTGGGCCACTTCCGCTTAGCCAGTCGTCGAGGCGCTGTAAGTTGAGTCTCCGCCGCTACCGCGGTCATCTGCAAATGGGTTTTTCAATCCTCTTTCGCAGCTTTAACCCGACCCTATTCGTAGAACCACTTTGAAGCTCAGCTCATCGGGGCTCTTTAGCTCGCCCAACCGTCGGACGCAGACCTTGTCGGTGGGTCCCGCTAAGGTACGTGAGCGGTCGGGGCACGCAAGGCGGCGCTCAGGAACGAAACCGTCCACTTTAGGGTGGTCTCCTCGTTGTCGTCCGGCATCCCCGGCGGCCCCACCTCTTCGTGCAGACCGATCCGGTGGACCACCACCACGCCCATCATGCTCCGCATACGCCACCACAACTCTTCTTGGGTAACGGTAGGCAGAGCCCTGCCGAACGCCACCAAGTAACGGTCGCGTACCTCCCCGCCCTCGACCGCCACCTTTCTTATCTCCTCGGCGGGATCGCCGAGGATCCTGCCGACCAGCCTCGAAACCGTACGACCCCGCGCCTCGCTTTTGCGCGGCAACCGGTCGAAGTAGGGGGCGATAAAAGCTTCGACCAGCTCCTCAACCTCGGGTTCTCTTCCACCTTTCTCTAGGTCGTTCAAGCGTCCGAGCTGTCCGGCAATCACCGGCCCCATGACCCGCTCCGCCACCGCCTTAAGCAAAGCCGCCTTCGAGCCGAAGTGGTAGCCCACGGCCGCCAGGTTCGCCTCGGCTTCCTTTGTGACTGCCCTTATGGACGTCCCCTCGAAACCATGTCTGGCGAACAACTGCTCAGCGGCGTCTAGAATCCGCTCCCTCGTTACCCGCCCGTATGCTTCTTCGCCTCGTGTTATTACCTCTTCCACACTTTCCCCTCTTTCCATTTTCTTGA
>CADCWP010000082.1 GCA_902806425.1 uncultured Truepera sp.
GGAGCGCTACCGGAAGATGGTGCGGGAGTGTGTCGAGGCGAATCAGCGGCGAATCGTGCTCGCGCTGGCTGGTGCAAAGGCGCGGATCAGCGACGCGCCCGAGTTGCAGGGCGTAGCGCAGGTCGGTACCTTTGTCGATATCTTGTCGGTTATGGAAAACGCCGACGGAACCTTTCACGTTCTCACCCACGGGCAGGGCCGCTGCCGGGTAAAGCCCTCGCGCAGCGAGCCGGTTCCCGCCGCCGACGGCACGGTAGGCCAGCTTCACTACACTGAAGACCTACCCTACCCGCTAGAACGCACTGACCCGAACAGTGAGCGTCTCGCGGCGTGGGACGCCCTAGAGGTCTTCCGCGAATACGCCGAGCGTTTTTTTGCCGACAGCGCCCGTGAACAGATTGAGGAAGCCCTTCCCGACGACCTCCTGTTCCAAGCGTCGTTTATTTGTGCCAACGTGCGGCTCGCGGCGGAGGCGCGGCAGGAGCTGCTCGAGGTTCCTTCACTCGTGGGTAGGTTCGGCGTGGTGCAGCAGTTTATGCAAGAGCAGCTCACCTTACAGCACACCGAGTCGTAGCTTTGATCGTAGCCTCCAGGTGACCCCACCCGACTTTCGTTTTCGCTGGAGCGACTACGCTTCACTGACCTCACTGCCCGGCAGCGGCGGGCGCATCCGTGAAGCCCAGGAAGACTTTCAAGTTGAAGAGCTGCCCCTCTACCTTCCCGAAGGCTCTGGTTCGCACGCCTACGCATGGGTCGAAAAGCGCGGCTTGACCACGCGCGACCTGGTGTTGGCGTTGATGCAGCAAGGGCTTAAAGAGGGTGACGTCGGCGTCGCCGGACTTAAGGACAAGTACGCTGTGACTAGGCAGTGGCTGAGCGTCCCCAACCGTTACGCGGCAGCTCTGGAGGTGCTGCGCGAGGTCGAGGGTGTTGAGCTTTTGGAGAGGTCGAGGCACCGTAACAAACTTGGTATCGGCCACCTGCGCGGCAACCGCTTTAGCATCCGGGTGCGAGGCGGTGACGCGGCGCGGGCGGCGGCGGTGCTCGCCGTCTTGAAAGCGCAGGGTGTTCCCAACTACTTCGGCCCGCAGCGCTTCGGGCGATTCGGCACGAACGCCCTCGACGGCCTTAAACTCATCCGCGGTGAACCCGTACCGGGTGGTAGGCGGCTTAAACGCTTTTTTTTATCGGCGTTGCAGTCCCTGTTGTTTAACCACACTCTCTCGGTGCGGCTGGAAAGGGGCCTTTACGGACAGGTCGTGAAGGGCGATTGGGCTAAAAAGCGTGAGACCGGCGGGGTGTTCGTCGTGGAGGACGCCGAGGTCGAGAACCCGCGCGCCCTGAGCGGTGAGATTTCAGCGACGGGACCCCTCTACGGCAAAAAGGTGCGCGTGAGTGAGCACGCTGCGGGCGAGTTGGAACGTGAGACCTTGGAGCACTTCGGTCTCCGCTGGGCCGACTTCACCGCCCGCAAGGGGTCGCGCCGCCCCAGCCGCATTTTTTTAGAGGACGTGCAGCTCACCCCGGAGCCGGACGGTTACACACTCGCCTTTACGCTGCAAAAGGGTGCGTTCGCTACCAGTGTCCTGCGCGAAGTCATGAAAGTTGAAGTTGACGAACCGCTCGGCGATGGGGAAGACGACGAGATGTAACGGCTAAGCTGCGTGCGTTGAAAGTCAGCGCTTATTCAGGGTGTGCGCCGCACGCTCAGCGGCTGTGGCGGCGTCTTTACGGTGTCGATGTCGCGTCCACTATCTGCTCTAAGCAACCTCGAGGTACTGTGAAGCGAGTATGTCCCGACTGGAAAGATGTCGCTACTCTCCTCATACTTCCCCGTCCAGTTCATAGAAAACATAATCTCTCTTTTCGGGACGACGTTACGCCTGTGGGTGTTGTCAAGCTAAAACCCGTCTCGGTGAACCCAGACCTCTTCACCGCTCGCCTGAACCAGCTCAGCGTTGATTACCTCATCACCACCGTTGATAACAGTTAACGTTAAGTTACCCTGGCCCGGCGTGACGGCTGCGGGCGTCGTGGTGGTAGCTCCGACAAGCGGTCAGCATCAACCCGCCTACCAGAACGGTACTGAGGGCGTGCAGACTCACGTTTACGTTCCCCGTTCTGTAATGTATGACGTAGCTAAGCGAGCACCCACTCGACCTCCGTTTGCAGAGGACGGCGGAAAGCCGATCACCTAAAGGCGGCGGCGCTAGGGGCTTACGCAACGCGGAAGCGCCGGACGGTCAGCTCGAGCAAAAACACACCCAACCCCCCCAGGGCAAACCACATCCACACCGCGCGCTGCTCTTGGGGCAGCTCGGGCGCATAGCTTTCTGCGTCCTCAATGACCAGCCCGCCGGTGCGTGCGGCGATCTCGCGCAGCAGGGCCCTACCCCCGGCGGTGTCGAACTCGCTGTCGGGTACGCTCACCTGCGTCCGGGCGACAACCTCGTCGCGCCGGGACACGCTTAAACTGCCGCCCGCTTGCGCCGCCGCTACAAAGCCTTCGTAGCGCCCGGGAGCGACCTGCTCGAGCGCTACCTCACCGCCCCCATAGCGGGCGGTGAGGGTTTCGCCGTTAACGAATTCACCCCCGGCTACGGCGTCGAGCACGACGCGAAGCCCGTCGCCGTCGGGCGTGGCGGTGACCTCATAGGTTTCGGGCCGGACCTGTAACCAGCGTGTGACGGTGCCGAGCACCCCCGGCAGCTCGGCCCAAGCGCCGAAAGCTCCGGCGTACGCGTTCAGGTCGGTGGTGAGGGCGGCGCTGCGCCCGAGCCCTTGCCGAGATACGGCTAAGATGGGCTCGTCGGCCTCGCCCTCAAAGATGAGATCGCTGCCCTCTTTAAGGGTGCTGGCGATATAGGCGTCTACTTGTGGCGGCGTGAGGCCCGCCGGTAGAAGCGGGTGCGCTCGGGCGCGCACGGGCAGCGGGCCGTCTCGCAAAAGCGAGCGGGTCGCGGTCAGGGCTTCGCTGGTAAAGATGCGGGGCAGCGTGTTCACGTCTAAGGCCTCGTAATAACGCCCACCTCCGGCGGCAGCGATGCCCTCGAGCCGCACCGTGTCGGCCTCCTCCCCGATAGCGATGCTCGAGGTTGTGATGCCGTCGCGTCTGCCGAGCGAGGCCAGCGCTGAAAAGTTGAAATCGTCGCCCGCGCTGAAAGGGCCGCCCCCGTCCGAGACGCGCCCGTCGGTGAGCAGGATAATATGTTTAATGGTCGCGGGACTGTCCCGAAGGCTGCGGAGCGCAGCGCGGTAGGCCGGTTCTAGCAGGGTTCCGCCGCCCGCTTGGACGTTTAAAATGGCCTCCAGCATCTCGCGTTTGCCCTGCTCAGTTGCCTCGCGGAGCCGAAACACCCAGTCCTCTTGATCGCTAAAGCTGATAAACCCCAGCTGATCGCGTTCAAACGCTAAGTCGACGACCTCGATAGCCCCCTCTTTGGCGAGCTCGAGCTTCGTCGGCGAGCCGGTCGTCATCGACTGCGAGCGGTCCATGATGATCACGAGCGCGACGAGCGGCAGCTCGACGTTGCTCCGGACGTCGGTCGAGACCGGCAGCACGGTTTCGACCGGGGTACGGTACCAGCCGCCCAGCCCGAAGCTCTCGGGGCCCCCCGCCATCATTAGGCCGCCCCCTTCCTCGACGTAGCCGCGCAGCAGCTCGAGCTGTCCCGGTGTAAAGGCCGCCGCACCCTCGCGGACGATGATCGCGCTGTACCGTAGCGGCGCGGTGACGTGCTGCGCGCCGCCGCGCAGCACCCGAAATCCCTGCGCGCTGAGCAGCCTTGAGAGGGCCGGGTCGCCCATGACGAGCACCGGGTCGTCCTCGCTGACGTCGATCTCGGCGCGGGCGAGGTCGTCTTGGCGGGGTTGCTCGAAAGGCAGCTCGAGGTCCGCCGCCACCTCTAAAACGCCCCCCGCCGCCCCCGCCGCCGTTACAGAAAAGCGTAGCGGCGTCTGACCGGCCGCCACGCGGCGGCGAAGGGGTGGAAGCTCGCGCCCGCCCACCCTTGGGCGCAGCGTTACGACCGTCTCGCGGTCGCTCTCGACGACTGCGACGACCTCGGCCTGTCCACCGGGCGCAAGACGCGCCGGGGCCAAAAGCTCACGCAGCCGCACGTTGCCGCGGCTCGGGGTGTAGAGCACGTCGACGGGCACACCTGGCAGCGACGCGAGCGCGTCGCCCTGCGACTCGGCCCCGTCGCTGACGAGGAGCATCCGGCCTGCCCCAGACGCCGCCGCGACCTGCAAGGCCCGCCCGATGTCGGTGCGCGCAGCGCCCAGCGCGTCTCCCGGCAGGGTTAAAGCCGCCGAGCTTGCCGCCGTATCTCCGGCGAACTCGAGGGCCGCTCCGGGCGGCGTATCGTTTAGCGGTGTTACAGCCTCTCTAGCGGCGTCCCCAACGCTCTCTGAAACGTCGACCAAAACCCTGAGCGGCGCGTCGCCGAGCCGCAATGACGGCCCCGCGAGCGCAACGAGCAAGAGGGCGAGGGTAAAGACTCGCAGCCCCCACAGGCCGAGGCGAGCGCGGCCCGGTAGCAGTGGCAGGAGGAGAAGCCCCCACAAAACCCACGGCGCGGCAAACTGCAACTGTTGCACACCCTATGCTATCAGATGCGCTCAGCACCACGGCACCACCGAAGTAACGGTTTCCAAAACTTTCAGGCAAATAGTTTTTGTGCGTACTAAGGTGGCCCACCGCGGCCTTACCCCGTACAGGTTAGATTCAATCACCGATGGCTAACAAGACTTTTTGCAGCTCAGAGGGTTTGGCGTAGCTGATTCCGGCTCAAATCAGTACAGATCACGGAGAGGTAGCCCTATCTGCCGTGTTCCCTGCACGTTAACTCTTTCACATCGGCGTTTTGGGGACGGAGGCGCTTGGTATAGTTTGAACGCATGACGACGGCTGCCCTCCTCTGGGTTGCACCCCCTTCTCACCGCGCGCCGTTTCGGGAGGCCGTGGCGGCTTCCGCAGTGCCCTTTGTCTGTTTGGAAACCGCCGAAATGCTCCTTTCCCACACCCGCACCCACGCGCCGCTGGCTATTATCTTGGACGACCTCATCACCGAGAGCGTCTCGCAGCTCGACCTGATCGCGCTTCTACGCCGCCGTAAACATCTGGCGCAGACGCCGCTGATCTGTCTCGGGCCGGGCGGTGTAGCGCGTCACACGGCCGCGCTCAGCTCAGGAGCGAATCTCTATTTGGGCTACGACACCGCGCCGCACCTTCTAACGCTCTACGTGTCGGGGCTGCTGGGGCGCGAACGTGCCGACGCGGCGCTGCGGGGGGCGCTCTCGAGGCTCCGGCAGTTCGAGCGGGCTTATCGGGAGTCCGAACGGGTTAAAGACGACCTCACTCACATGCTCGTTCACGACCTTAAAAGTCCGATAGCGAGCGTTATGGGGCTTTTAGAGCACGCGCTCGACATCACGCAGACGGGTTCGGATATATACGGTTTGCGCGACCTTCTTTCGCTCGCGCACGGTGAGGCGCAGCACCTTCTAAATCTGGCGGCCAACATCCTCGATGTCCGGCGGATGAAAGAGGGCACTATGCCCTACGATCCTGCTTGGATCGAAAGTGTCAGTGACCTTTCCCGGCTGGCCTTGGGGGACGTCAACCTGTCCCTAAAGGAGCGTCACGTCTCGGCCATTGTGCGGCCCGAGGCCGAGCGCGTCTACGCCGACAGCGCCCTCTTGCGGCGGGTGCTGGCCAACTTGTTCGCCAACGCGGTTAAACACACCACTCAGGGTGGGCACGTCGACTTTCGCGCCTGGAAGGACGGCGACAGCTACGTACTGTCGGTGCGTGACGACGGCGAGGGTATCCCGGCGGAGGATCAAAAGCGCATCTTTAACGCCTTCGAGCAGTCGCGGCACACGCTGCACGACCGCTTCGATACCGGCATGGGTCTGACATTCTGCAAGCTGGCCGTTGAAAAACATGGGGGCAAAATTTGGGTCGAATCGAAAGTCGGACGCGGCAGCACCTTTTTCTTTACAGTGCCCCTAAGCATCCCCGCGCCGCTCGAGCCGGGTGACCTGCTCCTGACCTGAGCCGACCGCGTTAAACTCAGCCGTGAGAGTTTACGCAACTAGGCCGGGTTGGACGCTCGAGCGCACCCTCTGGACGCGCGGTTACGCCCGCGTCGCCGGGGTCGACGAGGCCGGGCGCGGGGCGTTGGCGGGGCCGGTCGTAGCCGCCGCCGTGCTGCTGTCCTACGGCGACTACCCTTTCGACGACTCTAAAAAGCTTCCACCGGCGGCGCGCGACGTTTTAGCCGCCGAGGTAAAACGCTGCGCGCTGGCCTGGGGCGTCGGGCTCGCTAGCGCCGCCGAAGTCGACGCCCTCAACGTTCTCCGGGCGACGCACCTAGCCGCGCAGCGGGCGCTTTCGGCGCTCGCCTACACAACGCCGTTCGACGCCTTGGTGACGGACTATCTAAAACTCTCTTTCGTAGGTCCGGTGGCAGCCCCGCCCAGAGCGGACGCCGCGAGCTTCCAGGTTGCGGCGGCGAGCATCGTCGCCAAAACCACCCGTGACTCCCTGATGACGCATCTTCATGAACACGACCCACGCTACGGCTTCGCGTCGCATAAGGGCTACGGCGCACCCGTACACTTGCGGGCGCTCTCCCAATACGGCCCAAGTCCGCAACACCGCCTAAGCTTCGCCCCGGTAGCACGTTGCCTGACCCCGAACTGGACTCCACAAGCTCAGACGAGTCAACCTTGAACGCATTAAACTCGGGTTTGGGCCGTAGTTTCATATACTGACAGGGGGATTACCCCTTTTTAGCTACTGTTGCTGCCTAGCCAGCGTTTTTGGAGGCGTTATGCCCGACTGTGTCGGTGTTCGGTTCGACAACGGCCCGAAGGTTCACTTTTTAGAGGTGCCGAGTCAGGTGCCGGGGGTTGGCGCGCGCTGCGTCGTCTCGACCCGGCGTGGCCTCGAGCTCGGTTTGGTCCGTACCGGTGTGCGTGAGCACCCCCACCCGAGCGGCCACTTCGTCCGCACTGCTGGACCCGACGACGTAGCGCGCTGGGAGCGGCTTAAAGAGAAAGCCGAGGAACTCAAATGGCTTCTTAAGGCGCGCGCGCGTGAGCGCAGCCTGCCGCTGAAGATCGTCCAGCTGGAATTCACCCTGGACGAATCCCTGCTGCTGATCACCTACAGCACCGAACAGCAGCTTTCGCTGCGGGCGCTTGTCCAAGAGTTGACGCCGCTGACCCCCGCGCGGCTCGAGTTTGAAAACGTTGGCCCTCGCGACCAGGCCCGTATCATCGGTACTCTGGGCGTGTGCGGGAGCGGCTCGTGCAGTTCGACCTGGCTGCAAAGTTTTAGCGCAGTCTCCATACGGATGGCCCGCGACCAACAGCTGCCGCTAAATCCGGAGAAGATCAGCGGCCCCTGCGGGCGACTTATGTGCTGTTTGCAGTACGAGCACGACATGTACCGTGAACTGCTCGCTGACCTGCCCAAAAAGGGCAGCAAAGCCTGTCACACTGAAACTGGCGCGTGCGGACGCGTGGTGAAGCTCAACGCGCTTAAAGGCACGGTTGAGATTGCTTACGACGAGGGCGGGTACGAAGAGGTGTTGCCGGAGAAGCTCGAGCGGCCAAATAAGGCGCAGAGCTTGAAGACTAACTAAGCGCGCTTTCGGAAGGGCTGTGTGCAAAGCACACAGCCCTTCACTGCCAATCTAAAAGCGTAGGTTGGCAAAGGGTAATCTGCCGTGTTGCTGGTTGAAGTTTTGAATAAGATGACTCTCTACAAAAGCAGGGTCTTGGTCGGGTGTTGCTTTCCAACATAGCTGTAAAAGGGTTGAGTGCTCGAGCTGCCAAATGTAGCGCCCACCGTGGTGTCCCACAGGCTTACCAAGACCAAAATCCATATACTGCTTCAGGCGATTTCTTAGACTTCCCGCCTTGCCGATATACAAAACACTTGTGGACTCTACCCATTTGTCAATCAATTTCTCAGTTGTAACGGTTGGGTCGCGGTCTTTGAAATGGCCGCCAATACTCCCCCGTAAAAAAATCGGAGGCGTTGTTCCAGGTCGAACGACGAGATAAACTCCCGGCTCACTGGGTACGCTTCGGCACCTTGTCTCCTGCAATTCCTGTACTGTGAAAAAACCAGCAAAACCGTGTTCACTCAAATGGCTTGGGTCATCGAAGCGAAACGTCATTACTACGACTCCTAACTAGA
>CADCWP010000083.1 GCA_902806425.1 uncultured Truepera sp.
AAAATGTATCGGTTACGGTCCTTCTACCCCCACAAGTATAGAGGCCGACCGTCGGCGTGACGGATTCACCTACCTCGAGCGTTACTGCTCTAGGATCGAGCCTTCCCTCTAGCTCGAGCGTGCAGACAGTCGAAAAGCAACTACTAAGCATAGGTATAAGAGCGCACATACTCAGTAGTAGCTTTAAGAACTTCATAACTCAATATAGTACAGACCACTTAACAAAGGCATGGTCTAAAATCTTCCCGAAAACGTGCGGCGAGGTTAGGAACCCAAAATCTTCCCAGTGGGCTGCTGCTGCGTGACGCAGTGAAACGAACCGCCGCCGGTGATAAGCGCCCGAGACGGCAACCCGATCACCTCACGCCCCGGAAAGAGCGGCGTCAGGATTTCAAGCGCCCGCGCGTCGTTGGGGTCACCGTACTGCGGCACGATCACGAAACCGTTGCCGATATAGAAGTTCGCGTAGGTCGGGGGTAGGCGTACCCCGCTAAAGTTGAACCGGGTTTTGGGCAGGGGCAGCTCGAGCACCCTGTAGGGCTCCCCCTGGTGGTCGCGGAGGCTTCTCAGCTGCGTCAGGTTGCGCTGCATGGGCTCAAAGTTGGCGTCACGCTCGTCTTCGGCAACGGCGCAGACGAGCGTGTGATCATCGCAAAAGCGCACGATGGTGTCGATGTGGCCGTCCGTGTGATCGCCCTCGAGCCCTTCGGCCAGCCACACCAGATGCTTGATCCCGAGAACCTCGCGGAGCGCCGTTTCGATCTCAGACTCGTCTAGGTCGGGGTTGCGTTGCGGGGACAGCAGGCAGCTCCGGGTGCTCAGGCAGACGCCGCGGCTGTTCAGCTCCAGCGACCCACCCTCCATGATGATCGGCACCTCAAAGCGCTTCATATGGAGCGTTTCGGCGACCGCTACCGGCGCGCGGTCGTCGTCATCCCAAGGTCTATACTTTTCTCCCCAAGCGTTAAAGCCCCAATCTGTGAGCGCGACCCTCTGCGCCGGATTGACGACGAAGAGCGGACCGTTGTCCCGAAACCAGACGTCGTTTAAGGGGACGCGGTGAAAGGTGATGTTGGTAAGGGGCGCGTTCGCGGCCCCCAGCCTCACCCTGGCGTCCCTTTCGGTATCGTCGTCCCGGACGTTTAGAACGACCGGCTCGAAGCGGGCGATGGTCGCTACCAACCCGGCAAACTCGTCCCGGACGGCGTCTAGCTGACCCTCCCAGAGCGCGTCATCGAAGGGCCAACTCGTCCAGGTGGCGGCGTGCGGCGTCCATTCGGGCGGCATAAAAAAGCCCAGCTCAGCCAGGCGCGGATTGTCGGTCATGATCGTCTCCTACAGCCTGATCCCACAGCTTCAGCTAGGTGCAGTTTAGCCTACGGCGCGGAGACCGAGCGCGACCCGGCTACTCTTTCGGCACCGTTACCGCCTGGCCTTCAGAGGGCGCGTCACCCTCTTTGAGCGGGCGGGGCAGCTCCTCTTGAAGTGCCTCGAGCGTACCCTCGTAGCCACAGCGGATGGCGTCGTCCATACGGTCGAAGTTGTGCGGCATGAGGTCGTGGGGGAGCGGCGGCTTGATGATGAGGTCGGGCGGGTGCATGGCGTAGATCAACTCGGAGAGTTTGCCCTGCGTGATCGTATAGGCTTTTTCGGCTAACTCCATGGGTACGGTAATCTGTTTCACGGAGAAGCGCGACGCGAGCCTGCTCCACATACCTGCCTCATCAGGTCTGACAAGCTCGACCTCGCGGTCGATGGGGACGGTGACGTCGGCGGCGACGACCGGATATTCCGTGAGGGTCCGGATCACATCGACGGGAACGATGTCGAGCGTGCCGCCGTCGATAAAGTAACGCCCGTTGTCCTCGACCGGGTCGAAAACGCCGGGGAACGCGTTGCTGGCGCAGACGCGGCGCACCAGCGGGCCGTCTTTAAGCACGTGAAGGGTGCCCTTTTGCACGTCGACCGAAACGGCGGCGAAGGGGTAGTTAAGCTCCCCGAAGGTCTCGGGCAGATGGGGTTCTAAAAGCCCTTTGAGACCGGCGTAGCCGATAAGGCCGTCCCCGCCGTCTAGGTTGATATCTAGTATTTTTAGAAAGTTCTCCTCTCTAAAAATCTCCTCAATACGCCTGGAGCTGTGTCCGGCGGCGTGAAGCGCGCCGATGATGGCCCCGGCTGAACACGCGCTCATGGCGGCGGGCTCGAAGCCGCGCTCCTCGAGGGCGCGTAGGACGCCGATGTGGGCGAAACAGCGTGCGCCGCCGCCGCTCAGAACGATGCCTACTTTCACGCAGGCCTCGTGGTCGGCGTCTTGATCAAAGCGCAGTGTGACATCCCTGTACCATCTCATATTCCGGTGCGTTCTATAGTGATGTACTTACGCGCTGCTCGGATGAGGCGTTACCCAATCGGCCCACCGACAAGCTTACGGCGCAACAATGGGAGCCCTTTATGGTCACAACTTAACGGCTGAGTCCGCCTCCTGTGCGTAGCAGGTGACGTCCGGTTCGAGTCCAGGTCAGCTGGCTGAGGTTGGCTTAGCGAGCGAAGCACAACCTGAAACTTACCCTAAAACTTACATAGTTTAGCTGCGTGATTTAAGCCAGGTAGGTTTGACTACCTGTTGCAGCTCTGAGGAGATGCGTTCATCTATGTCTCAAGGTCGGCGTGTAGAAAGTGTTGACGACGCGGTCGAGGCTATTGGCCTGGGCCGTTTTCAGTGGCGGCTTTTAGGGGTCAACGGTCTTGTGTGGGCTGGGGACGCGATGGAAGTCATTGGTATCGGTTTTATCATTCCGTCGGTTATAGCGACCTTCGGCGTCTCGGGCGCTCAGGCGGGGTTAGTGGGTTCGCTGTTTTTCGCCGGGATGCTCTTCGGGGCGTGGGGTTTCGGGGCGCTCGGCGACCGCGTGGGGCGGCGCACGGTGTTTTTGGTGACAATCGCGCTCAACGCTGTTTTTGCACTGGCGTCGGCGGTCGCGCCGAGCTTTGGGCTGCTGCTCGTGTTTCGTTTCGTCAACGGCCTGGCGGTCGGCGGCACGTTGCCGGTCGACTACGCCATCATGGCCGAGTACCTACCCAAACGCGAGCGGGGGCGGTTTTTGGTGTACCTGGAGAGTTTCTGGGCGCTCGGCACGGTGGCGGTTGCCCTTGTCGCCTGGGCGCTTGTGCCGGGACTGCCGGAAACGGGCTGGCGCTGGATCCTGGCGGTCAACGCGCTGCCGGGGCTTTTGGGTTTCTGGGTGCGCTTAAGCGTGCTGGAGTCGCCACGTTTTTTGCTCGTGCGCGGCGACGCGGCGGGTGCAAAGCGGGTGCTGGCGCGGGTTGCTGAAATCAACGGCGTGAGGCTCGAGCTTGGCGACCTCAAGGCTCCGCCCGCTGCCCCACGCCGCAACACGACCACTGCTCTTTTCGCGCCCGCCCTCGCGCCGCGCACGCTGCTTTTAGCCGTGATCTGGCTGGGACTGTCGTTCGGCTACTACGGCGTCTTCACCTGGCTCCGGCCCATCTTTGTAGGCCAGGGCGTCGCGGTGCTCGGAACGTACTGGTTTTTGATCCTTCTGGCCTTGGCGCAGCTTCCCGGTTACGCGCTCGCCGCCTACAGCTTAGAACGGCTCGGGCGGCGTCCTACGCTGGCGCTCTTTCTATTTGCGAGCGCCGCAGCGAGCATGGTGTTCGCGGTCTCAAGGGAGCCTGCGGTCGTAGTCGGGGCGAGCCTCCTGCTGTCGTTTTCGCTGCTCGGGGCCTGGGGGGCGCTCTACGCCACGACGCCCGAAGCCTACCCGACCGAGGTACGCGCGACCGGGATGGGTGTGATGGGCGCGGTTGCTAGGGCTGGGGGCATCGTCGCAG
Organism: uncultured Truepera sp.; assembly: GCA_902806425.1. Taxonomy (GTDB): domain Bacteria; phylum Deinococcota; class Deinococci; order Deinococcales; family Trueperaceae; genus Truepera. The sequence continues at coordinate 3,853 of CADCWP010000083.1, forward strand.
CGCAGCTCGGCGGCGTGCTCCTGACCCTTTCGTTCCCGCTGGCCCTGGGGTTGTACGCGCTGTCGCTCGGCGTCGCCGGAGGGGCCGCGCTGCTGATGCGCGAAGACCTGCGCGGGCAAGCCCTCAGCGACCGAGTAACGGACGCGGCGCTAGGTCGTTCCGAATAGCCTGCGCCCCGGGTACCGGTTTTGGCAACTGATTTTTGGCTACCGGGGTGTGACTCCTGATGCGCCGAGACCATAGGGCCGTGCTAGCGTCGTTTAGGCTCGAGTGCTTCTCTTACGACCCTGTGCGGTAGAGAGTTCGGCACGGCAGCCGCGCGTAGTATGCGTGGGTGCTCGAGACCTATAGGTTTGAAGAAGGATACCTCGGTTATGATACGTGGCGGCGATGGGACTAGAGACTGGTTTTCCGAGAGGTTCGAGTTATCGCGTGGGGGCGGCGCGCACATCCGACCTATGGAAGGTCTGCGTGGTTTCGCCACGCTTCTTGTTTTTGTAACACATTATATCGGCTTTACAAAACCCTTTATAGATCAGTCGACCGGCTTTGCAGCCGTTGCCAAGGCAGTGGATACCGTCGGCAACTCGGGCGTCGATCTGTTTTTCGTACTCAGCGGCTACCTCATCTACGGTTCCCTGATCACGAGGCCCCAGGCGTTCTCGCAGTTTATGCAGCGGCGTATCGTCAGAATCTATCCTGTTTTTACGGTGATGTTCTCCGTCTACGTGCTCTTGTCGGTTGCGTTCCCCGGTGAGAGCAAGATTCCGGACTCCCTAGCCGGAGCTGCGGGGTTTTTGCTCGGGAACTTTTTCCTGTTGCCGGGGTTTTTCCCGATGACGTGGATGATTGCGGTGTCGTGGTCGCTAAGCTACGAGATGTTTTACTATACGGCGCTTCCGCTGGTCATCTCCGCGTTTGGCCTCCGTCACCGGGGTGTGACGTGGCGCATCCTCTTTTTTTCGGTTCTGGCCGTCGGCTTTGCGGCGTACTGCGCCGTCTACGGCGGGCACGTCCGCCTCGTGATGTTCGTCGCCGGAATTTTGCTCTACGAAGTCATCAAGCACCTGCGGCTCCGGCCTCCGGGGGGCGTGCTCACCGTCCTCATCGTCGCCGCCGGGTTGTCCGCGCAAGCGTTACCTTTACCGGGAAGTGCGGGCGACACGCTGCGGGTTCTCGTTCTCTTCGTCGCGTTTTTCTCGCTCTGTTTTTGCTGTTTTACGAACCCGGACTCGCGGGTGCGCCGCGCTTTTGAATGGACGCCGTTACGCTGGTTTGGCAACATGAGCTACTCGTTTTACATGGTTCACGCGCTGCCCATGCAGTTTATGGTCTTGGTGGTAGCCGCCATCATTCCGGCCTCCGCGGAAACCGGCCCCCTGCTCTTCTGGGGACTTCTGCCTGTGATGTTTGCAGGGGCGCTCTTACCGGCAGTTCTCCTTTACCTCTTCGTCGAGCGCCCGTTTTCCCTCAAGCCGCGCACAGCTCAGGGGAGAGCCGAAGGAACCCAGAGGCCCAGCCAACCCCTTGCCCCGACCCCCCGTGCAACGCTGCCCACTACGGCAGCGTCCCGGTTCTCCAGGCGCAGGCTGCATGACCTTAAAAGCAGCCACAGGGGCGATGCCGACAGACCTTAGCCGGGATTAGCCTGGCAGCTGTGCGCTGCCGTGCTCCGGTAAAGCGCGCTTTAGTTCGGGGGTTGTAAGACGAGTTCGTAGCGGAGGTTGCCGCGCTCCAACCCGGCAAACGGTTCGCTGGCGAAGTCCAGAACGACGGCGCTCCCGTCGCCGCTCCGCACGCTGTCCAGGGCGCTTACCCGAACCTCGCCGGTAGCCTGCACGCCGTCTTTGGAACGGGTAAAGGCTCCTGTCTCGTCCTGCGGTTCGGTGAGCGTCAGGCGGCCCCCCTTGGCCCCGTCAAAAACGATGGTGTCGGTGTAATCCTCCGCGCCCTGTCCCGCGTGACGGACCGTCGCGCCCATGCTGAAGGTGCTCGGGTCGACGCCGCGGCTAAAGCGCACGCCGGTGACGTGCGGCTGGGAGAAGGTGCCGAAGTCCGCTAGCTGAAGCTCGAGCTGACCCCCCTCGAAATAGACGGTCAGCGGCACCGCAGGGTCGTCGACCACAAAAAACTCCCCGTTGCGGTCTATGCCCTCGCCGACGTCCCAGTCGAGCGGTTCACCGTCGAGGAGGAGGTTAAACGCATAGGTCTGCTCGGCGTGCGCGGCGGTAAAGAAAACGGGGCTCAAAAAGATGGTGCTGAGGACAAAAAGGGTTCTCATGGTCTCCACCATACGGGATTCCGGTGAGCCTCCTTTGGGCAGATGATGAAGAGAGCTTGAAGCGTCCGCGTTAAGCTGGAGGGATGTTTGACGGCTTTACGCTTGAACATATCGACCCAGCGAGAAGCTCATCGGGGCTGACCCGGACACCTACTATTTTCGGGAGAAGCACGAACGTTTTGCTTCCGAAGCGCAAGGTTATCTTCATGCGGTTCATAACCCCAAAACCATTCACGCGATGGGTGAAGACTGCCGAGCGAACGCAACCTACGACCGGGTGGTGGACGAGGCTGACGTGCGGGTGGGACGGTGGACACGCCGTCCCGTCTTGGTCTTATGGGGTAAAGAAGGTGACGCGGAAGACCTCTACGGTGACCCGCTGGTGATTTGGAGAAACGGGGCAGACGAGGTACAGGGACGGGGGCTCGAGTACGGCCACTACCCCAAGGCGTTACTCGCGTTCTTTTCCGGAGGCGTATGAGGCGGGTTCTCTACGACCACACGGGTGCGCCGCGGCACTACCTGACCGGAGCAGGCATGCTGTTCGACATCCACAACACGCCCGTCGGGGCTGTGCAGGGCGAACAGGTCCTGAACCGAGACGGGAGGGTCGTGGGGTGGTTCGACGGCGCGTTCGCCTGGGACGCGTCCGGGGTGCTGGCGTTCGTCAAGGGTGCCGCGGCGCAGGGCGGGTTGACGCTGCCCAAAACTGCGCCGCTACGTGCGAAGCTCGCCCCGACGCCCGCGCCCATACACCCGCTGCTCGCGCACAGTGAGCCGCCGCCCATCACCTGGGTTTGGTCCGAGCAGACGCTCTCAGACGTTCTTAGGGCGGCGCTCACGGCTTAAAGACCCGTTCTCCGGAGTCTCGGTCTCAACCATCAAGGTCATCATGAATCGGGAGGGTGACGCTGTGGACTCCTCTCCACGGCTCAGGGGCAGAGCCGCGCCTGGACGGTCCCGCTCGCCTCGTCCGGAAGGGTGAGCGTAATCCTTTCAGCCTCTCCGCTCAGCTCGAGAAAAAATCGCCCTTCGTTGGTTTCACGACCCGAGCGGCGCAGCTGTACCGTCTCACTGCGCCCACCCCTATAACTGAGGGTGAGCGCAAACGCTTTTTGCGACAAGTCGGAGAACTCGAGGTACAAAAATGCCGACCCCTCCGGCGCGTCACTAAAGAGCACGGTCTCCGGCCCGGTCAGCGCTTCTGTCACCGTGGCCACCCCTACCGAGCACGCCCCCCGGACGCTGGGGATGAGCTGGCGGTAAAAGACCGGGTCGTCCGGAACGTCGAACAAGGTGGCAAACTCCCAGACGATAAAGGCGGGTTTGGCCTTGTGAAAGGTCTCCGAGCGGAGATAGCTCTCGAGCGCCGCCTGCGGCCCACCGCCGATGGCCGACGCATTGAGAACACCCAGACCGGTGGCTTGCTCTAAAAATCCGGCAAAGTTGAGGTCTTCACGGGCGCTGTTGCTGGTCCCGGCGAGCGCGATAGGGGGCGCGGGCGCGTCGCCGAAAAGACTCCCTGCTGCCTCCCCTGAGGTGGTTCGGTAACGGGTCAAAGGTTCGGCGGGCGGATTTCGTCCACAGATGCGCCCGATAGCCTCACCGAACGAGCCGACCTGTTCCTCCTCTCTGACGGCCTCGGTGCGAAAGCTTCCGGGCGTCAGCGTCCGGTACGCCGCCGTAGCTCGGAGCGTCTCAGCCACGGCCTCGGCACTACCTTGGGCTCCCTCGGGCGTCCAGTGATGGTCGCGTCTAAAAAAATAGTTCGGGCTTTCGTCCACAACCGCGGCGAGGTCGGTCACGTGCAGTCCGGCCTGCTCGAGTGTGGCCCGCGTCGCCTCGTACCGCGCCACCGCCGCGCCGGGGTCGTAGTCGGGGAGGCTTCGGTCTGATAGGGCTACGCCTCTAGGGGGCTGAGCAGCCAGAATCAGCGTAACGTTTTGCTGCTCGAGAAGTCCGTTTAACCGTGTTAAATAGGCGAGTGTGCGTTTGTCCAAGGAGAACGTTGTCGCCAGGTCGTCGTCGCGTAGCAGCCAGCCGTCCGGTCCCCGGT
>CADCWP010000084.1:0-5401 GCA_902806425.1 uncultured Truepera sp.
TAAATACGGTGGTGACCCGGCGCCGCTCGCGCCGCGCCGGGACGACGGCGAGTGCCGCCCCGCACATACCGCAAAAGTGGCCCGTCGCCGGGTTTTCAGCGGCGCAGTTCGGGCAAACGAGGCTCATAAGGCTTATTATACTTACCTTGTGTCAGATGAGGTAGTTTTTGCGTTAGCTGCCCTCCAAAAACCTGATCCGTTTTCCCAGATGTTGCGCGTAGGCGATTTCGCGCGCGGTGCTGGTACCGATGTACCCTCCGACGTTGAGAATCAGTTCGTCAGCCAGGTCGATCTTTCGGAGGTGTAACGTTTCCAGCACCCTCAGGACGCGCGTTTTCTCGTCATCGGCAACTCCTGCGAAAAGCGCCGCGTCACCACCTGAAACTGTGGCGATGGATAAAACGATGCGTCCGGCCAGCGTCTCCTCGAGATAGCGCCTCTCGAACTGCCCCCAGAAACGCGCCGAGCCGCAGAGGCAGACGATAGTAGGCCGCTCTAAGCCCGTCAGCGCAACTCCAACAGGGGGGCGGGGTCGCGGTAGATGATGTCGAACCCTTGGGGTCGTCCTACGCGCAGCTGCAAAATGTCGGCGGCGACGATGCCGCCTCCCAAGTAGCCCAAGATGTCCCCTTGCTGCACGCGGTCCCCAATGGCGACGACGGGCGGTTGCAGGTTGGTGTAGGCCGAGATGAGGTCGGAACCGTGTCGAATGGCGACGGTGTAGCCGCTGTTGGCGGTAATCTGGGAGTCGCGGTAGACGACCCCCGACTTAATCGCCCGCACGGCGGTACCCGGTTGCCGAGCCCGGAGCCAGATGTCGGTGGCCCCGTCCTGACCGTAGGGGCGCACGACCACAGCGTCCGGAAAAGGGGAGGCGAAATCCTGTTCGGGAGTGGGGGTAGGGTCGCCCAAGCCGCGGATAAGGCGCTCGAGCCGCGCCGCTCTGTCGGCGAAGGCGTCGTCTACCGGAAGTTCGGGCTCGGCTTCGGCGCGGGACGCTTGGCGGGCGGCCTCCTCGCGCAGGCGCTCGAGTTCAGCGGCGAGGGCGCTCCGCGCGTCGGTCAGCTCACCCTCGATGCTGCCCTGCTCCTGCAAGAGCGCCTCCCTCTGCGCGAGCTGTCCGACGCGGGTCTCGCTGAGCGTGGCGATAACCCCCTCCAGCTCGTTTTGGGTGGTTTCGAGGGCCTGCCGGTTGGCCCTAAGTTCTCCGGCGCGCGCGTCCAGCGCCCGCACCTGCTGGGCGCGGGCCGTTCGCGCCCGCTCGAGGTCCAAGGTGGTGCGGTTAAACGTCTCTAAAAGCGTCACGTCTTGCTGGGCCAACCGCGCGAGGTAGTTGTTGCGGACGCGCAGTTCAAACATCGATTCGGACTCCGCCAACACCCCGGCGTAACGGCTGCTGCGGCGTTTATGCAGGTTAACGATAAGGTCTTGCAGCTGCCCCTCGAGCCCGGCGGCTTGCGTTTCCAGTCGGGCGATCCGCGCCACCGAGGCACGCTGCTGCCGCCGCAACACCCTCACTTGTGAGCGGATGCGCCCCTGCTGCTCGCCCAAAGCGAGGACTCGGGCGGCCAGTCGGTCGCGCTCGGAGAGTTCGGCGTCGAGTTCGGTGTTGGTCGCCGACAGCTCGGCGGCGAGCGCGTTGAGCTGCTCTTGCCGGGCCGACAAGATGTTCTGATAGACGGTGATCTGCTGCTCCAACTCGCTCCGGCTCGGTTGCGCGAGCCCCACGCCGAGCGTCAGCCATACGCTGATAAAGAGAGCTGCGAGAGACGCGCGCGGCACTACCCATCCTCCTGTAAATACTGCGACACCGAGATCGCGCTGCCGACGAGCCCGACTAAAAGCGCCAACGCCACGAGCAATAGGGAAAGCTGCGCGAGCGCGAGCGGGTCGCGTTCGAGCGGCAAAAAGCGCAGCGTCTGCGAAAGCCGGAGCGCGATAAATGAGTAGCCGGGGACGACCAGCAGGAGCGTCAGCAGGGCGCTGAGAAGTCCTAAAAATACCCCCTCGATAAGGAACGGCGAGCGGATAAAACCGCGCGTCGCGCCAACTAAACGCATCACCTCGATCTCGTCGCGGCGCGCGGTGATGGCGGCCCGTATCGAGTTGACGATAGCGAAAAGGGCGCTCGAGAGCAGCACGACGATCAGCACCGAGCCGATCAGCCGCAACGCCTCATTGATAGCTAAAAACGTCTCGACCGCCTCGCCACCGTCCTCGACCTCATCGACCCCTGGAAGTTCCCTCAGCGCTTCGCCCACGCGCGCGGTTTGTGACGGGTCGGAGAGGCGCAGATAGAGCGAGTAGGGGAGTGGGTTGTTGACCTGGGCGCTCGGCCTTTCGATGTAGGGCAGTTCGGTGATCAGATTCTCGAGGGCGTCGTCCGGCGAGACGAGTTCGGCGCTCACGACCTCACCCCAGCCGCTCACGGTCTCGAGCACGGCCTGCGGGTCGGCGCTGCGGGACAAGTAGGCGGCCAACTCGAGCTCGTTTTGCAACTCACCCAAGTTGAGGTTGACGTTTAGGCTCAGCAGGCTAAAACCCGCTAGGATGGTTAGGGACAACGTCATGGTCGTCAGCGTCGAGATGCTGGCGATCCAGTTTTTGCGAATGGCGCGCAAGGCTTGGCGTAGGGCGTACATCAGGAGGGTCCTCCGGCGGCGGTTGTTACCGCGTTATACCAAAACCTTTCCGGCAGCCCGTGAGACGCGGCCTAGCGAACCCTGCTACACTCCCCTTCATGCGCTCAAGACGCACTTTGGAGGTCGCCACAAAGCGGTTTTTCACGACGGTGTTGCGGCTGCGCTGCCCGGTCTGCGCGGAGGGGCATATCGACAAGGGCGCGTTTACGGTCAAAGACACCTGCGAGGTCTGCGGTGCCCACTTTGAACGCGGCGACTACGGCAACTGGCTTGTCGCCGCGACGCTCAACTACTTTTTCAACGCGATCATCTGTATCGGTCTCACGATAGTCCTGGTGCGGCGCTACGGATTTTTTGATGGGCTGGCGCTCGTCATCGTCGGGGTCGCCCTACTGACGGCGGCGCTGCTCTACCGCCCGATGAAGGCGCTCGGGCTATGGGTGCTGTGGCTTTTTGGGTTTGTCGAGTAATCGGTTCGGGTTCCCTTTACATCTCTACACGTTCAAAGACCGTTATAGCTTCCAGCCCGATTGCGCTCTACCCACGCCTAGTCACTCTCGAGTCACCCCCAAACGTAAGCCTGAGCGGTGCCGACGCTCGAGGGCATTTGTCCAGCTTATAAAGCGTACCGGCCTCCAGCCAAAAACCGGGTCGAGCCTCTAAGGCCCAACCCGGCGTAAAAACGTTTAGTCGACAGCGGTTTCCGAAAGAAGCTGCTACCTCCAGACGCCGCTACAGCGGTTCGATCCAGATGTTGCGGTAACGCACCGGCCGACCGTGATCTTGCAGCAAGATCGGACCGCTGCTCGGCCCTTCGGGGGCACCGAGCGTGGTCGAACGGCCGATCACCGTTCCGTAGTGAACCCGAACGCCGTTCCAGAGGACGCTGACGCGGGCGTTAGAGACTTTGCGGCTACCCGAGTACTTGGCGGCCCGGAAGGTGATGTCGTAGGTTTGCCAGCTTCCGGCGGGTCGGGCTGCGTTACGGGTGGCGTCGCGGACACCGTAGATCGCCCCGGCGTCGTTGCGACCGCCCAGGCGCTGACGATACGAGTCGAGCACCTGCACCTCATAGCGGCCTTGCAAGTAGACGCCGCTGTTACCCCGGTTCTGCTCGGAAATGCCTGCGGGAGAGGGTGGTACCTGAAACTCGAGGTGCAGTTTAAAATCACTGAAGGTCTGTTTGGTCCGGATGTCGTTGCTGCCGACCCGCGAGCCGGGAACGACTTCGAGCGCGCCGTCTTTGACCGGCCAGAGCCTGCCGCCGCCCTCGGGCTGCCAAGCCGCGTTGCTCGAGCCGTTAAAAAGGCTTATGCGCCGCCCGGAGGCCGGGGGTGGCGAGCCGGTCTCCGACACCGCGGGTTTAATTTCGATGTTGCGGTAGTAGACCTCGGCCCCTTCGGCCTGAAAAAGGATGCGGCCCCGTGTAAGCGCCCCTCCGCCCGCGCTCCGCAACCGCTCGCCGCGGTTGACCACGCTGCCGTTGACGATGTGAACAGCTTTGTCGCCTGTAACGATCAACTCGACCGTGTTCCAGCCGCTCCGGGAGTCCTGCGTCCGATTTTTGGCAAGCTGAACGAACGGACCCCGCCGCGTCGTGTAGGGCGCGCCGCCTTCGCGGTAGCGTTTGGGCGTCGCCGACGTTGACGCGACGGTCGTCGTCAACGTTGTGCCGCCGATAAGCCAGAAGTCCCCGGTGTCGCCCTCCTGCACCTGAAACTCGACGCCGCGGGGCCACACCTTGTCGCCGCCGGTCACGTGATAGAGGAGGCCGCTGTCGCGCTTGAGATTTTCTCTGGGCGGAAACCGTTTGTCTCCCCAGCGGTACTGAAAGCGCAGGTGGTAGTTCCCGTAGGTGCTCGTAGTCGCTACGTACCCGAAGGCCTGCCGCTGCCCGTTATCGGGAACGTCCAGGATGTGCAGGGTGCCGTCGTCGACCTTAAACACATCTTGTGGGTCTCTGTTTCTGCCTGTAGACGATAGGTACGTGTACCAGCCGTCAAGGTTTTTGCCGTTAAAGAGGCTTATCCAGGCGTCACCCGTCGGGTTGAGGTTGACTGAAAGGTCCTCCCGCGCCTCCTCCGGCGATGTGACCTGTGTACACGCGGCGAGAAGCAGCACGGCGCATAGTACAAGGGGTGAACGGTTGGGACTAAATAGGTGGCGCAGCACGGCCTTCACCTCCAGCTGAAGCGGTGTCTTTCAGGGTGGCGTCGCCGAAATGACGCCGTATGGGATGCCGTAAGCCTTCCTTACGTGCTCAGTAAGCCTAAAGGTCTTTTGCAAGGGTTCCCTGTTAAGTCTTTTACTTGGTCGGCGCGGCCCCGCTGAGTGTGAGAATATGCGGTTAGGGTTCTGCGGTACGGTGCTACGCGAAGTAGGAGCGCCAAGTTATCAGTGCCACCACACCGAAAAGTCCGGATAGTGCGCTGAGACGACCGCCTGGAAAAGAAAATAGTCCACGATCAGATGCGCGGCGAGCACCCACAGCAGTACCCGTGAACGCTCGTACATCACGCCTTGGGTGAGGGCAAACAGAAAGACGAAAACAGGGCCGAAGCCGCGAAAGGCCATCGTCCAGAGCACGGTGGTGTAGATGACGGCTTGCGCCAGGTTGGCTGTACGCGCCCCGAAAAGCTGCCGCAACACGGCGTAGCAGACGTTGATAAAAAACAGCTCGTCCCACACGCCGACCAGATTGATCCCGATAAATAGTCGCCACAGCTCATCATTGTTCGGTTCGGGCGGCAGCGTCCAGT
>CADCWP010000084.1:5411-8109 GCA_902806425.1 uncultured Truepera sp.
ACCTCCGGGCTCAACACCCCGAAATAGAGCGCAAAGGCACCCCAAGCGAGCGGGACGGCGAGCAGCGTGTAGGCGACTTCTGCGGGCTCGAGTTTCTTAGGCCAAAAGGCGAAGGTGACGGGGCGGGGGTCTTCGTGGCGGAGGATAAGTGCCGATAGAACGAGCGCCAGTATAAAGCAGCTGCCCAAGAGTAGAAACCCACAGGTGCTGGTATCCGTTGCGATGGGGGCAAAAGCGAGCAGCAGAAGCGGCGCGGCCAGGGCCAGATACCGCTTGCGGCGGTAGGGCACCTCTCGAGTCAGTGCCAGCAGAAAGGTGAGCGCGAACGGTACGCCCCAAAGCCACGCGTCCAGCGCAATCCAGAGCACCGCCGTAGCGAGCAAGCTCGAGAGGGCAACCAGACGGCGCGAGGCAGAGAGCACGGAGCATTTTAACCGCCGCCTTAACCGTTGAAACGGTATGCTGAGCGGCGTGCCCCGCGCAACGGTCTCTCTACAAACGCTCACGCATAACCTGGGCGCGCTGCGCTCCCGGCTGCGCCCGGAAACCGACATCCTGGTTCCGGTCAAGGCCGACGCCTACGGCCACGGCGTGGTCGCTACGGCGAAGTACCTGGAGAACGAGGGTGTGTTGTGGTTCGGGGTGGCGACGGCGGGCGAGGCGCTCGAGCTGCGGGCGGAGGGTGTCTCCTCCAACATTGTGATCTTTACGCCTGTATATAACGGCCTTGAGGACCTTATCGCCCAGGACGTCGCCCTGAGCGTCGTGGACTTACAGAGTGCCGAGGCGGTGATCCGGGCTGCGTCAGGTCAGAAAGCGCGCGTCCATCTCAAGGTCGACACCGGCATGGGACGTCTGGGTGAGGGGACTGAAGCCTCGTTGGCAACGGCAAAACGTCTGGCGTGTGCTCGGAACGTTGAACTCGAAGGGCTCTGGACCCACTTCGCCTGCTCGGACGAACCCGACCGCAGCTACACCGAAACGCAGCTGGGGAATTTTCACGACGCTGTTTCGGCTTTGGAACGTGAAGGCCTCGAGGTCCCGCTCAAACACACCGCCAACTCGGCGGCGACCCTCGCCTACCCCGAGTCGCACTTCGACCTCGTGCGGCCCGGTATTGCGGTGTACGGGTACCACTCGAGCCCTCACAGCGCAGCGTTAGCCCCGGAGCTGACACCTGCAATGACGCTCACGGCCCCCGTCACGTTCGTCAAAAAGGTCGAAAAGGGTCAGAGCCTCTCGTACGGGGCGCTCTGGACCGCACCTGAGGACACCACCATCGCCACAGTCCGTTTCGGCTACGCCGACGGCTATCCGCGCGTCCTGAGCACCCACCCGGCGGCGCAGGTGAGGCTTCACGGACGAAGGTGCCCTATCGTCGGGCGTGTCTGCATGGATCAGCTCCTGGTCGACGTCGGTGAGCTGGACGTGCAGGTGGATGACCGGGTGGTACTGTTCGCTCCCGAAGGCCCGACCGCCGAAGAGCTCGGCGAGGCTGCCGGGACGATCTCTTACGAGCTGTTGGTGCGGCTCGGGGCGCGCGTTACCAGGGAGTACGTCTGACGTAGCGAAGCTATCGGGTAGGCAAATCCAAGCGAACGCTCAAGTTTCGTAGATTAAATCCCATCTATCAGGGACTGTAAGGTTATAACCTAAGCCGCGCAGCCGTTTTGGTAAGATAAAGCCATACCGTCGACATCACGTGACGTTTAAGGAGCTTCCTTGTTAGACCTCACAATACCCCCCAACAGCCTCCTCGACGACCTCAGATCGCGCACGCCGGTCGGCCTCCTAAGCCGCCAGCAGAAAGACCGGCAGATCGAGCGCGGCTTTTTGGGCCTCTACCGCTGGTACACCGCCCGCAGCCAGGAGACGCGTAACTGGAACCCGGACAAGTCGTTTGACTGGCGCAAACTCCGCCACGACTTCTCCGACCCGCTGATGCAGATTTTGCAGGGGTTTTTCGCCGTCGAATACTACACGCCCGACTACGTGGACGAAATTCTGAACTTGGTACGTCGCTCTCACGGGCGCAGCCACTTTCAACTCCGCTGGGGCTCGGAAGAGGAGAAGCACGCCGACACCTGGGAGAACTCGCTGCTGTTTTCGCACCAGCGCACGCCCGAGTTTATCGAGTCGTATAAGGACGACCTGCGCTCCTCGGTCCACCGCAGCTTGTGGGAAGGCGACGCGCTTCGTAACCTCGTCTATACGGTGTTTCAGGAGCGGGCCACGCAGCTCAACTACCTAAACCTGCTCAAAATCGCCAACGGCAAGTCCGAGAAGCCGCAGCACAAAAACGACGCCGACCCGGTGCTCGCCCGCGTCGCGCAGACGATAGCCACTGACGAAGCCGCGCACTACAACTTCTTCTTAGAGGGCGTGCGGCTGTTTTTGTACTACTACCCGCAACGCACCCTAGAGGCCATTCAGGACGTGATCACGCATTTCACGATGCCCGCCAACAACATCGTGCCCGACTGGGACGCCTTTAACTACGCGGTCTATAAGGCCGGAATTTACGGCCCCCGCGAGTACGCCCGCGACGTGGTGCAGGTGGTCTTCCGCAACCTCGGGGTTGAGAGCCGGAGAAAGCTCGAGGAGGGCATTAAAAAGGGCCGCATCGTGCCCGACAAGCTCGACGCTGGAACGCAGCAGACCGCCATCTGGGATACCTTCGACTACGGTCTCGTCGAGG
>CADCWP010000085.1 GCA_902806425.1 uncultured Truepera sp.
CTCCACGTGCCACGCCAAAACTCAGAGCCGGACGAAAGGGGTATCAGTTTCGAGAAGGAGGGACGCAGGCGCGCCGGGCACTATAACTGCAAACTTGGAGTCGGTGTAAATGAGCTTAGTAGCCAAAAGGAGACAAACACGATGAAGCGAGATCGAGATAACGAAAACGTGACAGGGGACGGTGTCCGGGCAGCGGGAACGAAGAACTGCGCCAACAGAGCAACGAAAGTTTCCGGGCAGCTCGAGCGCCTCCACAGCGAAGTCCCACTTGAGCCAGAGAGCCAGTTCGCCAGCCTCGACGAAGCGACGCGGCATCTTCTGGAGCGCGAACTCAGCCGCAGGCGCTTTTTAGCCGGGTCGATGGCCGTGGCGGGCGGAGTGGTAGCCTCCCAGGTGCTTCCATACGCCGAGGCGCAGACAGAAGCCGCGACACCGACCGTCCCAGATGTCGCCGAGGTCAACCTCAACGTGAACGGGCGCGCGTACGCATTGCAGCTCGATCCGCGTGCCAGCCTGCTTGACACGCTCCGGGACGACTTGGGACTTACAGGTGCCAAAAAAGGTTGCAATCAGGGAACTTGTGGAGCCTGCACGGTACAGGTTGACGGTCAGCGGGTCCTCGCCTGTTTGTCGCTCGCGCTTATGACGCAAGGGCGTGAGATCACGACTATCGAGGGCCTATCGGATGGCGACACGCTGCACCCGCTGCAAGCTGCCTTCATCCGTCACGACGCCTTTCAGTGCGGTTACTGCACAACCGGTCAGATCATGTCAGGGGACGCGTGTATCCGTGAGGGGCATGCGGGTAATGAACTCGAAATCCGTGAATGGATGAGCGGCAACCTCTGTCGTTGCAGCGCTTACCCCGGCATCGTTGCCGCCATTCAAGAGGTCGCGGCGCAAGGAGACGCGTAATGCAACCCTTTCGCTATACCCGACCAATCCAGGTTCAGGACGCGCTCGAGATCGTGGCTGGGGAGGAAGACGCCGCCTTCATCGCAGGCGGCACGGCGCTCGTCAACCAACTCCGCTCCGGTGAGCGGCGTACAACGCACCTCGTCGACATCACCGACCTGCCGCTCGTGGGCCTCGAAGTAACGCGGCAAGGCGTCCGCCTCAGCGCGCTCGAGCGCGGCACGGCGGGCGACGAACGGGTACGTGCAGGCTATCCGGTCGTTGCCGAAGCGCTCCTGGCGGGGGCGTCGCCTCAGATCAGGAACATGGCGACACCCGGTGGAAATTTGCTCCAGGGGCTGCGTACCCCCTTCTACCGCGAAGCGGTACTCGAAGGGCAGCGCGAGCAGGTGAGTACGGGTGAGACGTCCGACTCAGGGTACCGTTATGGCCCGATCTTTAGCACCGGAACCGGCGTGTACGGCTCCGATCTCGGCGTTTCGCTGGCCGCTCTGGACGCGGTTGTCGTCGCGGAGGGAGCGGGCGGAGAGCGCCGGTTGCCCGTCACCGAGTTCTACCGCGAACCCAGTCCGGACAAGCCGCGGGAGACCTTTTTAGAGCATGGCGAACTAATCACCGCCATCGAGATTCCTGCCTCACCGGCTGCGGCGCGCAGCACCTACCTCAAGGTGCGGGAGCGCGCATCGTACGCCTACTTGGTGGTGTCAGTTGCGGCGGCACTCGAGCTCGAGGGCGACACCGTGCGTTCGTCCCGACTTGCGCTTGGCGGCGTGGCCGCCGTGCCTTGGCGAGCAGAGGCCGCAGAGCGGACACTTGCTGGACAGCGCCTGTCGCGGGACGTGATCGAGGCGGCGGCGCAGGCGGCGGTTAGTGGAGCCAGACCGAGCCCGCAAAACGCGTACAAAGTAGAACTCGTGCGGCGTGCTGTCATCCGTGCGCTCGAGACCCTTGGAGGCAGAGCATGACCCGTATGGGCAGAGGCATCGACCGCATCGAGGCACGCATCAAGGTCACTGGAGAAGCGCTCTACACCGCCGATGTTCCCGTAGAAAACGTGGCTTACGGCGTGCTGGTCGGCAGCACGGTCGCCAGCGGGCGTATCCGACGCATCAACACACGTGAGGTCGAGCGCATGCCTGGTGTGCTGCGGGTCTTTACCCACATGAACACGCGCTACCCCGGCGAGGTGACGCCGGAAACCGTAGGCGAGTTGCGACTTAGCTTTTCGGACGACCGGGTTCACTACGTCGGGCAGGTCATCGCCTTGGTAGCCGCGGACAGCCTCGAGCGTGCGGAGGAAGCTGCTTCGCTCGTGCGCGCGGAGTACGAGGAAGCAGCAGCCGTCACGACCTTCGAGATGGGTTTGCCCAGCGTGTTTACCCCCACGGTAGATGAGGGTTATGTCGAGGCCGAGCCGGACACATCGAGGGGCAACTTCGAAGCAGCTTACGCAGATGCCCCCGTTCGCTTCGAGGCGAGGTATGGCACCCAGAAGTACCACCAGACACCCATCGAGACGTACGCGACGACAGCCCTGTGGGAGGACAACCGGCTGATCTTGTTCGAATCGACGCAGTATGTCGTCGGGGCCCAGACAGGTATGGCAAGCGTTCTCAACATGAATCCCGACAACATCCACGTCGTGTCGAACTTCACCGGCGGCGGCTTCGGTGCTAAGGGACACCTATGGCCGCACACCATCCGCACGGCGATGGCCGCACGGGAGTTGGGTAGGCCCCTCAAGGTACAGCTCACCCGCCCGCAGATGCAGACCGGCTCGGCCTATCAAGCTCGCACGCAGCAGACGATCCAGCTGGGCGCGACCGAAGCGGGCGATATCCGGGCGGTTTCGCACACGAACATTTCACAGTCGGGGCTCGACGACCGTGTGGAACCGGCAACGGACTTGACGCGGGTGCTCTACGACTTCCCGAACCTCATCACGCGCGAACGGCTGGTGCGAACGAACCATAACACTGGCGGTGCGATGCGGCCACCCGGCGACGGGCCGGGCCTGTTCGCCCTCGAGAGCGCCCTCGACGAACTCGCTCACCAGTTGAACATGGACCCCATCGAGCTTCGCAGGCGTAACCACGCCGACCGGGACCCAGATCAGGACAAGCCGTTTAGCGGCAAGGCGCTGCTCGAGTGTTACGAGCGCGGGGCCGAGCGCTTCGGCTGGGCTCAGCGCGATCCCGTGCCGCGCTCTATGCGCGACGGGCACGAACTCGTCGGTTACGGAATGGCGAGTGCCTCGCGCCTTCAACAAGCTATGGAGTGTCAGGCAGCAGTCACCCTCCACGCCGATGGGAGCGCCGTGGTCGCCACGGGCGTCGCTGAGATCGGCGGCGGGTCTTACACCACCTTGGCGCAGGTTGCCGCCGAAGACCTTACCCTCCCGTACAACCGCGTCGCCTTCCGCGGTGGAGACAGCACCCTGCCTGCCGCGTCCGGGTCGTTCGGCTCGATGGTCTCGGCCTCCACCGGCAGCGCGGTCAAGCTCGCCGCGATGGACGCGCGCGCGCAAGCGGCGAGACTCGCAGTGGCCGACAGTGGCTCACCCCTCTTCGGCGTTGCAATAGAGGATGTGGTCGCCCAAGACGGCAGGCTCGTGAGGCGAGATAATCCGAATCGGGGAGAAAGCTACGCCTCGATCCTCACCCGGGCGGGCCGCGAGACGCTGCGCGGCCACGGGAGGTTTGTCCCAAATGAAGAGAGTCCGTTCTCGAGCTACGCCTTCGGCGCGCAGTTCGCCGAGGTGCGGGTGGACGAGCTTCTGGGCATCGTGCGGGTTTCGCGCTTCGTCGGCGCTTTCGCGGCCGGGCGCATCCTCAACGAAAAGACCGCGACCAGCCAGGCGAAGGGAGGCATCATCTACGCCATCGGTACTGCGCTCATGGAAGGGGTGCATCACGATCACACTTCGGGCCGCCTGATCAACGCCAACCTGTTCGACTATCACGTACCTGTCAACGCCGACATTCCCTCTAGTAAGCTCGACGTTATCTTCATAGACGACGGCGACACGGCGGTGAACCTGCTCGGCGCGAAGGGCATCGGGGAAATCGTCTCCATCGGCGTACCCGCCGCGATTGCCAACGCCGTCTTTCACGCGACCGGCAAGCGCGTCCGCGAGCTGCCGCTCACGCCTGACAAGCTCCTCTAAGCTACATGGCGACCCGTAACCCAAAACGTTGGCGAAAGGAAAACTATGATTACCCCCTTATTTGAGTGCTGGGCTCGTTGCCTAACGGGTGCCCTAATGGACCGACGATGAGCGGTCTTGCCGAGGCTGTGACGGCGTTCTCGAAACTTCGTGCGACGCGCTCCAGGGTAGCGCTGGCAACCCTGGTAGCGGTTCACGGCCCGGCTGCAACGCTTCCAGGCGCGAGGATGTGGCTTACTGCCGACGGGCACCTCGGGGGTGCCGTGACGCTTGGGGGGTGCGCCGACGCCCGCATCCTGGAGGTCATGCGTGCGGTG
This sequence comes from uncultured Truepera sp., assembly GCA_902806425.1. Taxonomy (GTDB): domain Bacteria; phylum Deinococcota; class Deinococci; order Deinococcales; family Trueperaceae; genus Truepera. The sequence continues at coordinate 4,399 of CADCWP010000085.1, forward strand.
CTGGGCGGCGTACCGGCCACTCGTATCACGGCCTCTCTCGGAGAGGATGAGGCTTACGGCTTCGGGATGAGCTGCTCGGGCAGTGTCGATGTGTTCGTCGAGGTGGTTGATTTTAGCAACTCTAATGACCCCACGATCTGGGCGGCGCTTCAAGATGCCTTCCAGGCGGATCGGCGTGCTGTCCTAGTCACCCAACTCACAGCGGACGGGGCGCAGTGGGTTGTCGGCGATGCCGGCGCAACGGTAGGCAGCGCGGAACCCCACACGGTGCCTAGCCAACGCGCCTCGCCCGGTCACACAAATCCGCCCGTCCAACTCTTACCCCGCAGAGACTACGACGTGCTGGTCGAGGTCCTCAGTCCACGCCCCCGACTCGTCATCGTCGGGGCAGGACCTGTGGCCGCAGGCCTGACGACGTTTGCCCACGCGCTGGGCTACCGCAGCACGGTTGTGGATGCACGGGCGGAACTCTTGACCCCCGAACGGTTTCCCGCAGCGGACGACCTGCGTTTGGGGATTCCCGACGATGCCTTCGACTTTGCGGGGTGCAACGCGGCTACCGCGGTGGTGCTCACGGCGCACAACTACGCCTACGAAGTCCCAGTCCTGCGAGGGGTGCTCCGTAGCGAGGCGGGTTATATCGGTCTGGTAGCGGGGCGGCGACGGGGACAGGCAATCATGGCGTTTCTCGAGCAGACTGGAGTGGCCCCTGAACAGCTACGCCGTATACAGGCGCGAGCCGGGCTCGATGTCGGCGCGCTCGCCCCTACGGAAATCGCGCTCAGCATCTTTGCGGAGATCCTGACTCATCGTGAAGGCAAGATGGGTCTGCCGCTCACGCGTCCGGAAGCCGCGCGGAGCAAGGCACTGTCTGCGTTCGCCAGGGCCTGACGCTGAGGTGCCCGCTCGCGTAGTGGCGCTCGTCTTAGCTGCGGGCCAAGCCAGACGTTTCGGCAGCCAAAAGCTGCTCGCTCCGCTGGGTGATCGCCCCCTCATCCGACACACGGTACGGCGGGTTCTCGAGGCGGAAACTATTAGTGAGGTTATCGTCGTCTGCGGCGGCGCACACGAGGCGCTCTCGGAAGCCCTCCGCAGCCTACCCATTCGGACAGTGCAAAATCCTTGTCCCGCGAGGGGCATGAGCGGCTCGCTCAAGGTTGGGGTGACAGCAGCCGGAGAGGCTGCTGTGCTCGTCGTCTTGGGTGATCAGCCAACCGTTCCTGTGGCCGTCATACGCAGATTAGTACATGCCTACCACGCCTCACACAAACCCATCACCTGCCCTGTTTACAACGGCGACCTGGGAAACCCAGTGCTCTTTTCGCCTCAGATCTACCCCGAGCTGATGAAGCTCGAGGGGGACCGCGGTGCCCGGATGGTCGTCGAGCGTGACGCCTCGCGTGTCGAGAGGGTCTCTTTCAGGTTTGATATGCCCAAGGATATCGATACCGCTGGCGACCTCGAGACGCTTAATAGGAGTTGGCATGAAGACGCTTGTTGATCAACATGGCCGCGTCGTCCGCGACCTCAGGATCAGCGTGACGCCCCGCTGCAACTTCCGCTGTACCTACTGCGATCCGCTCGGAATGGGTCACCGCGACCCATTTGGCACCGTGAGCGTGCGGGACGTCGCTTACGTCGTTGACGCGGCGGTAGGTTTAGGTATTACCTCGGTACGCTTTACCGGCGGCGAACCGCTGCTGCGTAAAGAACTCCCGGAGATGATCGCCCTCGCCAAAACGGCGAAGGTTGAAGATATCGCCATTACTACAAACGCAACGCTCCTTAAACGCCGTCTGCCCGAGCTGTTAGATGCCGGGCTGCACCGGGTCAACATCTCGCTCGACGCGGTTGACGAAGGTGTTTTCAAACAGGCAACCGGTGGGGGCTCGAGCAAACCCGTGTGGGAAGGCATTGACGAACTGCTCACCCGCGGTCTGCACCCGGTCAAACTCAACGCCGTGGTGATGCGCGGCGTCAACGACTCGGAAATCACAAAGCTGGCGGCACTGACCCAGACGCTGCCCTTGCACGTCCGGTTTATCGAGTACATGCACCTGAACAACGCCGACAGCGAGCAGTACCAAAAGAGCTTTGTGCCGGGGTGGGAGATTCGGGCTCTGGTTGAACAAGAGTTTGGAGCCCTGGAGGCGGTTCCGACCGACCCGAGTGCTCCGGCACGGCTTTTCAAAGTTCCCGGTTGGATCGGAGCGGTTGGGTTTATCAATCCGGTTTCGGAACCGTTTTGCGGCCTTTGCAGCCGGATGCGGCTGACCTCTGACGCGAAGCTGCGGCCCTGCTTACTGAACGACCGCGAGTTCGATCTGCGGCCTGCTCTGGAAAACGCCGAACCCGTGACAGCGATTCAAGAGATGTTTTTGGTCGCCGCGCACCGCAAAGTCGCCTCGGGCATTACGACGCCGACGCAGCGGGCTCGGACGATGGTCGCGATTGGTGGCTAGGTTAACGGAAAACTGTGCGTCCGAAGTGATCGTTGACCACATGTTGGCTACCTAGATTTCTGGAGTCATCCCTAATTTAGTGGATACCAGCACGCTATCCATCAGAATTCAAAACTGAGACTATGAGGCTCCATCACGCGAGCGGTAGGAGCCTGCAAGGAGTTGCCAGCGACCTCGGGACGACTGCTATAGCAGATATCATCTGGGTAGAGCCAATCTCACGGTTCTCGAACGCACCAAGGGCGCTGCAGAGCAGCGTCGAGCCGCAGCGCCCGACGGAGTGAAGCAGGACCAGACGGGGCGGGTCGGGCAGATTTTCTGCCAGCGTGTTGAAGGTCTCGTACGGCACGGCGAAGATTCGCCGGGCGTGTTCTTTCTGGGCGCGGTAGTAGAAGGGCGCGGTGGTCAGGTCGGCCTTGGGTGAGGTCTCCACGAACACGGCGCGGCGCGTTTCGTCGTCGAAGCTGTAGAGCGAGAGGTTCGGCGTGGTGAGGAGCGCGTCGGCGGGTACCGAATGTTCCTGCTTCAAGTCGAAGTGGTCAGGTCCGGCCAAGGAGCTTTTCCCCTCAGCCAGTCTTTGCACGGTGTAGACGGCTGCTTGCATGGCCGAATCTACCCTAAAGGATGCCCTTCGCGCATAGGCGACGCGGCGGTTATAGCTGACGTCTCACCGGAAAAGACGAAAAGCCAAGCACGCGCTCGACAAAGGCGGTTGGCGGACTACATGTGCAGGAAGTCGCCTATAATGACGTCGAACCAGTGGAAGGAGCCTTTGCAATGACCACGAAACGGCTGAGTTTTTCTGCCATCGTCCAACTTAGCGGCAAGACTGCTACCGGCATTCAGGTACCCGAAGAGGTGGTCGAAGGTTTAGATAAGGGCAAGCGACCTGCTGTCCAAGTTACGTTAAACGCTTACACCTACCGCAGCACCGTTGCGCCGATGGGCAGGGTGTTTATGCTGCCGGTAAGCGCCGAGGTTCGTGAACGCGCAGAGGTCACAGCCGGGGACGAGGTGGACGTAACGCTCGAGTTCGATCCGGCACCCCGTGAGATAAATGTGCCGCCCGATTTCGCAGTGGAGCTAGAAGGTGATGCGGAGGCCAGGCGCTCCTTTGAGAGCTTGTCGTACAGCAAGAAGCGGGGCTTGGTTGAGCCTATTGACCAAGCTAAAACGGTTGAAACTCGCCGAAAGCGCATTGCCAA
>CADCWP010000086.1:0-7645 GCA_902806425.1 uncultured Truepera sp.
TTCCATGCTCAAAAGTCTATAATGGGTCAATGCTAGATGTCAATAACAGAACTAATGCGCGTCAAATAAAAAGACGGCCCGAAGGCCGCCTCTTCTGGCAAGTGCGAGACTTAGAAGTCCATCCCGCCCATGCCACCCATTCCGCCCATGCCCCCACCGGCACCGGCCATCGCGGCGGCGGCAGCCGGGTCTTCTTTTTCCGGCTTGTCGGCGATGACGGCTTCGGTCGTGAGCAGCAAGGAACCGATGGACGCGGCGTTTTGCAGCGCCGTGCGGGTCACCTTAGCAGGGTCGACGATACCCGCGGCGATCATGTCGTCGACGAACTCGCCGGTCTCGGCGTTGTAACCGTAGCGACCGTCGTTTTTGCCCTTGATGGCGTTCACGATGACGCTGCCTTCGGCCCCAGCGTTCGCGGCGATCTGACGAGCGGGTTCTTCAAGCGCGCGCATGAGGATCATGGCCCCGGTGCGCTCGTCGCCCTCGAGCCCTTTGGCAACTTCGGCGACCGCGCTGACCGCGTGGATGAGCGTGACGCCGCCACCGGCGACGATACCCTCTTCAACAGCCGAACGGGCGGTCGATAGGGCGTCCTCGAAGCGGTGCTTTTTCTCTTTAAGTTCGGTTTCGGTCGCAGCGCCTACACGGATGACGGCGACGCCCCCGGCAAGCTTGGCGAGGCGCTCTTGGAGCTTCTCACGGGCGTAGTCGGAGTCGGTCGCGTCGATCTCGGTGCGGATGGCCTTGACGCGCGCCTCGATGGTGCTCGTTTCGCCCTTGCCCTCGATGATGGTGGTTTCATCTTTGGAGATGCGGATGCGGTTGGCGCGGCCCAACATATCGACGCGGGTGTTCTCGAGCTTGTAGCCGAGTTCTTCGCTGATGACGGTGCCGCCGGTCACGGCCGCGATGTCTTTAAGCATCTCTTTGCGACGGTCGCCGAAGCCCGGAGCCTTGACGGCGGCGATGTTGAGCGTGCCGCGCAGCTTGTTGACGACCAGGGTGGCGAGCGCTTCGCCCTCGATGTCCTCGGCAATGATCAGGAGCGGCTTGCCGGTCTGAACGACCTGCTCCAAAACGGGCAGAAAGTCTTTGAGCGCCGAGATCTTCTTCTCGTTGATGAGGATGTAGGCGTCCTCGAGCACGACCTCCATCGCGTCACTGTCCGTGATGAAGTAGGGGCTGATGTAGCCCTTGTCGAACTGCATCCCCTCGACAACGTCGAGTTCGGTGTCGAGACCGCGCGACTCTTCAACGGTGATGACGCCGTCACGGCCAACTTTGTCCATCGACTCGGCGATGAGCCCACCGATCTCGCGGTCGTTCGCTGAAATCGAGGCGACTTCAGCGACCGCTTTGGTGTCCTCGACCGACTTCGACATGTTGCGGATTTCGGCAACGGCAGCCTCGACGCCCTTGTCGATGCCGCGCTTTAGCGCGAGCGGGTTCGCGCCCGCGGCGACGTTGCGAAGACCTTCTTTGACGATGGCCTGACCGAGCACCGTGGCGGTGGTGGTACCGTCACCGGTGATGTCGTTCGTTTTGGAGGCGATCTCGATCAGCAGCTTTGCGCCGATGTTCTCTAGGGGCTTCGAGAGTTCGATGTCCTTGGCGACTGTGACACCGTCTTTGGTGATGGTCGGGGAACCGAACTTTTTCTCCAACACGACGTTACGGCCCTTTGGCCCGAGCGTCACTTTAACGGCGTTGGCGACCGCGTTGACGCCGCGTTCTAGCGCACGGCGCGCTTCTTCTTGAAAAATCAGGTCTTTTGCCATATTTTGTCTCCTAGTTACGCAACGACCGCGATGATGTCGCGTTCTTGCAGGATCATGAGGTCTTTGCCATCAAGCGTGACCTCGGTGCCGCCATATTTAGCGAACATCACGGTGTCGCCCTCGCTGACTTCGACCGAGGCGCGCTCGCCGCTGTCAAGCAGCTTGCCCGGTCCGACGGCGATCACCTTGCCGCGTTGGCTTTTCTCCTTGGCGGTGTCGGGCAACACGATGCCACTCGCCGTAGTCTGCGGCTCGTCGACGATCTCGACGATGACCCTGTCTCCTAGCGGTTTTAGCGCCATATACCAACCTCCTGCGTTCTGATGGTCTTTTTAGCACTCGTTACACGCGAGTGCTAACCGTCCGTCATCATATGCAGGGCGCTACCCTGATGTCAAGTAAAGGGTGTCAAGTAGGTTGAGCGCACCCCACTCAGAATGATTGCGCTCTCAGCCGCGTCGCAAACCGACCAGCAAGCCGGGGATAAACGCCGCCGCAAAGGGCAAGTTGAGCGTCAGCAGCCCGAGCAGGTCTCCCCAGAGCGTTTCCAACGAGTCGGGCTTTAGGAGTGGATCAACGCTCTCCTGAATCCGCAGCCAGTTGACCTCGACAAAGCCGTAATAGGCCAGAAGCTGGAAAAGATCCCGAGCGCTACCGCAGCGACCTTACCGATCTTTTTAAGCGCGTAACCCGCCGCGAACCCGGCAAGCGCGCCGAAGGTGAGCTGACCCAAAATCGGGGCGAGCGTCTCGAGGTCGGGCAACTCACTAGGCAAAAGGTCGGGCTGCGCCATGCGGATGAGTCTAACACGCGCGTTGTGAGGGCCTCCTAGGGATACGCGTGGAGGTCTTTATTTAGAATGATGCAGGATGCTCGCAGGCGTCGGACCCGTAGCTCTAGCGTATGGCCACCAGGCTCACGTGCAGCGGGCCTCGAAGGGGAACCAAAGGTTTAAGCAGCGTTGACAGGCCACTGCGTCAAACCCCTATTCGGTCAAATCGGGTAGTCGGCAGCTTCTCTCAGGTGCAAAATTTCCTTGGGAATACCGTTTTCGGCCAGGTACTCCATTAGCACCTTATGGTAGCTGTGGTGCTCTTTAACGTCCGCCAGAGGTAGCCACACGGCTTGGTATGTTCCATGCGTGGGTGAGCGCCCGTATTCCTCGCCTTCGCCTGTTCCGAAGACGCCCGCTGCTGTTTTGACGAGATAGTACAGCTGAACATGGGTGACGGCACCCCGCTCCACGCGCTCGACGACTGCGAAAAGGCGCTCGAGGGTTACGTCTAAGCCCAATTCCTCCTTGGCTTCGCGGCGGGCAGCCTCTTCCGTATACTCGCCGTCCACCACACCGCCGCCGGGGACTATATAGTAGGTGCGGCCCGCTTTAACGCGCTCTATGAGGGCAATTCTGCCTCCCACTACGATAACCACGCCCGCGCGTATTCGCATAACGTTAGATACCATAGGGTTGTCCACCACAAGGTCCAGGGCGAGTTACACGTGCGGCCCCTCAGGGCAGCCGAACGTCGGCGACGACGATGCAGTGGTCCGAGCTGCTGCGGCAGTCGCGGTAGGCTCCGGTCGGCTCGAGGCCTTTGACCCAGATGTAATCGAGGCGCGTGAGGGGTAGTAGCGGAACCCCTTTGACCGCCCTGCCGGTAGGAAAGGTAAAACCGAAACCCGCGCGCGTGTGGCGGTAGGCGTCGGTCATGAGGCCGGACAGTCTGCGGTAAGCCGTTTCATTGTCGCTGAGGTTGAAGTCGCCTGCAATGACCACTGTATCCAAGGCTCGGGCGACATCTGCCAACGCGCTGAGTTGCTGGTCTCGCGTGCGTGTAGTAAACGTTGCAAAAAACGCCGCCTCAGCTGAAACAGTCGCGGCGAAAGGGATAACAGGATGAATGTTGACGAAGTCAAAACGTTTTTTCTGCACCTGCACCGTAACTCGCTGACCCCGGTAGGTCTCGCTGTAGAGGCCGCTGCGCAGAGGAAAACGGCTGAGAATACCGAGCCCATTTAGGTCCGTACCGGCAAGGGACGGACGCAGGGCTTGGTGCGGGTACTGCGCGCTAAGCTCGAGCCTCACCATCTTCGCAACGTTCGGTGTCAGCTCTTGGAGCGCCACGATGTCCGCATCCTGCTCTAAGATGGCCCCTTTAATCGCCGTCGTGTCTTCGTTTAGCGCAAAGTGGTTGAAAGTCATCACGCGAAGAGCGGTACCGCCAGGGGTTGCAAAGGGCGCACGGGGCAAAAACTGTCCGCTGAAAAGCAGGACGAAGAGTAAAACGAGGGAGCCGGTGCAGAGGCGGAGGAGGCGAGAGCGCATCCGGAACGCTAACAGTGCGAGCAAGGGCAGCGGTAAAAACAGAAAGGGCAGCAGGATGTTCGGCAGGGCAAGCCACCACGGCCCCTCGAGCCTCAGCACCCGAAAAAGTGCCAGACCGACGAGCACCGCGCTGTAAACGAACACAGCTCCAACTAAAAATCCACGTGTCACGTAGCCAAACTCACATCTTAGCCTAACGAACGTATCTAGTCCCAAGCTGTGACTCCCGCACGCCGGGGTGTAGGCTTTAGCGTAAAGCTGCTACCTTAAAAGGCGAGGTACTCCATGAACGTTTTTACGCAACCCCACTGCATCCTCGGTGAAAACCCGCTTTGGGACGACCGCGAAGGCTGTCTCTACTGGACCGACATCGACGGCGGCACCCTGCACCGTTACAGAAACGCTCGGCACGAGGTCATCTACAGCGGCGAAAAGGTCGGCGGTTTTACGCTGCAAGAGGACGGCAGCCTGCTGCTCTTTCGCGTTTCGAGCGTCGCGCGGCTCCCCGTCGATAAGAGGATGGGTGGAGAAGCCGAAACGCTGATAGAGGTCGAAGAGGAGGGGGTGGAGCGCTTTAACGACGTGATCGCTACGCCCACCGGGGACGTGTTCGCAGGTACCGTCGGCAGCGCGGAGACCACCGGCGGCGTCTACCGTGTGTACGGAAATGGGATACTCGAAAAACTTTGGGACGGCACCCGCATCGCCAACGGCATGGGCTTCTCGCCCGACCTCAAGTTTTTTTACTGGACGGATTCGACGGCGCGGCACGTGTACCGATTCACCTACGACGAGACGACCTCTAAACTCACCGGGCGCGACCTCATCTACGAAGCGTCCGCAGCCGAAGGGACACCCGACGGCATGGCGATGGCCGAAGACGGCACCTTTTTTTCGGCGCGGTACGGCGGCGGCGCGCTTGTGCATCACGCAGCGGACGGGCGGGTGCTCTCCAAAATCGTAGTAGACGCCGAAAACGTCACCTCGGCGGCGTTCGGTGGGCCGGAACTGGAGACGCTCTACGTCACAACCGCGCGGGGCGGCGGCGCGGGCGCGGGCTCTGTATTCGAGCACCACGCGGGCGTCAGGGGACGGCGGGGGTTTCGCTCGCGTATTCTGCTCACACCCTAGATAGGTTGTCCTCAGGCGGCTCTGTAGGTGCCCCAGGTCAGCCCTAAACGTAAAGCTTTTGGTTGTGAGGAAACTCCGGGGATGATAGGCTCACCTATGGCAGGAGCCGCCCCCCCCGACCTCTCCAACGCTGACCCCGCCCCCGACGCGGAACCCCGTGCGCGGCTGGTTTCAGAAAACTTTTTGACCGATATCTTAGACCGGGACGTCGCTCGCGGGGCCTATCCACAGGTCATCACGCGCTTTCCGCCGGAGCCCAATGGCTACGCGCACATCGGGCACGCGGTCGCCAGCTACATCAACTTCGGTCTGGCGCACGACTACGGCGGGCTGACCCGGCTCCGCCTGGACGATACCAACCCCGAGACCGAGCGCCTCGAGTACGCCGAGGGATTTATCCGCGACGTGCGGTGGCTCGGTTGGGAGTGGGCGGGCGAGGTCAGTTACGCGTCGAACTACTTTGACGAGCTTTACGAAATGGCCGTGCGCCTCGTCAAGTCGGGCAAGGCGTACGTCGACAGCGTCACCGATGAGGAGATGTCACGGCTGCGCGGCACCGCCACCGCCCCCGGCGTCCCGAGCCCGTACCGTGACCGGAGCGTGACCGAGAACCTTGACCTGCTGGAGCGGATGCGCGCGGGCGAGTTCGAGAACGGCGCGCACGTGCTGCGCGCCAAGATCGACCTAACGAACCCCAACATGAAGTTGCGTGACCCGGTCTTATACCGCATCGTCAACGCGGCTCACTACCGCACCGGCGACGCGTGGCATATCTACCCGAGCTACGATTTCGCGCAGGCTCCGACCGACGCCCTGGACGGCGTCACGCATTCGCTCTGCTCGCTCGAGTTCGCCGATAACCGCGCCGTCTACGACTGGCTACTCGACAACCTCTGGGAGGGTCAGCGCCCTCACCAGTACGAGTTCGGGCGACGGGGGCTCGAGTACACCGTCACCAGCAAGCGCAAGCTGACGCAACTTATTCAGCTCGGCGCGGTCTCGGGCTGGGACGACCCCCGGATGCCAACGCTGGCCGGACTTAGGCGGCGCGGCGTGCGGCCCGAAGCGATCCACGACTTTTCCAGCCGCGTCGGGCTCTCCCGTACAAACCGCACCGTCGACATCGCGCTCCTAGAGTACGCCGTCCGCAGCGACCTCAGCCCCCTCTCGCCGCGCGTGATGGCCGTTTTAGAGCCCCTCAAGGTCGTCTTGACGAACTATCCCGAAGGCAAAACCGAAACCCTCGACGCTCCCTACTGGCCGCACGACATTCCGAACGAAGGCTCACGCGGGTTGCCCTTTAGCCGTGAACTCTACATCGAGCGGAGCGACTTTCAGGAGAGGCCGGAACGCGGCTTTAGACGCCTCTCGCCAGGGGCCAGGGTGCGGCTGCGGCACGCCTACGTCATCCGCTGCGACGAGGTCGTTCACCATGCGGGCGGAACCGAACTCCGCTGCACCTTCCAACCGGACACGCTGGGCGAAGCGCCGGGTAGGGACGTGCGGGGCGTTATTCACTGGGTTGCGGCAGACGGCGCGGTTCCCGCCGAGTTCCGGCTCTACGACCGGCTCTTCAGCGTTCCGAACCCGGAAGCGGACGACGTTCCTTTCGCCCAAAAGCTCAATCCTGACTCGCTTACGCTCAAGCACGGCTTCGTCGAGCCGAGTGTGGTGCGTGACGCCAACGACACGCACTATCAGTTCGAGCGGCAAGGCTACTTCGTCCGCGACTCCGACTCTACGGCGGACGCCCTCGTTTTCAACCGCACCATCACCCTGCGCGACACCCGGGACGCGCACAGGGACGCAAACGCTGACAAGCCCGAAGCGAGAACGCGGCGACCGGCGAAAAAGCCGGTCGCAACACCCTCCGAACCCGCTCGAGACGTCACCACCGAGTTTGTCAGGGACGACTTCGCCCGCTTTACAGCGTTTGTAGAGGGGGGCGTCGGGACCGAAGAGGCGGCTGTTCTAGCCCGGGACGAGGCGTTGGCAGCCTATTTTAGAGCGGCGACTGCTGCACACGCCAGCCCGCAGCTCGCCAGCTGGGTTGTCGGTGAAGTTGCACGGGAGCGCCGCGAAGACGGCACGTTTAGGGTGCCTCCCCAAGCCCTCGCCGAACTTGTCGCGCTCATCGAGGACGGCACGCTCAGCACGCGGCTGGCTAAAGAGGTGTTCGCGGAGATGGCCGAGGGCGGGCGGAAAGCGCGTGAGATCGTCGCGGCTCGGGGGCTCGAGCAGGTTTCCGACGCGGGCACGCTGGAACCTATCGTTGACGCCCTTATCGCACGCAACCCCGACAAAGCCGCAGCATACCGGGGTGGTAAAACCGGCTTGTTGGGCTTTTTCGTCGGGCAGCTGATGAAAGAGACCAAGGGGCAGGCCAACCCGCAGCTCGCACAGGAGTTGG
>CADCWP010000086.1:7655-8002 GCA_902806425.1 uncultured Truepera sp.
AGGAGTTGGTCAGACAGAAGCTTGAGATTTAGGTCTCGATTCAGCTCAAAATGCTTTGACAAAGAGCGTGACTACAAGGTTTGCTGTAGTCGCCATTCGTCTAGTGGCTCCGGCAAACGTTGTCTTATTGCTTCTGCACTTCTATGAGTGTCCCAAATTCCAGGCGATACCTCCAACAAATAGCCGTTTTGAGTTTCTCCATGCCACACATAGAGAGATGTGGTTTTACTGAGACCAAGTGTTTCCCATAATGACGAGAGAAAGAGTGGATCACGTTGGGATAAGGCAATCCAGATTGATTTATGCGTCCACTCTTCATTTCCTCTTCTCGAGTTCGCCAAGTATGC
>CADCWP010000087.1:0-3776 GCA_902806425.1 uncultured Truepera sp.
ACTCGCTCAAGGGAGATAGTTCAGTATGACGAAACAGGTGTACTATGACGCAGCCTACCCCCTCGCATCTTGTGTCGGTAAACGTCGGCCTGCCACGCTCCGTGCTGTGGAAGGACCGCACCGTCGTCACCGGCATCTTCAAGGAGCCGGTGACGGGGCCGGTGGTGGCGCGTCGCCTGAACTTGGACGGCGACCGGCAGGCTGACCTAAGTGTCCACGGTGGGGCGGACAAGGCGATCTATGTCTACCCTACCGAACACTACGAACCGTGGCGGCGCGAGCTGGAAACAATGGACCTGCCGTGGGGGATGTTCGGCGAAAACCTCACCACACAGGGGCTCGCCGAGGACACGGTGATGATCGGCGAACGCTGGCACATAGGTCAGGCCGTTTTGATGGTCACGCAACCACGCCAGCCCTGCTACAAGCTCGGCGTGCGGTTCGGTCGGGACGACATCCTCCGGCGCTTCGTGCGGAGCCGCCGCACTGGGTGGTACGTCGCCGTGCTCCGCGAAGGCGCGATCACGGCGGGCGACAAGGTTTTGATCGAGCGGCCAGCCGACAGCTTAACCGTGGTGGCGGTCGCCGACCTGTTGTTTGCGAAAACGCCGGATACGGCTCACCTGCGCCGCGCGGCAACCCTACCCGCGCTGGCCGAGGGCCTGAGAACGTACTTTCAGAAACAGCTCGCGCAAATACACCTGTAGTGCGTCTACAACCACCGCGCTGCTTTTCGGCGGCCACGAAGTCGTCGCCTTCGACCTAAACGGCGACGCCGTCACACGAGCCGAAACGCAACGAGCGGAGGGTGGCCTGGGCGCTGGAGGGAGGTGTAGAGAAGCTCGAGATCCCTTGAAGCGTGTGGCTGATGCTACCCGCAGGCAACCGCAGCTCAGCTAAGCTCGGGCGGGATGTAGAACCGCACGGGCTTGCCGAGGCTTACTAACGACGTCGGTAAGATTTTAAGGAGGTAAGCTAAATGGATCAGACTGTACAGGAAAGTGCGGGACACGCGACATCCGCCGACGCATTAAGAGTGGCGATTATCGTCGGGAGCACCCGACCTGGTCGCAGGGCCGACGCTGTCGCCCGCTGGCTCTACGACCTCGCAGCCGGACGTGAAGACGCGACCTTCGAGGTTATCGACATTGCCGACTACAAGTTGCCTCTCCTCGACGAGCCCGAGCCGCCTTTTGCCGGACGCTACAGCCACCCTCATACCCACAAATGGGCGGCTACGATAGGGTCGTTTGACGCCTACATCTTTGTGACGCCAGAGTACAACCGCGCAACCTCGGGCGCGTTAAAAAACGCTATCGATTTTCTGTATGCCGAGTGGGCCGACAAGGTCGCCGGGTTCGTCGGCTACGGCGTCGACGGGGGCGTTCGTGCTGTTGAACATCTGCGCTTGGTGATGGGTGAATTTAATGTTGCCGATGTCGCCACTGCGGTTGCACTCTCCATCTTCGACGATTTCCAGGAACATAGGGTGACGCCGCGCGACAGGCACCAGAAAAACGTTGCCAGAATGCTCGACGAACTTGTCGCGTGGGGTGGGGCGCTCAAGACGCTTCGTGAGTCCCGCAAAAACGCCGAATTGGCCCAAGTACAGACCTAAAGCGTACGCGCTGGCTTGCCAGCGTACGTGCGACCCTCGTCGGTAAACAGTTAGGAGCCGCTAGAAGAAATGATCCGCTCGTCTTCTGAAGGCGGAAGTGAGGCGCAGGTCATCTTCGGCGATGCTAATAAAGGTCCGCCAGCGTGTCGTAAAGGCAATAGTTGAGCGGTTCGGGGAGACTCAATGTCCTTATTAGCAACGCGGGTGTCGCGCGTGCGGGCCACCCGGATAAAGGACAGGCTTGACGCCACCGTAGCTAACGGTCTCAGCCTCTGAATTTTGCCACTGTGACCCTACTGGCAGCGATTTGTTGAGCAGCGTGTAGCTGAAGCGCACCCGTGATAAAGCTGTGAACTTTGCTGTCTATACTTTGTACAGGTAAAGGTACGGAGCTACCGCTTATTGAGAGCTCAACTTATTACAGTATGCATGCTGCCAAGTGCAACCTTGGAGTTCTTTAGCTGCCGGTGACCCTCACAAACCGCCCTATCACTCTCGCGCCCACAAGTTTTCAATGGAGGTAAATAAATGTTTTTTACACGTCGTAAAACTGAAGTAATTGCGCCTAAGGAGGCCCTTCCGGGTCGGGACCAACAGCTCTTTACTGTGCCGGACCACCATGCGGTGCTCGGCACTCCCCTCCAACCTCCCTATCCCAAGGGGATGGAGGTCGCCTACTTCGGCTTTGGTTGCTTCTGGGGGGCCGAGCGGATATTTTGGCAGGTTGACGGCGTGTACACGACGGCGGTCGGTTACCAAGGCGGTCACACGACACACCCGACTTATCACGAGGTCTGTAGCGGTCGGACGGGACACGCCGAAGCGGTGATGGTCGTCTATGACCCGGAGAAGGTCAGCTACCAGGCTTTGCTCAAGGTTCACTGGGAAGCTCACGACCCCACCCAAGGGATGCGTCAAGGGAACGACCGTGGTACTCAGTACCGCTCCGCTATCTACACCACCACGGACGAGCAGCGGAGGGCTGCTACAGCCAGCCGCGACGCTTACGAGAAAGACCTGCGCGGAGCAGGTTACGGATCCATCACTACAGAAATCGCTCCGGCAGGACCTTTTTACTATGCCGAGGCGTATCACCAGCAGTACCTGCATAAGGTGCCTAACGGCTACTGCGGCCTGAACGGGACAGGTGTGAGCTGTTCGGTAGGGCTGTCGCTAGAAGCCAGTTCCCTAAGTGAAGCTAAAGAGCGAGCTGCGGACGCTCTACCTGGTACCGACGCTGAGTGGCGCGAACGTTTGACGCCGGAACAGTACGCGGTGCTGCGCCAGGCAGGCACCGAGCGTCCTTTTAGCAACAAATATGTCGACATCGACGACGACGGTCTTTACCGCTGCGCCGCCTGTAAAGACGTGCTCTTCGATAGTCACGCCAAGTACCACTCGGGCACTGGCTGGCCTAGCTTCACCGAAGCAGTCTCGCCGGACGCGATTGAACTGCTTGAGGACCATTCGCATGGGGTGGTCCGCACCGAGGTGCGCTGCGCACGCTGTCACTCCCACCTCGGTCACCTATTCACCGACGGACCCCAGGAGGCTGGCGGGCTCCGCTACTGCATGAACGGCGTCGCGCTCGAGCTGCAAGAGCGCTAAGCATAAGAGCGTCCGGTGCCGCTCTCTCAGGTGGTGCTGGGCTAAGACGAGGTTGACATGATGGCATTCACTATCAATGACTAGAATTCCTGTGAAAGTACGCTCTAGCTGCTGAGATAGAGCCTGAGGTGTGCGGGAGCCAGCGCAGTTCAAACGTCTTACCGGGGTCAAGCGAGAGACGTTCGAGTAGATGCTTAGCGTGTTGAGCGCAAGCGAATAACAAAAGAAGCGTTCACGACGCCCGAGCAAGCTTTCATTGGCCGAATTGGCTTGAGTGAGAAAGAGGCCCGCAAACAGGGCTACAACGTCCGAATCGCCAAGTTGTCGATGACTAATGTTGCCAGGGCCATCGAGACGGGCGAGACGAGGGGCATCATGAAGGCGGTAGTGGACGCCGACACCGAGCGTATCCTCGGCTTCGCCATGCTCGGCATCGAAGGGGGCGAGGTCACAGCTGTCGTCCAGACGGCGATGTCCTGCGACGCTCCCTACACGGTACTGCGCGACAGCATGTTCACCCACCCGACTCTAGCCGAGTCTTTGAACAGCC
>CADCWP010000087.1:3786-7955 GCA_902806425.1 uncultured Truepera sp.
TCTTCTCCGCCCTCGAGGGGTAAGGAAGCGCCTTCATGGTCAGCCTCCAGGCTAACGAGCCTTTTCCCGACATCGAGCTTCCCGACCACCGCAGCGCCGTGAGGCGCATCTCGGGCTATACCAAGCCGAGCCCGCTCGACGAGAAGCTCGGCTTCACCGACGGCTACCCGCTTATCGTCGTCTTCAACCGAGGCTTCTTCTGCCCCAGGGATCAGGAGCAGCTAAGGCAGCTCGTGCAGTTCCAGGGGGAGCTAGCTGTGAACTTCTGTAAGCTCGTGACCATCAGCGCCGACCCTCCGCTCGTTCAGGCAGCCTTCCGGGCGGGTCTCGGGGCAACCTGGCCGTTTTTGTCCGACGAGAAGCGCGACGTCATCAAGGCGCTAGGCATACTCGACAAAACCGAGGGGGAGTACGCTTACCGTGCCCAACCCTACACCTTCGTGTTGCGGCCTGACCTCTCCGTCCACAAAATTTATAACGGTTGGTTCTTCGTGGGACGTCCGACCTTGGAGGAACTGCGGCGCGACCTGCGGGCTGTGATGGAAACCCGCCGAGACTACGCCTATGAGGCGTATACAGCCCCGGAGGTGACGCGCGTCCGCATCCCACAGCAGGCCTGGGCGGAAGGCGCGCCAACGCTCGGCGACCACGGGCTTCCCGTCGCAAGGGGGGTGGTCCACACCTTCGATGTAGCGGCAGGCGTGGGCTCCATCATGAGCGAGTCAGATCAAGAAATATTCTTCCACTTCACAGCGATTCCCGGCGAGGGCTACCGCACCCTCAAACCCGGCACGGCAGTAGCGTTTGAAGTCGTAGACAACCCCACCGGGTCGAGTGCCCGCAACGTGCAGCAGGTAAAACCGTCCTCCCCCTAAATCTGCCGTGCCCCAGGAGCTGAAAAGTTGCCCTACCAACCCATCGAGAACTACGGCGTCATCGGCGACCTGCGCACAGCGGCGTTGGTTGGCAAGAACGGTTCTCTAGACTGGCTCTGCCTGCCGCACTTCGACTCGCCGAGCGTGTTCGCCGCCATTTTGGATGACGCTAAAGGCGGACGCTTTCAGATCGCGCCAACCTATGAGGGTGCGACCACCAAGCAACTCTACTGGCCTGACACCAACATCCTCGTCACCCGCTTTTTGTCCCCATCAGGCGTCGCCGAGACCGTGGACTTCATGCCTGTGGGCGGCGAGCAACAGCTCGTGCGCCGCGTCCGCTGCGTGCGCGGCGAGGTGACGTTCCGCGCCCGCTGCCAACCGGCGTTTAACTACGCCCGCGATCCCCACAGGGTCGAGCTGACGGCCGAAGGGGCCATCTTCCGCGCCGAGAACGCCAGCCTCGCGCTCGCCACGCTGCTGCCCTTGGAGCAGAACGGAGAGGGCGTTACCGCCGACTTTTCGCTGCGGGAGGGGAAGACGGCAAACTTCGTCTTGGCGTCACTAGCGTCCGACGACGCAGTGCTCCCTTGCCCCAGCGAGGAGGAGATGGAGGGGCTTTTTCAGGCTACGGTCGCCTACTGGCGCGGCTGGCTCTCCAAGTGCACGTATCAAGGGCGCTGGCGCGAAACGGTGCAGCGCTCGGCGCTCGCCCTAAAGCTCCTTACTTTCGCCCCGACCGGGGCCATTGTCGCCGCAGCCACCTCCGGCCTACCCGAGACTCTGGGCGGCGAGCGCAACTGGGACTACCGCTACACCTGGATTCGGGACGCCGCCTTCTCACTCTACGGCCTTCTGCGGATCGGCTTTACCGAGGAAGCGGCACACTTTATGGAGTGGTTGAGCGAACACTGTCTGGCGGACAGCCCCGACGGCTCTCTCAACCTGATGTACCGTATCGGCGAACAAACGCCCCTGCACGAGGAGGTTCTTGAGCACCTCGAGGGCTATAAGGGCTCGAGCCCAGTCAGAATCGGTAACGACGCTTCGGGCCAGCTCCAGCTCGACATCTACGGCGAGCTGCTAGACGCCGTGTACTTATACAACAAGCACGGCGCGCCCATATCCTACGACCTCTGGCAGAAGGTGCGGCGGCTCCTGAACTGGCTCTGCGACAACTGGGGGAGGCCCGACGAGGGCATCTGGGAACCACGGGGCGGCCCCCAGCAGAACGTCTACTCCAAAGTCATGTGCTGGGTCGCGCTCGACCGCGGAGCGCGCCTTGCCGAGAAGCGTTCGTTTCCCTCGGAACGCGAGCAGTGGCTTAAAGAACGAGACAAGATCTATGAAGAGGTGATGGAGAGGGGCTGGAGTGAGGCGCGCGGGGCGTTCGTGCAGTCTTACGGTTCGGACGCTCTGGACGCCGCCACGCTCATCATGCCGCTGGTTTTCTTTCTCTCGCCGACCGACCCGAGGATGCTGCGGATGCTGGAGGCTATCCAGAAGTCGCCTGAGGACGGTGGCTTGCTCTCGGACGGCCTGGTGTATCGCTACAACTTTGAGCACGCCCCGGACGGTCTTATGGGCGAGGAGGGCACGTTTAACATGTGCACCTTCTGGCTCGTCGAGGCGCTTACCCGTGCGGGGCGTACCGACCCGAAGAAGCTCGATGAGGCGCGGCTGATGTTCGAGCGGATGCTGGGCTACGCCAACCACCTTGGGCTCTACGCCGAGGAGACGGGGCCGAGCGGCGAGGCGTTGGGGAACTTTCCGCAGGCGTTTACGCACCTGAGTCTTATCAGCGCAGCATTTAATTTGGATAGAGCGCTAGCACGACGGGTGTAAAACCGTCCCGAAAGGATATAGCTATGCCTTCGACCAAGGTAAGCTTCCCGAACGCAAGTGGCCAGCTGCTGGCCGCTTATCTTGAGCTGCCTCCTGGCGGCGAGCCTGTTGCATACGCGCTCTTTGCCCACTGCTTCACCTGCTCGAAGGACCTTAAGGCGGCCTATAACATCTCGCGCGCGTTGTGCGCTGCGGGCGTCGCGGTGCTGCGTTTCGACTTCACTGGTCTGGGTGAGTCCGAAGGGGATTTCTCCGACACGGACTTCTCCTCGAATGTCGCAGATCTGGTCGCCGCCGCGCGGTTTTTAGAGGCACATCACGAAGCCCCGCAACTGCTTGTTGGCCACTCGCTGGGCGGAGCGGCGGTGCTGCTGGCCGCCTCCGCGCTCCCGTCGGTACGGGCAGTTGCCACCCTGGGAGCGCCTTGCGAACCTAGTCACGTCCTTAAGTTGCTCGAAAGCAAACAAGAGGCCATTAGCGCCGATGGAGAAGCGGAGGTCGTCCTGGCGGGGCGGCGTTTCACCATCAAAAAGCGCTTTTTGGATGATCTTAGGGATCAGCACATGCTGAAGGTTATCAGCAAGCTCGGGCGTGCCTTACTCGTCCTCCACGCGCCCAACGACAACATCGTAGGAATAGGAAACGCTGCGGACATTTTCACCGCCGCAAAGCACCCCAAGAGCTTCGTCTCCCTGGACAATGCCGACCATCTCCTCACCGAGGAGGCTGACTCGCGCTACGCGGGTGAGGTGATTGCGGCGTGGGGGCGCAGGTACCTCGAGCCCAAATGCCCCGCATGGTGGGCAAATGCTGCCGACAACCGTGTGGTGGCGTACACCGAAAAGGGGCTGCGCACCGACCTCCAGATGAACGGGCATCACCTCGTCGCCGATGAGCCGCTGTCTGTAGGGGGCACAGACCTGGGGCCGTCCCCGTATGATCTTCTGGCTGCGGCTCTGGCGAGCTGCACCTCGATGACGCTGCGCCTCTACGCCGACCGCAAGGGCTGGACGCTCGAGGCAGTAACGGTGAACGTGACGCACGAAAAGGTCCATGCGAGAGACTGTGAGGACTGCCAAACGAAACGGTCCAAAGTCGACATGTTTAGCCGCGAAATAGCAGTGAGGGGCCTTCTGGACGACGCGCAAAGGGAGCGCCTCGTCGAGATTGCAAATCTCTGCCCGGTTCACCGGACGCTCGAGTCGGAGGTGTACGTCACGACACGCCTAATAGAGGGGTGAGGCCGCTTGAGTAAGTGGTAAAGAAACCGAGATTATGGCCGTTACAGACGCTTATGGTCTTTCACTCGCTGCTAACATATCGTTATTATGCTGGAGCATTTTTGAGATGACTTCTAGTATTACAGCCGCAGTTAGGTTTCATGGCGCTGTTCCCGACGACGCGAATGACACAGCCGTGCCCTGAACTGATGGCGGCGTCGCCACACCG
>CADCWP010000088.1 GCA_902806425.1 uncultured Truepera sp.
GATAGTCATGTCGAGGGCGCTTGTCGGTTCGTCCAAGATAACTAGGCGCGGTGGTTGCGTCTGTATAACGAGCTTGGGGTGTTGCCCAGGTTGCGTCAGCCTACAGACATGGCCATAACTTGATTTGCACACCCCGCCATGAGTAGGGCACGGCGCATCGCCGGATACCAGGCTGCCGATCCATTGGCATGATCCGTTCAGACATGCGTACGCCGTGCCTAGCTCATTCTAGGAGGTGTAAAACCAACGTGGTTACGATAGGCCTTGATCCGCATCCAGACAGCCACACCGTGGCAGCGCTTGACGAGAATGGCACGACGCTTGCGTCTTTGACTGTCTCGAATGATACCGCGGGGTTGGCGCGACTTCACGAATTTGCAGGATCTTTCCCCAGGTATCGCTGGGCTATCGAAGGTGCCGCTAACCGTTTCATTCTGCCGTTCGTAAGCGCGCTAATCGCGCACGGTGAGACGATCCACCACATTCCTCCTAATCTCACGAGTCAGTACCGAACGCGCTTGGGACGGAAGAAGAACGACGTGGTGGATGCTTCCAATGCTGCCAGGGCACTACTGGCTAATCCTGAACTACCAGTCTTTCACCCTGGCGCAGGCCAACGCGAGTTTCAAGACCTCACCCGAACACAGCGACGCCTGTCCGAGCAACTCAAAGCTAATCGGATGGCCTTGCAAGCCCTCGACCCAGGTTCTTCTGCCCGATCTGCCTTAACACAAGTCATTCATGTTCTGGAGGAGCAACTGGCCGAGTTGTCCGAACAGATGAAGAAGCTGGTGAAAACGCTTGCCCCCGCTCTGCTGGAACTTCTAGGTGTAGGACCCGTCGTAGCCAGCGTCATCTTGGGTGAGGTGGGTACGATTGAACGTTTTGCCAACGAAGGTCAGTTTGCCAGTTACTGCGGTGCTGCTCCGGTTGAGCGAGGCAGCGGTAAGAATAGCCGAATGCAGCTCAACCACGGGGGCAATCGCCGGTTGAACTGGGCACTTCACATTATCGCCCTAACAAGAAGTCGCTGTGACGAAAGGACGAAGACACTGCTAGCAAAGCTCAAAGCGCGTGGAAAAACTCAGCGAGCGTCATTGCGCATCCTGAAAACCTACATCGCTCGCGAACTTTTCAGGCACCTTCATCAAACTGTAACGCCTGTTTTGAATTCTGGTTCTACTTGACAACGACATACCAGGATCAAGTTATTTCGGGTCGGGTAGGCTCTTGAGGTGAATGACGCGTCCGAGAGTCCTAAGGGCTACCGTTTCCCCAAGCTGGTCATCGGCCACGCCGTCTACCTCTACCACCGTTTGCCGATCTCCTACCGAGATGTACAGGAGTTGTTGTTCAAGCGGGGCATCGACGTCAGTCACGAAACGCTAAGGGCATGGTGCAGACGCTTCGGACCTGATCTGGCAGAAGCATTACGACAGCGTAAACCCAAGCAAGGACGTGTTTGGCACCTGGATGAAATGCGGATCGTGATGGGTGGCGTCGTGCACTGGTTGTGGCGCGCGATCAACGAGCATGGCGAGGTGCTTGATGTGCTGTTGCAAAAGACGCGTTGTAAGAAAGCCGCGAAGCGCTGCTTGCAGCGGCTGCTCGACGAGCAGGACATCCCCGAGCGGATCGTCACCGACGGCCTCAGGAGTTACGGCGCGGCCATCCGTGAGACGCCTGAGCTAAGCTCCACGCTGCACGTTAGGGTCTCAGCGGCTGAGCGTCAGAACAACCTCATTGAGCAGAGTCACCGTCCTACCCGAGACAGGGAACGGCAACAACGCGGCTTCAGGAGTCTAGAACGCACGCAAGCTTTCTTGTTCGCCCACGCTGAACTCGGCAACCTTTTCCGTCATACCCGTGCCCGCACGCCCTCTCGGCTACGCCGTCGTAACTGGCTCCACGGGTTCAACTTGTGGGACGAGCTGTCGCTCTCGATCCCTTAAGACAAACAACAACGCCCCACCAAAACGAGCTGGCATAGCTCCAGCTCACGCTATCCCAAAACAACTTGACGCAGCCGGCTCGATGTAGGGCCAGTCTTCACGTAGCGGCAAAGTAGCAATGCGTTTGGAAAAGGCATGTAGGGCGTCGTAACTGTCCGGTAAGCGCTCCAGTTCGTCCGTGAGTCCGGTGGTGGTGTGTCCTTGGCGGTTCTTGTCTTTGATGACGGCGCGCAGGTGGGTGCGGAGTGAAGGCAAAGGTGGGAGCATGTCAGAGACCTCCAAAGATAGTGCTTACGTGGGTCGTAACGGGCGGCAACACACGTCTCACGCCGACTCCCGGATACAAAGCTCGAACGGCGCTTCCTCACTGCGCCCCTGGTTGGGCACTACGCCAGCTAGGTGCTCGAATAGCATCTCGGCCGCACGGTGCCCGAGCCGGTTGGAAAATTGTGTCACCGTAGTTAAGGCGGGACTCACGAGCGACGCAGCTGGAAGGTCGTCGAAGCCCATCACCGCCAGGTCGTCGGGCGCACGCAGACTTAACTCTCGTAGAGCAGCCAACGCGCCGAGGGCCATCAGATCGTTGGCTGCGAATACCGCGGTAGGCGAGCCCGGCAGCGCCAGCAATTCGTGCGCCGCCTGGCGACCGCCCTCAAAGGTGAAGTTCCCCAACCGCATTAAGTCTTGGGAAACCTGCAGCCCTGCTTCGGAAAGCGCCCGGCGGTATCCGCGTGCGCGCTCCGGACTCGGACCCAGCTCCCCGCCGATAAAAGCGATCAGACGGTGGCCTCGACCGGCAAGGTATGTGGTCGCCGCATGGGCAGCGGCTTCGTTGTTCAGGTAGAGGTTGTCTAATGGCCACTCGCTATCATCGGGCTTTTTGGCAACGAGCCGGACGATAGCGGTACCTGTCTCGAGCAGGTCACGAAGTCGAGCAGCGCCCATGTGGAATAGGACGACGATGGCACCGTCGACCCGCCGCTCCTGCAATGAGTGCAAACTTTTGCGCTCCTTTTCGGCCCCGCCGCCGGTGTTGTAGAGGATCAGGTCGTAACCATGGTCATCCGTGACGCTCTGGATGCCGTGCTGGAACTCCGGGTAGAACGGGTTGGTGATATCGGGGATGACACTGGCTATCGTGAGCGTCCTACCGGTTCGGAGGCTGCGCGCTGCCACATCAGGCGCATACCCAAGTGCCGACGCAGCTTCGAAGATGCGCTGATGTGTTTCAGCAGGAATTCCAACTAGACCTTTGTTACTCAACACCTGCGATACAGTCGCTTGTGACACTCCTGTAGCTCTAGCAATGTCTACCTGCGTGACACGTTTTTTGACCACTTTACACCGCCTATCACGAGCCAAAGTCATAAAAACGTGCATTCCCCAGTGACCAACCGTCAATGAGAAAAGAGTTCCGTAACTACTAATACGAATAGGTTATACCTATTACAAGAGTAGGCTAAGGAGCACTTTTTGTCAACATGTTTGCGTAACCCCTAAACGAGACTGTAAAGTTGTGCTGGGGTATAGCAAACCCTGAAACGCTTATATGCGGGGTTGTATACCCTATGCTGCTCAAGCGGCGGTTCGCAACTCCGAGGCAAGCCAGGAAAACGTTGCCACTCCCAGCCTCGCACACTCATGCACCGAGCCTGGGTCACTTAGGCCGGGCGGCCGGATGTCGCCACGCCGCACCGCTTGAGCCAACTCGACACCCTCCAGTAAACGTTGCCCGGTTGCAACAGACCCCAAACAGCGCATCGGCTTTACCCGGTCTTTGATAGGAACATGCGAGCGCTCGACCGGCTTGGTTGTCAGCGCCCGCTTACGATGTAACCCGGTACGACGGTGCTTGGCGTTCGGCGCGTACTGCTTCACTGCCTGAAGGTACGCTCGGTGCTTGTCGGTGACCACTTCGTTGGGGACGACGCCACGCCGTTTGATTGCCTGCTCGAAAAACGCTTTGGCGCTCTCCAGATCTCGCTTTTCACGCAGCAGTACGTCCACGACTTGCCCCGACTCGTCCACTGCACGGTACAAATACGCCCACGTCTTGCCGACGCGCACATACGTTTCGTCCACGAACCAGCGCGAGCCGAGCGGTTTAGTGTAGCGTCGGCCGGCTTCTGCTAGGAATACGCCAAACTTTTGTACCCAGTCGGCTACCGTCTGCCGGGACACATCCATCTCGCGCTCAGCCAGCAGGTTGCGGACGTTTGCGGCGGACAAGCGATAGCTGAAATACCAGCGCACTGCCATGATGATGACGTCGCTTGGCCAGCGGTGAGTGGTAAAAGGCGTTCCCGTGCGGTTATTGAAGCTGTGCCGGCACGCTGAGCAACGGTAACGCTGTTTCCTGGTTCGGTTTCGTCCGTCTTTATGGGTGCTGATGCTTGAGCAGTGGGGGCAAGCTGGCATCCCTGACCCTATCCCAGCACATCTTTGCGGTCTCGGGTGAGCGGATCGAGGGAGTCGGGCGCTGCTACGACAGCAACAGCAAAGGTGTGATGTGGGGATATACGCTGGTGAGCAGTGCGCTGGTGCAGCAGGGTGAGGACCCGTATCTCTTGCGCTGCGACCCGTTTCCCGATGCGCTGATGAGCACCGAGCGCTATCCCAGACTTACGGCTAGCGAAGCCATGCTCACCGTAGCAGGTGACGTCGTGAGCGCAGGCGTAAAGGTCAAGGCCTTGCTCACGCTGCAAATATTCTCGAAGCGTTATCGGACGCAGCGCGACACCAGCAAGCCAGCCGACTTTTGCAGCTCGCAGACCAGGTGACGGGGTACACCGCGATCATCGGTAACCTTCCCGGGCGGGAGCGTAAGCTGGCTGATTACAGAGGCTTTACCGACCTCGTGAGCGCGTTGGAGCGCGGTCTCGGTGACGTGTTCAGCGTCTCGCGGAGGCTTCGGAGGCTAAAGCTGGCAGGTGTGAAGGTCAGCCGTCCCAAGCTGCAAGACGCGGGGGCGGTGTCGCTCATGACGCTGCACGCTGCCAAAGGGCTCGAGTGGCCCGTCGTCGCCGTCGCCGACCTTGACTATCCCAAACAGGGAGGGTCGTCAGGTACCCTGATCGACGCAGAGCTCGGTGTCGCTCTCGAGCTCGAGAGCGACACTGGGCTTCTCGAGGCTCCGGCCCTCCACACCCTCCTTGCCTATAGGCGGAGGCAGCGTGAAGAGGCGGAACTTGCCCGCCTTATGTACGTTGGCCTAACGCGCTCCCGCGACCGTTTGGTGCTGTCGACCTCGGGAAAAACCGGGCCAGCACTTAAACTGGTGGAGGTAGGACTAGAGGCGATTAGCATGCCCTTTGCAGAGGTTCCCTTCGAAGCGGCCAGGGCTGTCTATCCAACGGCAGCTGTTCCAGAGTCGCCCAATTCTGATTTCCTAATCCTCATCGGTGCCTAACATTAGGTCTAGCCATAGAAACGCTTTAGTTGAGTACAGGCACTCGAGAACCTGACGCAATCCCGCGGTGTAGGTGCTGAAGGTCGTGTTGAGCAGCACCCGCTTTTCGTCACCTGTGGCGACTTCGAGGCGCAAGCGCGACATCCCGGCGTGGGTACGCTCCGAGCGATACACCAACTTGCCTAAGTCCTTGGGGCTTACGACCGACCCTTATAGCCACCAGGCTCTGAGGCCGCATCTAAGCGCCCCGCACACACCCGCACCACAGCCGGGCCTCCCCACCGTTCTCTGCGCTCTGAGGGGCCTTAGAGAGCCCCAGAGGGTTATTCCTCAAGCAACGTGTCATGCTGCAGTACGCCCGCTGCTCCAGCCTGAGCACCAAACCGCAAGTCGAGCACGCTATGCGGGCAGTGATCTCATAGCGCTCACGCGCTACCGCAAAGGTCGTAACCTCATGAACCATAGCGTGTCGCGGTAACCCCATAGACCATAGCCACGCTCAAGGCTTGTCGAATTGCTAACTCCAATGTCCAGCAGACGCTGAGGCGGCCTCTAAACGCCCCAAGCGCGCTATGCCGTATCTACGCCCATTCCCCTACCTCAGCCGTCTAGAGCTCCTCAGGGCGCGCAAGAGGGCCGTCTCGAGCCTCTTGTCATGACGCACTGCGGTTTCTCCTGGCGGCCGACTGCCGAACCCCGGTATGAGCGTGCCGACCACAGAGAGCCCGGTATCGGTTGAGCTGATCCGACGGTCG
Source organism: uncultured Truepera sp. (assembly GCA_902806425.1). Classification (GTDB taxonomy): domain Bacteria; phylum Deinococcota; class Deinococci; order Deinococcales; family Trueperaceae; genus Truepera. The sequence continues at coordinate 6,117 of CADCWP010000088.1, forward strand.
GTTTGAGGTGGCGCGACGACGGTAACCCCATGAATCGGCCAACGTTGCGGAAACCTCATGAATCGGGAATGTACGCAAAGCGTGCGGTGTGCCAAAGCGTGCGAAGTCCCCCGAACGCAGCCGGAGCGGGAGACACTACAGCATCTGCAACGCACATGGTTAGTCAACGGTCAAACTATGCTTGTCGTTCGCGCGTCCATACCCTCATGGATCGGCTAACTGTCGTGGACCCCCCTTGGATCGGACAATATGTAGGGAGGGTCTCGGACTAAAAAGGCATGGGATCCCCCTAAGCGCAGTCACGACGCGCCGCCCTTCGCTACCCGTACAGATGATTTGACCTGTAACAAACTATGCGTGCCGTGCAGGCGTCCATACCCTCATGGATCATCCGAAGTCGTGGAACCCTCATGGACCCTAAAGACCAACAGCACCTTAATGAGGCAACCCGAGCTGTGGAGAACGTCGCGTCGCATCCACGCTCCGTCAACTACCCTGTCGCGCCCACACTTCGGTTACAATGGAACGATATGAACCGTTGGCTTGACCTTACTGCTGTAGCGCACCTTGTCGGTGATCCCTCGCGCTTGAAGATGCTCGTCGCTCTGCGGGACGAAGGTGAGTTGTCCGCGGGTGAACTGGCGGCGGTCGCGGGCGTCTCCCCGCAGACCACCAGTGCGCATCTCTATAGGTTGCAGTGGGGCAAGTTGGTAGAACGCATCGATGGTGCTTACGGGTCCAGGCACCACGTCTTCCGCTTGACGGGCACCGACGTGGCCAAGGCGGTAGAGGCACTTTCGGCACTCGCCACCTTTGAGCCGGAAGCGACGCTAAAGACGATCGAAAACGGTGCGAAGCTCTGCTACGGTCACCTCGGAGGAACGCTGGGGAACGCCCTGTTAGCGGCGTTTCTAGACCAGAAGCTGCTCGAGCCCATCCCGGCCGCATTCAAATCGGTCTACGACTACAGGGTCACGACTGAAGGTGCAGAGGTGCTGGGCGGGTTCGGCATCGACCTAACCAAGTTGCAGAAACAGCGCCGACACTTCGCTAGTCGATGCCTAAACGCACACCAAGCGAACGCCCATCTCTCGGGATCTTTAGCTGAGGCGCTGCTGGAGGGGCTGCTAGAGCGGAAGTGGGTGGTGCGGGATGAAGCCCACAGTCGGGTGCTGGAACTGACGGAGGCGGGCAAGGACGGCCTCGCAAGCCGTTTCGCAGTGCGCCTGTAGACGACCAAGCTGTGAAGGGTGGCCTAGCTGTCCCACCGGGAAGGCGATCTGTAGGCCTTCGTCGCCCTCTTGAGACAACGGGAAAAAAGGGATTATCGCTCTTATCACTCGGTACCACTTCACTATACCAATTCCCAACTCATGACCGTCACTTTCTTGCCGTGCTGAGAGCGGCTTCTTTCCTGCTCATGATTGATTATGCTTCTGCGCAGCCACAACTTGCTCAGGCGGCATCAGGACGGCTGCAATCGAGTTGTCACTCGTTGTCGTTGCCTCGCCCGAAGTTTCACAGCTTATACTCGGCTTCCGAGCTTGATTACAAGTGGACGGAGAACGTGGTTGAGAAAGCTCGTAGGAGGCGCTCAGAGCCCTGCTGACGGCCTTGATGTAGGCCGCTGTAGTTACCCGGGCGTATGCGCCATCCTTACAGGCTCCGAGAGGTACTGAGAGCCTCTGAGCGCTTTTAGGAGCGTCCTCCCGTCAAGTCATGATCCGAAACACACGGTATGAGGGCAGTTATACTCCCT